>NZ_JBIVGV010000006.1:0-331531 GCF_044748865.1 Pseudomonas sp. NPDC089734 | reverse complement strand
GCAAGGCGGCAGAGCTGAACTACAAGCTCGGCACCCAACTGCCGTACATGATGATCGTCAACCGCCTGGCTCACTACCTGAAAGTGCTCAGCGCGAGCAACTCGGTTCCTGGAAAGAGCGTACCGACCTCGAGCTGGAACTGAACAAGTGGATCCGTCAGTACGTGGCCGACCAGGAAAACCCGAGTGCCGAAGTGCGTGGCCGTCGTCCGCTGCGTGCCGCCCAGATCATCGTCAGCGATGTTGAAGGCGAGCCGGGCTGGTACCGCGTGAACCTGAACGTGCGTCCGCACTTCAAGTACATGGGCGCTGACTTCACCTTGTCGCTGGTCGGCAAGCTGGACAAAGAGTAAGCAGGAGCTGAGCCATGCCAGGATACGGCAGCCTTTTTGAACGCTTGAGCGGCGAAGCCGACAAGCGCGCTGGCTGGAGTCGTGAAGTCTCCGCCATGTCTTCGGTGGCTGCCCATCTGGGCAAGATGCTCAGCACCCGTGCGGGCAGCGTGCAAACGCTGTCCGATTACGGGCTGCCCGATCTCAACGACATGCGTCTGAGTTTGCACGATGCCTTGAGCCAGGCACGTCAGGCCATCGAAGTCTTCATCGAAGCCTACGAGCCGCGTCTCTCGAACGTACGCGTCGTTTCTCTGCCGCGGGATCACGATCAGCTCAAGCTTGCTTTCAATATCGAAGGCCTGCTTGAGGTGGACGGAATCAAGCGTCAGGTCAGTTTCTCCGCACGCCTGGATGGCAGCGGTCAAGTCAGGGTCAGCTAGGGAAAGACGACGTCATATAACGGGAACTCTCATCGTCGCTTGCAGCCCGTCCGCTTCCCGGACAGGGTTTCAGGTTCGATTTCGCTGATCCCGACGATGGTGCCCAATGGATTTTTCAACGATGCCTACAACATCGCCAATACGATAAACAGGTAGCCCGCAGTGTCTTTCAATCACTACTACCAAAGCGAACTCACCGCTCTGCGTCAGTTGGGTCGCCGTTTCGCCGAGCGTAGTCCGGCCCTGGCTCCGTTTCTGGGGCAGGCCGGTCGGGACCCGGATGTGGAGCGCCTGCTCGAAGGCTTTGCGTTCCTGACCGGTCGCCTGCGTCAGAAGCTCGACGATGAATTGCCGGAGTTGAGTCATTCCCTGATGCACTTGCTGTGGCCGAACTACATGCGGCCGCTGCCGGCGTTCAGCATCCTGCAGTTCGACCCGCTGATGCAGTCCGGCCCGGCCATGCTGGTCAAGCGCGACACGCCGGTGGAAAGCAAGCCCATCGACGACGTGCGTTGCCGGTTCCGTACCTGTTACCCCACCGAAGTGTTGCCGCTGGACCTGACCGGATTGAATTATTCGGTCAAGGGCGACGGGGCGTTGCTGAGCCTGCGTCTGGAAATGAGCTGTGACGGTCATCTCGGTGAGCTGGACCTGAGTCGTCTGCGTTTGCATCTGGCGGGCGAACGCTACATCAGCCAGATGTTGTACGTGAGCCTGCTGCGCAATCTGGGCGGTATCCAGCTGGTGCCGCTGGGCAGCGGCGGCAAGCCGTTCACGGCGGCCAACGGCGATGCGATGTCTTTCAGCCTGCCGGGCAACCGTGTGCAGCCGGTGGGGTTCGCCGAAGAGGAAGCCCTGATCCCTTACCCGTTGAACACGTTCCGGGGCTACCGCTACCTGCAGGAATACTTTGCCTTCCAGGACAAGTTCCTGTTTGTCGATCTCAATGGCCTGGAACTGCTTCAGTCCTTGCCGGAAGAAACCCTCAAGCAGATCCGTGGCCTGGAAATACGTTTCGATATCCAGAACAGCGGTATCCAGCGTCTGCGACCGACACTGGACAACGTCAAGCTGTACTGCACGCCGATCGTCAATCTGTTCAAGCACGATGCCTTGCCGATCCGTCTGGATGGCAAGCAGGACGAATACCTGTTGTTGCCCGCCGAGTACGACCTTGAAAACTGCGGTGTGTTTTCGGTGGAAACCGTGACCGGATGGAAGCCGGGCGGGCTGGGGTATCAGGAATATGTACCGTTCGAGTCATTCGAGCATGATCCCAGTTTCGATGTGCCTGAAAGCCGTCCCCACTACAGCATCCGTCAGCGTTCCTCGCTGCTGCATGACGGGCTCGACACCTACCTGAGCTTCGGTATCCGCGACACCGAAACCCATGAAACGCTGTCCATCGAGCTGACCTGCACCAACCAGAACCTGGCTCGCCGACTCAAGCTGGGGGACATCGACCAGCCTTCGGAAGAAACGCCGGAGTTTCTTGGCTTTCGCAACATCACGCCGGTCACTTCCAGTTACGCGCCGCCCCTGAGCCGCGACTTTCTCTGGAAGCTGATCAGCAACATGTCGCTCAACTACCTGTCGCTGGCCAACGTCGATGCGCTGAAAGTCATTCTCGAAACCTATGACTTGCCGCGCTACTACGACCAGCACGCCGAGAAGGTCAGCAAGCGTCTGCTGGGCGGGCTCAAGTCCATCCGTCACGAGCATGTGGACAGGCTGCATCGGGGGCTGCCACTGCGAGGCCTTCGCACCGAACTGACCATCGATCCGGAAGGCTACATCGGAGAGGGTGACCTGTTCGTCTTCGCATCGGTTCTTAACGAGTTTTTTGCTCTTTACGCCAGTCTCAACTCGTACCACGAGCTGCGCGTGAAAAGCACCCAGGGAGAGGTGTACCAATGGACGCCACGTATGGGGTTGCAGCCCCTGCTTTGAGCGGGCTGTCCCGTGTAATACGCGAGTACTCACTGTTCCAGGCCGTGCTGCTGGTGATCGAGCGGCTGCGCGACTGGCATCCGGAACTCAGTGAGGACGATCTCTATGACCATGTGGAGTTTCAGGCCAATCCGAGCCTGGGCTTTCCTGGCAGCGATGTCGATCGCGTGGAGTTCTTCGAGGAGCGCGGCCGGATGCATGCGCGCCTGCGTTTCAACCTGATCGGGCTGTTCGGCTCGGGTTCGCCTCTGCCTGCGTTTTATGGCGAAGAGGCTCTGGGAGACAACGAAGACGGCAATCCCATCCGCAACTTCCTGGACCTGTTCCACCATCGCCTGCAGCGCCTGCTGCTGCCGATCTGGCGCAAGTACCGCTACCGGGCACGTTTCAAGAGTGGCGCACTCGACCCGTTTTCCTCGCACCTGTTCGCCCTGATCGGCCTGGGTGGCGAAGACATCCGCAAGGCCAAGGAGCTGAACTGGAAACGTCTGTTGCCGTACCTGGGCCTGCTCAGCCTGCGGGCTCACTCGGCGGCGCTCATCGAAGCGGTGCTGCGGTATTACTTCAAGCACGCGGACCTGGTCATCGAGCAATGTATCGAGCGCCGGGTGGACATTCTCGAAGAACAGCGCAACCGCCTGGGGCTGGCCAACAGTCTGCTGGGCGAAGACCTGGTGCTGGGCGAGGCGGTTCGCGACCGCAGCGGCAAGTTCCGCATTCATATCAGCCAGCTGGACTGGCAACGTTTTCACGAGTTTCTGCCAATCGGTTTTGGCTACCAGCCGTTGTGCGCGCTGGTGCGCTTCACGCTGCGCGACCCTCTGGATTACGACATCCGCCTGGTATTGCGGCATGAAGAAATCCGCGAGCTGCGCATCGGTGAGCAGAACGATTGTCGCCTGGGCTGGACCAGCTGGCTTGGCCGTGAAAAGGCCGACGGCGTTGTCACCCTGGGCAGCAAAATTCATTAAGGATCGATGATCATGATCAATGTAGACCTGCAACAACTCATTCGGGCGCTGGACGCCGAAACCCGCCGGGATCTGGAAAGCTCCGCCGAGCGCTGTGTGGCCCGTGGAGGCAGCAAGATTCTTGTCGAAGACTTGTTGCTGGCCTTGCTGGAACGTCCACAAGGGTTGTTGGCCCGCGCGCTGCAGGATGCCGAAGTGGATGCGGGAGAGTTCAGCGCGGCCTTGCAGTCCCGGGTCGAACACACGGCTTCGCGCAACCCGGTATTTGCCCCTGAGCTGGTTCAGTGGCTGCAGGACGCCTTGCTGGTGGCCAACCTCGAGCTGGGCCAGACGCAGGTCGAGCAGGCCGCGATGATTCTCGCACTGTTGCGCAACCCGATGCGTTACGCCGGAAGCCGTTACCAGCCGATGCTGGCCCGTTTGAATATCGACCGTCTCAAGGATTTTGCGCTGTCGCAGAAACCGGAATCGACCGATCACAAGCCCGTCGCTTCCGGGGAATCGCTGCTTCAGCGCTTCACTCACAACCTGACCCAGCAGGCCCGTGACGGCAAGATCGATCCGGTGCTGTGCCGTGACAGTGCGATCCGTCAGATGGTCGATATCCTGGCCCGCCGCCGCAAGAACAACCCCATCGTGGTAGGTGAGGCCGGTGTGGGCAAGACCGCCATCGTCGAAGGCCTGGCCTCGCGTATCGCCGCGGGCGAAGTACCGCAGGTGCTCAAGGGTGTTGAGCTGTTGTCTCTGGACATGGGTCTGTTGCAGGCCGGTGCCAGCGTCAAGGGCGAATTCGAGCGTCGTCTCAAGGGTGTGATCGATGAGGTCAAGGCTTCGCCGAAACCGATCATCCTGTTCATCGACGAGGCGCACACTCTGATCGGTGCCGGTGGCACGGCTGGTGGCTCCGATGCGGCGAACCTGCTCAAGCCGGCGCTGGCGCGAGGTGAGTTGCGCACCATCGCCGCGACTACCTGGAGCGAATACAAGAAGTATTTCGAAAAGGACCCGGCGCTGGCCCGTCGTTTCCAGCCGGTCCAGTTGCATGAGCCGACCGTGCAGGAAGCGGTGACCATTTTGCGCGGCCTGGCGCAGGTCTACGAGAAAAGCCACGGTATCTATCTGCGCGATGATGCCGTGGTGTCCGCTGCCGAACTGTCGGCACGCTATCTGGCCGGTCGCCAGTTGCCGGACAAGGCTGTCGATGTGCTGGACACCGCCTGTGCACGGGTTCGTATCAGCCTGGCCGCCGCCCCGGAAAGCCTTGAGCGTTTGCGTGGCGAGCTGGCCGAAGGTGGACGTCAGCGTCAGGCCTTGCGTCGTGACGCGGAGTCGGGGCTGGCGATCGATCAGCAGGCTCTGGAGGCACTGGAAGCCCGTTTGCTGGAGGCAGAGCAGGAGGAAACCGCTCTGGCGGCACTCTGGAAAGAGCAGCGTGAGCTGGCCGAGCGTGTCCTGGATCTGCGCCAGCAACTGGCCAGGGCCCGTGAAGCCAGGCAGGTTGTATCAGCCGCTTCCGCGCCGGACGAGGGTGAGTCGGTAGAAGGTCTGGAGCTTCCTGTCTCTGATGTACCAGACATCGATGCACTCGAAGCCGAGCTGGGCGAAACCCATCGCGCGCTTGGCGCTGCCCAGGTCAATGAGCGCCTGGTGAGCTTTGAAGTCTGTCCGCGTCTGGTCGCCGAAGTCATCAGTGCCTGGACCGGGGTGCCGCTCTCCCAGCTGGCCCGTGAGCATAACGTCAAGGTTGCCAGCTTTGCCGCCGACCTGCGGGAGCGCATCCGTGGCCAGGAGCAGGCTGTCCGCAGTCTGGACCGTGCCATGCGTGCCACCGCAGCGGGATTGAACAAGCCGGATGCACCGGTCGGTGTGTTCCTGCTGGTAGGTCCGAGCGGCGTGGGCAAGACCGAAACGGCGCTGGCGCTGGCCGATCTTCTGTACGGTGGCGACCGTTTCATCACCACCATCAACATGTCCGAGTTCCAGGAGAAACACACGGTTTCCCGTCTGATCGGCGCGCCTCCGGGGTACGTGGGTTATGGCGAGGGCGGCATGCTGACCGAGGCCGTGCGGCAGAAGCCTTATTCGGTCGTGCTGCTCGACGAAGTCGAGAAGGCAGACCCGGATGTACTGAACCTGTTCTATCAGATCTTCGACAAGGGCGTGGCCAATGACGGGGAAGGGCGCGAGATCGATTTCCGCAATACCCTGATTCTGATGACCTCGAACCTGGCCAGTGATCGCATCAGTGCGCTGTGCGAAAACGGCGAGCGTCCAAGCGCCGAAACCCTGGAAGAAACCATTCGCCCGGTTCTGAGCAAACACTTCAAGCCGGCCTTGCTGGCCCGCATGCGTGTGGTGCCTTACTACCCGGTAGGCGGGCCCGTGCTGCGCGAGCTGATCGAGATCAAGCTCAAGCGACTGGGCGAGCGCCTGCAACGTCGGCAACTGGCTTTCAGTCATTGCCAGGCACTGGTCGATCATCTGGCCGAGCGTTGCACCCAGAGTGAAAGCGGCGCACGCCTGATTGACCACTTGCTGGACTCGCACCTGCTGCCACTGGTGGCCGACCGTTTGCTTGAAGCCATGGCCCGGGGAGAGGAGATCAAGCACGTCCACGCTACCCTCGACAGCGACTCCAGCGTGACCTGTGAGTTCGTCTGAGGTGGGCGTGATGTTCACACGAATCCCTCAGCCATTGATCTATGCCGAGGCATTGCTGGCGCAGTTTGCCTGCCTGTCCCGTGCTGCGGACAGAGAAGCGCTGTTGAACGATTTCGTTCGCGGCGTGGCTGAGCTGGCCGGATGCGAACTCGCCCAGTTGTATCTGCTCGATGCGACTCACACCTGCCTAGGCCTGAGTGCGGAGTGCCTGGCCGGTGTTGTGCAGCCACGGGCCGCCTCCAGCCTGTCGGCCGATTACAACGGTGAACAACTGTTGCAATTCTCGTTGTGCCAGAACCGTGTGATCAGCCTCATGGAGTTGAGCGGCAGCCTGCACGAAACCAGCTTCTTGCCGGAGTATGGCGAGCCCTGGCAATCGCTGCTGTGCGTGCCTCTGGTCAACCTGAACAAGGAGGTCGAGGGGTTGTTGCTGTGTGCGAGCCGCGACCATGTGGACTTGCAGGTGTTTGCCGACTCGCTGGCACAACTGGGAACATTCGTCCTCACCCAGCTGGACCTGCTCCAACGCCTGCGTCGTCCGGCGGGCGAGCCTGCACCCTTGACCGGTACGGGGATCAGCACCAGTGGTTATGGCTTGATCGGCAGCAGCCCGGTCATGCGCAAGACCTATCAGTTGATCAGCAAGGTGCTGCACAGCCCCTATACCGTTTTGTTGCGTGGTGAAACCGGTACCGGCAAGGAAGTGGTGGCGCGTGCGATTCATGACTACGGCCCGCGTCGCTCCAAGGCGTTCATTGTGCAGAACTGTGCGGCGTTTCCGGAGAGCCTGCTGGAAAGCGAATTGTTCGGCTATCGCAAAGGGGCCTTCACCGGAGCCGACCGCGACCGGGCAGGGCTTTTCGATGCCGCTAACGGCGGCACACTCCTGCTGGATGAAATCGGCGATATGCCGCTGTCCCTGCAAGCCAAGTTATTGCGGGTGCTGCAAGAGGGCGAGATTCGCCCGCTGGGCTCCAATGACACCTACAAGATCGATGTGCGCATCATCGCCGCGACCCACCGCGATCTGGCCGTGATGGTCAGCGAAGGCAAGTTCCGCGAGGACTTGTATTACCGTCTGGCGCAGTTCCCCATCGAGTTGCCGGCCCTGCGGCAGCGCGAGGGCGACATTCTGGAACTGGCTCGCCACTTTGCCGAAAAGGCCTGCACCTTTCTGCAGCGTGACTTCGTGACCTGGAGCGATTCAGCGCTCAATCACCTGAGCAGTTACAGCTTTCCCGGCAATGTGCGAGAGCTCAAGGGGCTGGTGGAAAGGGCGGTTCTGCTGTGTGAAGGCGGCAAGTTGCTGGCCGAGCATTTTTCGTTGAATCCGGAAGCCTCGCCCGAGGAGTCGGGCCTGAATCTGCGTGAGCGTCTTGAGAAGGTCGAGCGCCATCTGCTGCTCGACTGTCTGCGCAAGAACGACGGCAACCAGACCCTGGCCGCCCGTGAGCTGGGTCTGCCGAGACGCACGCTGCTGTATCGCCTGGGGCGGCTGAATATCAACCTCGGTGATTTCGAGAGCTAGCCAGGCATGACTTTCCCCTTTTTTCTTTCGTTCATGCGAGCCCCGACCCCTCCAGGGTGTCGAGGCTTCATGCATTGTCTATCCATGGAGTTCCTCTGATGTCTGTTCGTCCCTGGCAAGCCATCCTGCTGATTCTGGTCGTCTGCGGCGGCCTTTACGGCTGTGGCGGCAATTACAAATTCAACGACAACACCTATCGCCCATTGGGTGATCCGCAGGCGGCCAACCGCGGGAAGTGACCGCAAGGAGCATCATCATGGAACTGGTTTTCGAAATGTTGAATACCAAACAGTTCGTGCCTACCGAATCGAGCAGCAAGACGTTCAATGCGGCGGGTGGTGTCATCGGGCGCAGCGAGGACTGTGACTGGGTCATCCCGGACCGCAAGCGTCATCTGTCCAGTCATCACGCGCTGATCAGCTTCAAGGAAGGTTCGTTCTACCTGACCGACACCAGCAGCAACGGCATTCAGGACAGCGAGAGCGGCGCACGCTTGCGCAAGGGCGTCCCCCAGCGCATCGAACATGGCAGTGTCTACGTCCTGGGCGATTTCGAGATTCGCGCCCGGCTGGTTCGCGACCCTGTCGGCTACAGCGTTGAAGTCGGGCAGCCGCAGCCTGCCGGCAGCATCATTCCCGATGATGCCTTCCTGGATCTGGACCCGCTGGTTGCCCTCAGCCAGCAGGAAAGAGGTTCTTTCGAGATCGATGACCTGGCCGCTCTCAGCCAGCCCGTTCATGAGCCTCGTCAGCGCGCAGACTATGCACAGATCGATACCGAGCGGCTGATGGTTCCGGAGCTGGTCCCCCAGCCTGAGGCACCGAAACCCGTGCAGCCTGCCCAGGTCACGCGTCAGAGCGAAGTGTTCTGGGAGCAGTTCGGTGCTGCGTTGGGCGTCGATCTCAAGCACATGGACCATGACGGTCGCGAGGCGCTGGCCATCCAGGCGGCCCGTTTGCTCAAGCACAGCATCGGTGGCCTGCAACAGAGCCTGCGTACCCGTAGCGAACTGAAGAATGAACTGCGTCTGGCCCTGACCACCGTTCAGGGCGGCAGCAAGAACCCCTTGAAGTTTGCAATCGATGCCGGTGAAGCGCTGGGCATTCTGTTGCAGGACCACAAGCCGGGCCAGCTTCCGGCCGAGCAGGCCGTCTCGCGTGCTTTCCGCGATCTGCAGGCCCATCAGGTGGCCTTGCTGAGCGCCAGCCGTGCGGCGGTGCGCGGCACCCTCGAACACTTCGCCCCCCAGCAATTGGCGCTGCGCTTCGAGCGTGATGCGAAGCCCCTGCTGGCGACGTCCGGCAGCCGCTGGAGAGCCTACAAGCGTTACCACCAGGCTCTGCGCCAGGACGATGACTGGAGCGAACGTCTGCTCGCCCGTGATTTCGCCCAGGCCTATGAAGAACAGATCCGCCTGATTTCAACCCTACACACGGAACACCAAGGATGATTCACATGTCTCGTTGCTCAAACCTGCTGCTCAAGACGCTGGCTGCGTTGACTGCCCTGGTGCTGCTGGCAGGTTGTTCTTCGATGTCGCCGTACTCGACCATGACCAAGCTGGACCTGCGGCTGACGGCTACTGACCGGCTCAACCCGGACCTCAATGGCCGTCCTTCGCCGGTGGTGGTCCGCCTGTATGAGCTCAAGCACCCGGTAGCGTTCGAGAACGCCGACTTTTTCAGCATCTATGACCGCGCCAAGGAGTCCCTGGCACCGGATCTGCTGGTCAGCGAAGAGCTGGAGCTGCGTCCGGGCGAAACCGTCGACCTCAAGCTCAACATCGAAGAGGGGCGTTACGTCGGTGTGCTGGCGGCCTACCGTGATCTGTCGGAAACCCAATGGCGCTTTGTGTTGAACATTGCTCCGATGGAACTGACCCAGGCCGACCTGACATTCGATCAGGCCGGTATCCGCAGCACCCGCGCGACACTCGCCAAGGCGGCCCGATAATCATGAATGTACATAAAGTCATTTGGCAGGAAGGCATGCTGTTGCGCCCGCAGCACTTCCAGCACAACGATCGTTATTACGACTACCAGATGAAGACGCGCACTCAGTTGCTGGGCAGCTACAACTGGGGATTTCTGGGCCTGGAAATCGACCTTCAGTTTCTCAACATGGGCAAGCTGGTCATCAGCCAGGCTTCCGGCGTGCTGCCCGACGGCAGCCTCTTCGAGCTCAGCGGCAATATCGAGCCTCTGGCTCTGGACGTTCCGCCGAATACAGGCAACACGCCGATTTACCTGGCATTGCCGCTGGTGACCGGTAATCACATCGAATCGCGTCGCCCGGAACAATCCGACGTCCTGGCCCGTTACACCGCCTATGAAGCCGAAGTGGCAGACTCCAATGCCGGCGATGACTCCAGCAGTCAGATCCGTTGCGGCCGCCCCGATTTCAAGCTGTTGCTGGGTGAGCAGCAGAGCGATCAGGCCTATGTGAAGCTCAAGATCTGTGAGGTCCTGGATTCCACGCCCGATGGCGTGATTACCCTGGATCAGGACTTTGTCCCGACCTTCATTCATACCCATGCGTCCGGCTATCTGCTGTCCTGCCTCAAGGAAGTGATCAGCATGCTCGGTCACCGGGGCGACACCATTGCCGACCGGATTCGCTCCAACGGCAAGGTGGGCGGCGCGGAAGTCGGTGACTTCATGATGCTGCAACTGATCAACCGGACCGAAATGCTGCTTCGGCATTACCTGGGGCTGGATCAGGTTCACCCCGAAGAGCTGTACCGCACGCTGCTGACCATGCTCGGTGATCTGGCCACGTTCGGCGACAACAAGCGCCCGCGTCTGGACAGCCGTTATCAGCACAGTGATCAGGGCGCGAGCTTTCGCAAGCTCATGGATGCCATTCGCCAGGTGCTGTCGATGGTGCTCGAACAGCATGCGCTGGAGCTGGTGCTTCAGACCCGTCAGTACGGGATCATCGTGTCGCCTCTGCACGACCACAAGTTGCTGGCTTCTGCTTCGTTCGTGCTGGCGGTCAGCGCCAACTGCGATTCCGAAGAGCTGCGTCATCGCCTGCCTGCGCACCTCAAGGTGGGGCCGGTTGAGCGCATTCGCCAACTGGTCAACCTGCACCTGCCGGGCATCAAGGTCAAGCCGCTGCCCGTCGCGCCGCGGCAGATCCCGTTTCACTCGAACAAAACCTATTTCATCCTCGAACTCAGTTCCGATGACGTTGAGCAACTGGAGCGTTCCGGTGGCTTCGCCTTCCACATGTCCGGTGAATTCGCCGAGCTTGAACTGAAATTCTGGGCCATCAGGAACTGACCGACATGATCAAGGACATGGAACACTCTCAGGATGACAAGACCGTCCTGCTCGATCGCCAGGGCCACGGGCCGGCGCAGACGCCTCTGACGGATTTCGCTGCGCCGCCGCGCTTCGAGCAACTGGAAGAGCGGATGATCTACGCGGCACGCCTGCGACCGGCCGAAGCCTTCAATGTCAGTCTCAATGCACTGGTGGCTGCGGCTTCGGATCTGCTGTCGCATGTGGTGCGTCTCAAGCACAGCGAAACGCGAGAAGACCTGTACAGCCTCAATGAGCGCCTGAGCAACGGCCTGAAAATGTTTGAAGTGCGGGCGTTGCACAACGGTGCGGAAAGCAGCCAGGTCATGACGGCGCGTTACGTGCTGTGCACCGTCGTCGACGAAGCGGTCGTCACCACACCATGGGGCGACGAAAGCGAATGGTCACAGATGAGCCTGCTCAGCAGTTTTCACAATGAAACCTTCGGTGGGGAAAAGTTCTTCCAGTTGCTGGATCGCCTGTCGAAAAACCCGGTCAAGCACTTGCCGATGCTGGAGCTGATGTACCTGTGCCTGTCCCTGGGCTTCGAGGGTAAATACCGTGTGATGGCACGCGGCATGCTCGACCTGGAAGGCATTCGCGATGCGCTGTATCGACAGATTCGTCAGTTGCGGGGCGACGCGCCCCGTGAGTTGTCGCCGCATTGGGAAGGGCTCGTTGACAAGCGCCACAGCCTGGTACGCATCGTGCCCTGGTGGATGGTTGCCTTGTTCACTTTCGTCTGTCTGGTTGTGATGTATTCGGGCTTCGCGTGGGTGCTGGGCGAGCAACGCGAAACGGTTCTGCAACCCTATCAACAACTTGACCTGCCAGTGGTCCAGCCCAAGCCGTAATACAGGGATGTGTGATGAAAAACTTTTTCAAGAAAACCGGTGCATTCCTGCGCCAGACATGGGTCTGGACGCTGCTGCTGGTCATGTTCGTGGCCTTGCTGGTGTGGTTCGCAGGCCCGTTGCTGGCGGTCAATGATTACAAGTTCTGGGAAAGCGCGACCTCGCGCCTGCTGACCATCAGCGTTCTGTTCCTCGGCTGGGGCCTGACCATGGTCTTTGTCAGCTGGCGTGCCGGGATCCGCAAGAAGGAAGTCGAGGAGACCGAAGACGGTCAGGAGCGACTGCGCCGCGAAGAGCTGATCGATGAGGAGCAGAAGGAGTTGCGCAGCCGCTTCAACGAAGCGATGCGTACCCTCAAGGCTTCAAGCCTGTACCGTGGCCGCAGCGAGCGGTGGCGCAACGATCTGCCGTGGTATCTGCTGATCGGCCCGCAGGGCAGCGGCAAGACCAGTCTGCTCGATTTTTCCGGGCTTGAGTTTCCGCTCAACAAGTTCGAGCGCAAGCTGACCCGCGACACCAGCGGCACCCGTCATTGCGACTGGTACTTTGCCGATCATGGTGTGCTGGTCGATACGGCAGGACGTTACCTGACCCAGCAGGATGCCGAAGTCGACGGCAGTGCCTGGAATACCTTGCTGGGTCTGTTGCGCAAGCGCCGTCGCGGTCGTCCGCTCAATGGCGTGCTGGTCACGATTCCTGTGGAAATGTTGCTGGCCGGCGATGAGCAGGGCCTCGAGACACTGGCGCGTCAAGTGCGTTCGCGCCTGCAGGAAATCCATCAGAAGTTGCACGTGGATGTGCCGGTCTATCTGGTGTTGAGCAAGGCTGACAAACTGCTGGGCTTCGATGAGTTCTTCGACCAGTTGAGCCGTGAAGAAAGTGATCAGGTTCTGGGGACGAGCTTTCGCAAGGAGCAGAACGGTACTGACGTGGCCGTGTTGCGTCAGGAGTTCGAGGAGCTTCTGCGTCGCCTGAACAGCCAGGTGATCATGCGAATGCACCAGGAGCGCGATACCCAGCGTCGTGGCCGCATTCTCGATTTCCCGCATCAGCTCGGGCTGATCGGCGAAAACCTGTGCCTGTTCGTGGACATGGCCTTCACCGGCAACCGCTATCAGCGAGCCAGCCAGTTGCGCGGGTTCTACCTGACCAGCGCACCTTATCTGACGGAAAGCCTTGATCCGAATACCGCCAGCATCGGTGCGAGCCTCGGCATGTCCTCGGGTGTCCTGCCGACCCTGAGAACGGGGCGTGCCCGTTTCATTCATCATCTGCTGAGCCGGGTGATCTTCCCTGAAGCCGATCTGGCCGGTCTGGACAAGCGCGAGCGCAGCCGGATTCATTGGGGGCAGCGTGCCATGTACGTGGGAGCACTGGGCGCCCTGGCCTTGTTCGGCATTGCCTGGGCGGGCGGGTTCTCGGCCAACTATGAACGTTTGGAAAGCCTGCGCGACCTCGGTCAGACCTGGAAACAGCAGCGTTCGGTACTTGCTTCGCGCAACGACGCCGCCGCGGTTCTCAATACCCTGGACACCCGCTACGAAGCCACCCGGGTGTTCCCGCCCAAGGGCGATGTATCGCTTCATGAGCGTGTCGGTCTGTATCAGGGGGAGGAGAGCAGTCCTGTTGTGCAGGAGGCTTACGAGCGTGAGCTCGAAGCGCAATTGTTGCCTCGGGTTGCGTCGCTGCTGGAAGGCAAGATCAACGCCAGCATCCGCGACCGTGAGCGCCTGCTGAACAGCCTGCGAGCCTACCTGATGCTGGGCATGAAGGACCGTCGGGACGCCGCCTGGCTCAAGGATTGGGTGGCCACCGAATGGTCGGTACGTCATGCCGGCAATACCGCGTTGCAAAATGGTTTGAACGCGCATCTTGAGCGTCTGCTGGCCTTGCCTTTCAGCTATCCGCTCAATGAAACGCTGGTCGAGCAGGCCCGTCGCGTGTTGCGCAGCGAGTCGCTGGCGGCGGTGGTCTATCGTGTCCTGCGCGAACAGGCCCGGACATTGCCCGATTACCGCTTGAGCCAGCACATGGGGCCACAGGGCGGGCTGTTCTTCGGGACCGACTATGTGATTCCGGGGTTCTATACCCAGCAGGGTTATCAGCAGTACTTCTCTGTACAGGGCAATGTCCTGGTCAACGATATCCTGCGTGACAACTGGGTTCTGGGCGAAGGCGCCGGTATCAGCGACATGGACATGCGTCGCCTGATGGTGGAGTTGGAGCAGCTTTACTTCCGGGATTACGCCAACTACTGGAGTGAAGCGGTCGGTCAGGTCGGGTTGTTGCCTTTCAACGATGCCGGTGAAGCGGCCGATCTGGTGGCCGGTCTGACATCGTCCAATTCGCCTGTGCTGCAACTGCTGATGGAAGTCCGCGAAAACACCCGCTTCCCTGCGATCGTCGAGGCGGCTGGTGACGTAACGGATGCCGTCGATAAGGTGGCAGAGAAGGGCGGCGCACTGGGCAAGGTCGCTGCGGCGGCCACCAGCAAGGCCAAGGATGCTCTGGCCAAGAACCTGCCGGATACTGCGAAGAAATCGCTGCAACGCCGTTTCGAGCCTCTGCATCGTCTGCTGGATGAGAACAATGGCCCGGCAGCGGATCTGACACCGGTCTTGCAGTCGCTCAATGAGCTGCAATTGCAGTTGTCCAGCCTGGCGCGAGCCAGTCAGCCGGAACAGCTGGCTTTCGAGATGGCGAAAACCCGCATGACCGGCCAGCGCGATGCCTTGAGCAATCTGCGCAATGCTGCGACACGGCTGCCGCGTCCAGTGAGCGCCTGGTTCAGCCTGCTGGCCGAGGACTCCTGGCGCATGGTGCTCAATGATTCCTATGACTACCTGAGCCAGCGTTATCAGAACGAGCTGTACAGCGTCTACGACAAGACCATCAACGAGCGTTACCCGTTCAACGCACACAGTGCCAGCGATGTGGCGATCAACGATTTCCGTGACTTCTTCAAGACCCAGGGGGTTGTCGAGCGTTTCTTCGAGACTTACATGCGTCCGTTCGTCAGTGGTGATCCGGGCAGCTATCGCCTGCGCAGCATCGACGGTCACAGCCTGCCGGTTTCCAAGGTCTATCTCGACCAGATGGGAGCGGTGCAGGTGATTCGCCGCAGCTTCTTCTCGGAGAACCCGGCCGAGCCGCAAGTCCAGTTCAAGCTTGAGCCTTATACGCTCGACACTTCCGTGAGCCGCGCAGAGTTCCGTTTCGGCAATCAGCAGATGGATTACCGTCACGGTCCGATCATCCCCATGACCTTCAAGTGGCCGACCGATGCACAGGAAGGGCGTGCCAGCCTGGTACTGGAGAAAATGGCCGGACGTCCCATCGGCATCGAGAAGGATACCGGGCCATGGTCCCTGTTCCGTCTGTTCGATCTGATGCAGACCGAATACCTGACAGGGCGTGACGTGCTGGTACTCAAGGCCGATGTGGGTGGGTTGCGCGCCAACTACCTGCTGTTGAGCCAGCGGACCCCCAATCCGTTCGACATGGGTGTCCTGCGCAGCTTCCGTATGCCGGTGCAACTTTGATGCAGGCGACCGGTTCATGGCGCAGTGCTGCGCGCACCGATCCTGGCAAGGTTCGGTCGCGCAACGAAGATGCTTTTCTTGACTCCCCGCAGCAGGGACTTTGGGTCGTGGCGGATGGCATGGGCGGCCATCAACGAGGCCATGTCGCCAGTCAGTTGATTGTTGCCAGCCTTGCAGAGCTTCAGCACCAGGCCAGCTTCAACGACCGGCTCACCTCGTTGCGTCAGTGCCTGCACTGGGTCAACCGGAGGCTGGGGCTGGAATTGACAGTGACTGCCGGGCAGCAGGACACCGTCATGGGCAGTACGGTGGTGGCGCTCCTGATCGACGGTAATCGCGGGGCCTGCATCTGGGCCGGTGACAGTCGTTGCTACCTGTGGCGTGGGCAGCGCCTGTATCAACTGTCCCGGGATCACTCATTGCAACAGAGGCTGATGGATGAGCAGAAGGTGAGTGCCGAAGAGGCGCGGGCTCATCCTTCGGCTGCCGCCCTGACACGGGCGGTCGGTGCCAGCGAACAGCTGACGCTGGATGTGCTGGAGCTGGAGGTCTATCCCGGCGATGCCTTCCTGTTGTGCAGCGACGGTTTGTATCAGGGTTTGACCAGCGATGCACTGGGCAACGCTTTGAGTCTGGCGTCACCTCATGTGGCCCTGGAGCGTCTGTTCGACGGTGCGCTCAGCGGTTCGGCACGGGACAATCTTACCGCAGTGGTCATCCGCCAATGAGTGATCTCAAGTCAGAGCTGGACGGCATCCTGATGAGCGAGGAGCAGGCGAACAACCTGACGTACTTCGCGTTCGCCAATGCCAACGCCCAGGCACCGCAACCGGCAACACGGTCTCGAGGAAAAGGCCGTACCCGGAAAAGCCGCTCCAGGCCTGACGTGCCCATGGCTCCGGTCGGCGGTGTGCCCGAAGTCCTGGCGGGGCGCTATCGTCTTGAGCGGCTTCTGGGGGCTGGCGGGATGGGGGTTGTCTATCGCGCCCGGGACCTTTTGCATGAGCAGTTCGGCGATGCGTCGCCCTATCTTGCGCTCAAGATCCTGAGCGAGGAGTTTGCCGAGTCCCCGGATGCCAGTGCCTTGCTTTACAGTGAATTCGCCCTGACCCGGCGGGTGCGTCACCCCAATGTGGTGTGTGTCCACAGCTTCGAGGTCGATACCGGGTGCCAGCGAAGTTTCATCACCATGGAATTGATGCAAGGGCTTACCCTCGACAAACTGCTGTGTGAGCGGCCCACCGGACTTCCCTGGAGTGAGCTGCGAGAAATCGTGTTGCCATTGCTTGATGCCCTGGCGTGCAGCCATGCGCGGGGTGTCCTGCA
The DNA here is from genome assembly GCF_044748865.1 of Pseudomonas sp. NPDC089734. NCBI lineage: Bacteria > Pseudomonadati > Pseudomonadota > Gammaproteobacteria > Pseudomonadales > Pseudomonadaceae > Pseudomonas > Pseudomonas sp. NPDC089734. The sequence goes on along the minus strand of NZ_JBIVGV010000006.1, from coordinate 314,620 downwards.
TGGCGACTTGAAACCCAGCAATGTCATGTTGAGCGAGGAGGGTGTGCGTCTGTTCGACTTCGGGCTCAGCCAGGCAGAGGAGGGTGTTCTGCCCGGTCTTCCGCACCTGAGCCGCAGCCGTTTCAACGCCTGGACACCCAGCTATGCGGCACCGGAGCTGCTTGAAGGGCAACCGCTGTCGGCTTCGGCCGATGTGTATGCCGTGGCTTGTCTGATCTATGAGCTTGCAGGCGGCAAGCATCCGTTCAAGCGGCTGCCTTCTACCCAGGCCCGCGACGAACAGCTGGACCGGCAACTGTCGATTCCTCGTCATCTCCCCAGGCATTGCTGGCCAGCCTTGCGGTCAGCCCTGGCCTTCGACCCTTCGACGCGATCCGTGACCTCCCAGGGTTTGCGCGAGGCTTTGGGCGGACAGGCTTCCTGGTGGCGTCGCTGCCTTCCAGGGCTGCATGGTTGATCCTTGAAGCCCTGACACGCCTGATACTTTCCTTACGCCCTGAATAACTTCACCGTGAACAAAAACATGTTCGCGATGAAGTTTTTTACTCTTGTCGGTGTGTGCAAAAAGTTGCTCATCTAAAAGCAAATACGATCTTGTCTGTTTCAATGCAGGCCTTTGGGTTCAACCGCTGAAACGGTCGTACAGGATATTGCGCAGAGGTGCGCAGTGGCTTGCGCACATCAGGTGGTTTTTCCAGGGAAAAATCGTCAGAAGAGACGTGATATCTTATTAACTTATTGATTTGTATTGATATTTTTTATGTGGCATAGCTTTTGACTCTCATGGACGCCCGTCAGGTGCAATTGCGCCTTTCGGTTCTGTATTTTTCAATCATGAGAGTGTTTTTATGGCCGCATCTGTGTACATGTCCATTATCGGTGCCAAATCAGGCGAGATCACCAAAGGTAACTCCACGGTGGAATCCATGGGCAACGATTTCGAGGATATATTTCAGGACAAGATCGTTGTCCAGTCCTTTCAACACGAAATCAGCACGGCGTATAACCTGAATTCCGGTCATCCAGCGGGACAGAAACTGCCCAAGCCACTGATCATCACCAAGACCTTCGACAAGTCTTCCCCATTGTTGCAGCAGGCTTTGAGCTCAGGAGAACGCCTCACTGAAGTCGTGCTCCGCTGGTATCGTCCGACACGGACAAGTGATAAGGAGCACTACTACACCACGGTTCTGAAAGATGCCGTCATTGTCTCTATCAGGGATTACATGCACGACATCCAGAACCCGACGACTGAGCAATCCATGCACATGGAAGAGGTGCATTTCAACTATCGCGATATCAGCTGGACCCACGAAATCTGCGGGACTTCCGGTACCTACAGTTGGGGTTCCTGAGATCGTGACCTGACATTTCTTGTATAACCCGATGAGCATCGATCAGGCAGGTCGGAAAAAACATGAGGCCCGGTTACAATCGCGCTCGACTTTACGCGCGGTAAACAGTATACCGATCAGTCTCGTGCACTTGCCTGCTGCCTGGGCAGCATGATTGATGCATCACCCTTTTTCCTGTCGGTCATTCAGAGCAGTGGCCGACAGGATTTTCATATTCAGTATTTTGGCGTGCCTGGACAGTCTGGATGACGATCCTTGTACGTTTATGTTCTCGTCATGCAAGAGGAACAAGGGATGTTCTCACCGGCCTATCAGCCCCGTTTCAGACTGACGTTCAATGGCGTGAGTCTTCAGGTACCCAATACCCTGAACGTCTCTGGCCTGCTGATGACTGAGGTGCTGTCATGACCGAGGCCGCTCAAAAACGCGAAGCCCAGGTGGCGGTGGTACCGCTCAACACCATCGACATCAAGGACGTCGGGACAGGGGCTGCGGTCTTCGATGCCTGGCTGCAATCCATCAGCGGCGGTACGGTGACCCTGGAAGGACTCAAGACCGTTGCAGGCTCCTTGCCCGTGGTGGGCAATATCATGGCGCTGGTGGACGCGGTGGGCGACATCATCACCCTGAGCCAGAGCAAGCAGCGCGACCTGTTCATGTGGGCCAGCCTGGGCATCAACCTGATCGGTGTGCTGCCTGCACCCCCGACCATGGCGGCGGCGCGCATGAGCCTGCGGCCGACCCTGTTCCTGGTGCGTCAGGAACTGCGCAACAGCGCCAAGGCCCTGCTGGGCGATTCGCTCATCGAAGTGATCATCGGGCACTTGAACGCCACCATCGTCGGCACCCTCGATGATTTCGTGACCCAGGCGCAGGCCAAGCTGAGCAGTATCCTGAGCGATGTCGGTGACATGGGGGCCAAGGTCGTCGGTGAAATCGCCGATGGCCTGGAGGCGCTGGTCAACGGCAAGCTGGATACCCAGGGGGACCGCAAGGCCGCCCGGCAGCAGGCCAGTGCAGCGGCCAGTCAGGTACTCAACGATCCTAAGGCTGCTTTCAGCAATATCTTCGGAGCGATGTCCAGCGCCTATAAATCCGTCGCCAAGGGCATGGCCAACAGCGCCGCGAAGAACCTGCTGCCCGAGGATGCCAAAAAACTGGTGCTCACCCACACGGCTTCCCTGCGGACCATGGCACCGGAAATCCGCACCCAGCTGAACAAGCTGGGCGATGTGGGGGCGAAGCACTCCATTGGCTGGCTGCTGAGCAACCTGTCGCTGGCGGTCAAGGCGTTCCGCAAACGCAAATCCCATGGCCAGAGCAGCAGCGTCAAGGCCAATAGCACTTCCGAGGCGCGTCATCAGCTACCGGATGGTCAGATGGGGGCCACCAACAGACAGGCCGCCGCCACTGGTCACCCCAACTGCCAGAAAAACCAGGTCTGTGCACTCACGGGCAACAGCATCAGCTTCGCCCTGGGGTCGGAAACCTTCAACCACACCGACTTCAGCCTGCCCGGTCCGTTTCCGATCATCTGGACCCGCCTCTACAACTCACGCCTGTCCGCCTACGATCAGGGCATTCTGGGCGCTCGCTGGGTCACCGAATTCACCACCCGTTTCGACCTGACCCAGGAGCGCGACGGCCTGCTGTTCCACGACGCCGACGGCCGCAGCCATGCCTGCCCGCTGCCCGAAGTGGGCCTGTTCCACTACGACGCCATCGAAGACTTCACCGTGGTGCGTGCGGCCGAGGACCAACTGGTGCTGTGCCGGGGCCTCGAACGCAAGGAAACCTACGTCCGCGACGGTCGCCAGTACCGCCTGACCCGCATCGAACTGCGCAACGGCACCGGCGTCATGCTGCATTACGAGCACCGTCACGGCGACGCCCGCGTCCTGTCGGATATCCTGACCTACCAGGAAGGGGACATCAGCAAGGTGCACCTGCACCTGGGCACGATGCTCGACGAACAGGGCCGCCTGATCGGGTTGTGGGAGATCAAGGACGGCAAGCCCCTGCGCCAGCTGTGTCGCTACCAGTACGACGCTTATGGCGATCTGGTCCAGGCCCAGGATGAACACGGCGCCGCCTGGCAGTATCACTACCAGTCCCACCTGATCGTGCGCTACACCGACCGCACCGGCCGGGGCCTGAACCTGCAGTGGGATGGCAGCGGGGCCGACGCCCGGGCCGTGCGCGAATGGGCCGACGACGGCAGCTTCGACACCCGCCTGGAGTGGGACGAAAACATCCGCCTGACCTACGTCACCGATGCCCTGGGCCATGAAACCTGGCACTACTACGACATCAAGGGCTACACCTACCGCATCCGCCACCCCGATGGTCGCTCCGAATGGCTGTTCCGCGACGACGCCAAGAACGTCGTGCGCCACGTCCACGCCGACGGCAGCACCGACCGCTACACCTACGACGAACGCAGCAACCTGCTGCAACATATCCGCGCCGACCAGACCGTGGTGCACTACGCCTACGACGACCAGGATCAGCTGATCAAGATCAGCGACGCCGAAGGCGGGCAGTGGCAGCGCTCCTATGACGACAGCGGCAACCTGGTGGAAACCGTCGACCCGCTGGGCAACACCACCGAATACGCCTACAACGGCAACGGCCAGCCCACCGCCATCAAGGACGCCCACGGCAACGAAAAGGCCCTGGCCTACAACGACGCCGGGCAACTGGTCGAATACACCGACTGCTCCGGCAAGACCAGCGCCTGGGAATACAACGACCTGGGGCAACTGGTCGCCTTCACCGACGCGGCCGGCAACACCATCGAATACCAGTACAAGGCCGGGCAGCTGGCGCTGATCGTCCACCCGGACACGACCGAAGAACGTTTCGAGCGCGACGCCGAAGGCCGCCTGCTGGCCCATGTCGATGCCCTGGAACGCTGCACCACCTGGACCTACACCGCGGCGGGCCTGATCGCCGAACGGGTCGATGCCGCCGAACAGACCCTGCGCTACCGCTGGGACCTGCTGGGCCGCCTGACCACCCTGGAAAACGAAAACGAACGCCGCGCCCACTTCCACTACGACCCGGTGGGGCGTCTGCTGGACGAATCCGGTTTCGACGGTCGGGTGACCCGCTACCAGTACGACCCGGCCACCGGGCGTCTGGCCAGTACCGTCACCGGCGAGCGTGCCATCGACCTGAGCTTCGACCCCATGGGCCGCCTGATCGAGCGCACGGCGCGCCTGGGCGACCAGACCCAGACCGAAACCTTTGCCTACGACGGCAATGGCAACCTGATCCAGGCCCGCAACACCGACAGCCGCCTGCAATGGTTCCACGACCCGGCGGGCAACCTGCTGCGCGAACACCAGCACTACCTGGGTCTGGACAAACCGCAAGTCGCCATCTGGCAGCACGAATACGACGTGCTCAACCAGCGCATCGCCACCGTGCGTCCGGACGGGCACCGGGTCAGCTGGCTGACCTATGGCAGCGGCCACCTGCTGGGCCTGCGCCTCGACGATCACGAACTGATCGGCTACGAACGCGACGACCTGCACCGCGAGATCGCCCGCCATCAGGGCAACCGCCTGCTGCAGACCCAGCAATGGGACCCGGCCGGGCGCCTGACGGAACAACTGCTGGGCCGTCCGGACGACAAGTCCACGCTGCTCAAGCGCGAATACACCTACGACGCCGCCGGGCAACTGACCGACATCAACGACAGCCGCCGCGGCCCGCTGGCCTATCGCTACGACCCGGTGGGCCGCCTGCTCAGTGCCATCAGCCGTCAGGGCGTGGAAACCTTCGCCTTCGACCCGGCCGGTAACCTGCTGGACGACACCGTCGCCGACATCCGCCGCCCGCTGGACCAGGACCCCAAACGCAGCCAGCTGCTCGACAACCTGCTGCGTGAATACGCCGGCACCCACTACGAATACGACGACCGCGGCAACCAGGTGCAACGCTGGCACAACGGTGCCTACAGCCGCCTGACCTGGGACCTGTTCGACCGCCTGGTGCATTTCGACGACGCTCGCCTGGCGGTGGACTACGCCTACGACGCCCTGGGCCGACGCCTGTACAAGCACTCGACCGCCCACACCCGGAACCGTCCCGAGGCGGGCACCCAGTGGAACCGCAACGAATATGGCCGTAAACAGCGGGAACTGGGCTGCGGCTTCACCCTGTACGGCTGGGACGGCGACACCCTGGCCTGGGAAAGCAGCCCGGCGCAGCACGAAAGCGGCACCGGTCGCACCGTGCACTACCTGTACGAACCGGGCAGCTTCATCCCCGTGGCCCAGGCCCTGCGCCAAAGCCCGATCCAGCTGCTCGACCTGCCGGACTACAGCGGCCCGTACGATTTCGACGACGACCCGCTGTGGCACCACAAACCCGAGGTCCAGCCCTTCGACGCCCTGGCCTGGTACCAGTGCGACCACCTGGGTACGCCTCAGGAACTCACCGACCAGGACGGCAATATCGCCTGGAGCGCTCAGTACAAGGCATGGGGTGAGATCAAGGAACAGCGTTCAGCCAGCGCACAACAACTCGGCCTGACCAACCCGATCCGCTTCCAGGGTCAGTACCACGATCACGAGACGGGGCTGCACTACAACCGCTATCGGTACTATGATCCGAGGGTGGGGCGGTTTGTCAGCAAGGATCCGATTGGGTATGCGGGGGGAATCAACCTCTATCAATATGCTCCTGACCCTACAGGGTGGGTTGATCCGCTGGGGTTGACGGGTGTGTTAGCCCGAGTAGCCCGGGTAGTTAGAACTCCTGCAAGCCGTCTTGCCGACAAGGCGCAAAGTTTGCCAGCGTCTCAGCGCCCAAACACTGTTGCAGTCATAAAAACGAAAGACGGTCGTATGGTCGTTGGACGAAACCAAGGCGGTGTTTCAAACTCAGAGGTTTCTAATGCGCTGAAGGATATACCTCCAAATGAATTCGATGCTCAATGCGCTGAGGTAAATGCAATCGCAAGAGCCAGAAATAAAGGTTTGAATCTCGATGGCGCTGAAATATCGGTGGCAAATGTGCGTGGACGAGGTAGCAAGAGCGGTATACACGGGACACATAAGCCACCTTGTTCTGTTTGTAATCCCTTGGTAAAGAAATTCAATTTGAGTGTAATGGGGGCGTGTGGGAGCGAATGAAAAATTTAGAGCTTTCTCAAAGGCTTTCCAAACTGTCTGCGAGAGATTTGCAGCTATATGCTTCAAAATGTTTGCAAACCTATTGCAATGCAAAGCTGATTCGACATGAGTCGATTGATGAGCTGATAGCCCATCTTGTTAGCCACCCGGAGAGCGGTAACCTTGGTGAGTGGGAGCGGAATGGAGCATTGTTGGCGCTGAATGGACGAGGGGATGAAATGCCTCCGGATCTTGCTGCGTCAATACCCGTGCAGGATATAGAGGAGTTCTCTTATCTTGTGGATTGTGTTGTGGAAGTTGGAATAGTTGATATGTATGGGGCGCCAACTGATCTTCCGCTTGGCTTTGTAGATAAGGCGGTTTCTGTACTGTCCAAGAATAATATTGAGTTGCCTGCGCTTTAGGGGGTAGGCGTTTGTGATTTTGTTATGTTAACTATTGAATGGAATCAATATGAAAAACACCGCATCAATGTTCATCATGCTGGGCACTCTTGGCGTATTCAACCTGGCACAGGCCGAAGGCCCTGACGCTGCGGCGATCAAGCAGATGTATGACACAGCCCGCAATACCTCAGGCCTTGTGAATTACTGCGTCGATAAAGGCTTCCTGAAAGCCGATAGCAGCGAAAACGCCAAAAAGATGGTGGCGTATGTCGCAGGTGTGCCAGGGGGTGTCGATACCACTGGCGGGGACAAGCTTGAAGCCTATGGCCGGGAAGGCAAGGTTCATGGCGGTGACGGGCAATATCTTCCCCTTGAAGGCAATGTCCCTCAGGGGGTCGAAGCCTGGTGCAAGGATGCTGGTGAAGGCCTTCGTCAAGGCTTGAAGTCGGTCGGTCTGTGAGTGACTCATGTGGCTAACGCCACTGGACCTTGAAAGAAACGCTCGCTGCCAGCAATGTCAGCGAGCGTTTTGCGTTTTGCGACGGGGGTGTCGGGCATGTGCTCGGTGGCCCGGCTATTTGAATCGGCGCTCCATGCCTTTTTCCACCAGCACCTTGGCCGAGATTTCTTCCACCGAGAAATGCGTGGAATTGATGTGTGCGATGTTTTCCCGGCGGAACAGGCTTTCCACTTCCCGCACCTCGAATTCGCACTGGGCATAGCTGGAGTAGCGGCTGTTGGGCTTTCGTTCATGACGAATGGCTGTCAACCGATCTGGATCAATGGTCAGGCCGAACAGTTTGTTACGGTGGGCCTTGAGGGCGTCCGGCAGTTGCAGGCGCTCCATGTCGTCTTCGGTCAACGGGTAGTTGGCGGCGCGGATGCCGAATTGCATGGCCATGTACAGACAGGTCGGGGTCTTGCCGCAGCGTGAGACGCCGACCAGGATGATGTCGGCCTTGTCGTAGTAATGAGTGCGTGCGCCGTCGTCGTTGTCGAGGGCGAAGTTCACGGCCTCGATGCGCTCCATGTAGTTGGAGTTGTGACCGATGGAGTGCGATTTGCCCACCGAGTAGGAGGAGTGTGAACTAAGCTCTTGTTCCAGCGGGGCCAGGAATGTCGAGAAGATATCGATCATGAACCCGTTGGAGGTCGCCAGGATCTCGCGAATTTCCTGATTGACGATGGTATCGAAGATGATCGGCCGTACCTCGTCCCTGTCGGCGGCATTGTTGATTTGTTGTACCATCGCCAGCGCCTTTTCGACGCTGTCGATGTAGGGGCGCGTGAACTTGTTGAACGTAATGTTTTCAAACTGTGCCAGCAGGCTCTGGCCCAGCGTTTCAGCCGTGATGCCTGTACCGTCTGAGATGAAGAAAGCGGATCGTTTCATTTGCGCCTTTGGCCTTAAGCTAGTGACGATTCTTGGATATCATAGGCGCGCTTGCAGGCCCTGATGGTCTGCATTCTCACCTTTTTTCAAGGTTCCGGCTTCAGGTCCGGCCAAAAAATGCCCGTCGCCACACTGCCGTGGCCCGGGTGCATGAGCTTTTCCCAACAACACACACCGTTAGTGGAGAGATCACCTTGGTAGAGTACGTAGTTTCCCTCGATAAGCTCGGCGTCCATGATGTAGAGCACGTGGGAGGCAAGAACGCATCCCTCGGCGAAATGATCAGCAACCTGGCAGGCGCTGGTGTTTCGGTGCCCGGCGGTTTCGCTACGACAGCCCAGGCCTACCGTGATTTCCTTGAGCAGAGTGGTCTGAACGATCAGATCCATGCCGCCCTGGACGCTCTGGATGTCGACGACGTCAACGCACTGGCCAGAACCGGCGCGCAGATTCGTCAGTGGATCATGGAAGCCGAGTTCCCCGAAAGGCTCAATGCCGAGATTCGTGCTGCGTTCGACACCTTGTCGGCAGGCAATCCGAATCTGGCGGTGGCCGTGCGTTCTTCGGCCACTGCAGAAGACTTGCCCGATGCCTCCTTTGCCGGCCAGCAGGAAACCTTCCTCAATATCCGCGGCGTCGATAACGTGATCCGTGCGGCCAAGGAAGTGTTCGCTTCGCTCTTCAACGACCGCGCCATTTCGTACCGTGTGCACCAGGGTTTCGACCACAAGCTGGTGGCCCTGTCGGCCGGCGTTCAGCGCATGGTTCGTTCCGAGACCGGCACGGCGGGTGTCATGTTCACCCTCGATACCGAGTCCGGCTTCCGTGACGTGGTGTTCATCACCGGTGCCTATGGTCTGGGTGAAACCGTGGTGCAGGGCGCGGTCAACCCGGACGAGTTCTACGTCCACAAGAACACGCTGACCGCTGGCCGTCCTGCCATTCTGCGCCGCAACCTGGGCAGCAAGGCCATCAAGATGATTTATGGCGACGAAGCCAAGGCTGGTCGTTCGGTCAAGACCGTGGATGTCGACGCTGCCGAACGCGCGCGCTTCTGCCTGACCGACGCCGAGGTCAGCGAACTGGCCAGGCAGGCGATGATCATCGAGAAGCACTACAAGGCACCGATGGACATCGAGTGGGCCAAGGACGGTGACGACGGCAAGCTCTACATCGTTCAGGCGCGTCCTGAAACCGTGAAAAGCCGCACCTCGGCCAATGTCATGGAGCGCTACCTGCTCAAGGAAACCGGCACAGTCCTGGTCGAAGGCCGTGCCATCGGTCAGCGCATTGGTGCGGGCAAGGTCCGGATCATCAAGGACGTGTCCGAGATGGATAAGGTCCAGGTGGGAGATGTGCTGGTTTCCGACATGACCGACCCGGACTGGGAGCCGGTCATGAAGCGTGCCAGCGCCATTGTCACCAACCGGGGTGGCCGTACCTGCCACGCAGCGATCATCGCTCGCGAGCTGGGCATTCCTGCCGTTGTGGGTTGCGGCAATGCCACCCAGTTGTTGCAGGACGGGCAGGGCGTCACCGTATCCTGTGCCGAGGGCGATACCGGTTACATCTTTGAAGGCGAGCTGGGCTTCGACATCAAGACCAACTCGGTCGACGCCATGCCTGAGCTGCCGTTCAAGATCATGATGAACGTCGGCAACCCTGATCGTGCCTTCGATTTCGCCCAGTTGCCCAACGCCGGTGTCGGCCTGGCGCGCCTGGAGTTCATCATCAACCGCATGATCGGCGTGCACCCCAAGGCGTTGCTCAACTACGCCGGCTTGCCGCCCGAGATCAAGGACAGCGTCGACAAGCGCATTGCCGGTTACAGCGACCCGGTCGATTTCTACGTCGACAAGCTGGTCGAAGGCATCAGCACCCTGGCGGCGGCTTTCACACCGAAAAAGGTCATTGTTCGTCTGTCGGACTTCAAGTCCAACGAATATGCGAACCTGATTGGCGGCAAGCTGTACGAGCCGGAAGAAGAAAACCCGATGCTGGGCTTCCGTGGCGCTTCACGCTACATCAGCGAGAATTTCCGCGATTGCTTCGAGCTGGAGTGCCGTGCGCTCAAGCGTGTGCGCGAAGACATGGGCCTGACCAACGTCGAGATCATGGTGCCGTTCGTGCGTACCCTCGGCGAGGCGAGTCAGGTCATCGACCTGCTGGCGGCCAATGGCCTCAAACGCGGTGAAAACGGTCTGCGCGTCATCATGATGTGCGAACTGCCGTCCAACGCGATTCTGGCCGAAGAGTTCCTGGAGTATTTCGACGGTTTCTCCATCGGTTCCAACGACCTGACCCAGCTGACGCTTGGGCTGGACCGTGACTCCGGGGTCATTGCGCACCTGTTCGACGAGCGCAACCCGGCGGTCAAGAAACTGCTGTCCAATGCCATCCAGGCCTGTAACAAGGCTGGCAAGTACATCGGTATCTGCGGTCAAGGCCCTTCGGATCACCCGGACCTGGCTCGCTGGCTGATGGAGCAGGGGATCGAGAGCGTTTCGCTGAACCCGGACTCGGTGCTGGAAACCTGGTTCTTCCTCGCGGAAGGGCAGGCTTCTGCCTGAGAGGTTGTTGATGTGATGAAATAGCGTCTTGAGCCGTCTAGGGTTTGTACGAAATGTCTTGATACTCGGTGATGCTGCGTTGAAAACGGTCTCGGAATGCTCATTTACAACCCGTAAACTCCGCTTCCTCGACCGTTTTCGCCTTGCCTGACCTTCGTCTCAAAACTTTTCGTACAGAACCCAGGTTTTCAGGCGTTTCGGAAAGGGCGGTTTTTTCGGAAACCGCCCTTTTTACGTAAAACATCCGAACCTGCAGTTTCACCCAGTCTGTCAGAGGCGACCCGATGCCTTTGAACCTTAGATAAAGAGCAATATGCAAAGCAGCAGCAATCTTTTTCCCGTTGCCTTGATCAGTGCCGAGCGTCGTGGTGATCTGGTCGAGGATGTCTATCGTTTGAAGCCCGCCAACAGCCCCGATCCCAGCGTAGAACTGGCTGTTACCCGTCTGGGGCTGGTCAACCAGCCCGATGTACGTGGTGTTCCGGTCATTCTGGTGCATGGCAGCTTTTCCAACCGCCGTTTCTGGTATTCGCCCAAGGGGATCGGTCTTGGGCCATTTCTGGCGCGTGCCGGTTATGACGTCTGGATTGCCGAGATGCGTGGTCACGGTCTTTCCGCTCGCAACCAGAATTACCGCCGTAACCGTGTGGCCGATTATGCCCGGTACGATCTACCGGCCATTGCAGCGTTCGTTCGAGAGCAGAGCGGGCAGGTGCCGCACTGGATCGGTCATTCGCTGGGAGGCACCACACTGGCGGCCGCTCTGGGTGGCCAGTATCTCGGGTCGGAAGGTGCAGCCTCGGTGGCGCTTTTCGGCAGCCAGGTCAGTCGTACCTATTGGCCGTTGAAGATTCCGCCGGTGCAATGGTCCGGGCGTTTGCTGCTCAAGCCTTTTGAGCACATCTCCGGGCCGCGTTTCAAGCGGGGGCCGGAAGACGAGCCCATTGGCGTCGTATTGGAGAGCATGCGCTGGCATGGTCTGTTCGGGCGTTTCGGTGATCGCGAGACCAATTGGTGGGCCGGGTTGCCCAAGGTCGATGTGCCACTGTTGGCCGTGGCAGCGGTGGGAGACCACCAGGATCCGGTCTGGGCCTGCCGGATGCTGTTCGATCAGTTTGGGTCGGAGCATCGACAGTTTTTGTGCCTGGGTCGTGAGCATGGGTTCAACGAAGATTTCGGTCATGTGCAGATGCTGGTCAGCAAGGGCGCACAGCAACAGGTCTGGCCGCGGGTGCTCGACTGGTTGCAGGAGCGCTCCGTATCCGGCGAGCTTCCTTCATTGCAGGAAGCGGTAGGGCAATAGTCTGGTTTTGTGTTTGTATGGGGAGGCGACCGGGATCAAAGCCACTATGCTGCCTTGAGCATCAAAGTGTTCTCATTCCGTTTTCTCACTGACAGGAGTTAGCCATGCATTATTCGACCCCCGATTTGTGCGATGCCTATCCGGAACAGGTACAAGTCGTAGAACCCATGTTCAGCAGTTTTGGTGGCCGGGATTCCTTCGGTGGCGAGATCGTGACCATCAAGTGCTTTGAAGATAACTCGCTGGTCAAGGATCAGGTTGCGCTCGACGGCAAAGGCAAGGTGCTGGTCGTCGATGGCGGCGGTTCTCTGCGTTGTGCCTTGCTGGGTGACCTGCTGGCCGACAAGGCGGCCAAGAGCGGTTGGGAAGGTATCGTGGTCTATGGCTGCATTCGCGATGTCGATGTCATCGCACAGACCGACCTGGGTGTTCAGGCGCTGGCCAGTCATCCGAAAAAGACCGACAAGCGCGGCATCGGTGACTTGAATGTGCCGGTGACCTTTGCGGGCGTCACGTTTCGACCGGGCGATTACCTGTATGCCGATAACAATGGCGTGATCGTCTCTCCATCCCCCTTGAAAATGCCGGAATAAGCGAAGCAAGCATGTTCGATGAAGCCAACGCGCAGTGGGGGCTGGTCCATGCCCTCGTATTGGATGGTGAAGGTGGGGCGCGTTTCATTGCCCGGACCGAGCTCGATGAACTTCAGATACAGCCCCATGAAAGCCTGTGGCTGCATTGGGATCGCAGTCATCCGCAGACCCACTCATGGTTGCGTAATTCCAGTGGCTTGAGCGAGTTTGCCTGCACACTGTTACTTGAGGAAAACACCCGGCCGCGCTTGCTGTCCTTGCCGGATCAGGAGCTGCTGCTGTTCCTGCGTGGAGTCAACCTCAATCCGGGAGCCGAGCCGGAGGACATGGTCTCGGTGCGGATCTTTGCCGCCGCGCAGCGGGTGATTTCCCTGCGCCTTCGCCCCCTGCGTGCCACCGAGGAGCTGATTGAGCTGCTGAACGAAGGCAAGGGGCCGAAAACAGCTTCGGAACTGACGCTGTATCTGGCGCAGTACCTGACCGAAAAGGTGCAGGATCTGGTCGGCGACCTGACCGAATCGGTGGATGACGAAGAAGAAAAGACCGACGCCGATGAGCGGTATAGCCCTGAACATGGCCAGCTATTGCAGATTCGTCGCCGCGCGGCGGGGTTGCGCCGTTTTCTGGCTCCTCAGCGCGATATCTATGGTCAGTTGTCGCGTATCAGGCTGGCCTGGTTTGTCGATGACGATGGCGATTACTGGAATGAGCTGAACAACAGCCTGACCCGCTACCTGGAAGAGCTTGAGCTGACCCGCGAACGGGTAGGGCTGTTGCTGGAGTCCGAAGACCGGCGTCTGCGTGAGCGCATGGATCACACCATGTACCGCTTCGGCATCATTACCGGTATTTTTCTGCCCATGAGTTTTCTGACGGGGTTGCTGGGAATAAACGTGGGCGGCATACCCGGCTCCGACAATCCTTATGGCTTTTTGCTTGCCTGCTTGTTGATCGTTCTGGTCGCCGTGGGCCAGTGGTGGTTGTTCAGACGCTTGCGCTGGCTATGACGGCAGAATTTTTTAACGCCAGTCCCCTGTCACCTGTGACTCGCCCGAAACGGGTGGCGTCTCTCACTGACATTGCGTGAGGTGCCTGATGCACGATCCGTTCGAAGAATCTTTGCGTGACATGCTCAAATCATCCTCTTCAAGCCGGGATGATGACGCCTGCCTTGGGCGTGTCCTGAAAACCGCCAACCGTCAGGTGGGTGCCGGTGTGCTGTTCGGGCTGCTTGGGCGCTGGTCCCAGGCCATGATGATTGCCCTGAATAACGGCTCCGCGCACGTCTCGCCTGTTTCCCGCCGTCCCAAACCTGCTGCCCGCACTGTCGATAAGGCTGATTGAACATGGAATTGGATCTCTGGACCCAGAGCCTGGTTGCTGCAATGACTGCATTGTGGACCAAAGTCGCAAACTTCATCCCCAACCTGTTCGGTGCCCTTGTGGTCGTGCTGTTGGGTTTTGTGGTCGCCAAGCTGCTTGATGCCCTGCTATCGAAATTGCTGGCCAAGCTCGGTCTCGATCGCCTCATGGGCGGCACCGGGCTGACAAAGCTGATCAGCCGTGCCGGCGTGAAAGTGCCGATTTCCACCCTGATCGGCAAGATCGTCTACTGGTTCGTGCTGCTGATTTTCCTGGTGTCTGCCGCGGAGTCCCTTGGCCTGCAGCGTGTCTCGGCCACTCTGGACATGCTGGCGCTGTATCTGCCGAAGGTGTTTGGCGCGGCTCTGGTGCTGCTGGTGGGCGTGCTTCTGGCACAACTGGTCAATGGTGTCGTGCGTGGCGCTGCCGAGGGTGTGGGCGTCGACTATGCGTCCGGGCTTGGGCGAATCGCTCAGGGCCTGGTCATCATCATCAGTATTTCTGTCGCGATCAGCCAGCTTGAGGTCAAGACGGACCTGCTCAATCACGTGATCGTGATCGGTCTGTTGACCGTTGGTCTGGCGATTGCGCTGGCATTGGGTCTGGGAAGCCGCGAAATCGCGGGTCAGATTCTGGCTGGCATCTATGTGCGTGAGCTCTATCAGGTCGGCCAGCAGGTGCAGGTGGGCGAAATAGAGGGGCAAATCGAGGAAATCGGTACGGTCAAGACTACACTGCTGACGGACGAGGGGGAGTTGGTTTCGTTTTCCAACAAAATTCTTCTCGAGCAGAGAGTAAGCAGCCGTTAATCGGCGAACCTGCTAATCTATGCCGCCACAAATTGCCGGGACCCGGGCAGTGGCGGACATTGAACTGACTGTCGGCAAGACTCGTTTTGAATAAACCCCTACCGCTTTCGACGCGCTATGACCCCCGCGAGCTCTCTGATGAGGAGCTGGTCGCGCGCGCCCACGTTGAGCTTTTCAACGTGACGCGGGCTTACGAAGAGTTGATGCGTCGTTACCAGAGAACACTTTTTAACGTCTGTGCACGTTATTTAGGGAACGATCGCGATGCTGATGATGTCTGTCAGGAGGTGATGCTTAAGGTCTTGTATGGATTGAAGAATTTCGAGGGCAAATCGAAATTCAAAACCTGGCTTTACAGCATTACCTACAACGAATGCATCACTCAGTACAGAAAGGAACGGCGTAAGCGTCGCTTGATGGACGCTTTGAGTCTGGACCCGCTTGAGGAAGCGTCTGAAGAAAAGACGCCCAAACCCGAAGAGCGGGGCGGTCTTGATCGCTGGCTTGTGCATGTGAACCCGATTGACCGGGAAATCCTTGTACTGCGTTTTGTCGCAGAACTGGAGTTTCAGGAAATCGCAGACATAATGCACATGGGCTTGAGCGCAACGAAAATGCGCTACAAGCGGGCATTGGATAAATTGCGTGAGAAATTTGCGGGCATTGCCGAAACTTAACTCGGAGCAAATATCTCTAACGAACTGGCAGGGTCTGCTAGACTTGCCGACGAATTGCCCCGGCTACACAGGGGTCTGCTTTACAATCACCAGATGGGGATTTAACGGATGAAACTGAAAAACACCTTGGGCTTGGCCATTGGTACTATCGTTGCCGCGACTTCGTTCGGCGTGCTGGCACAAGGCCAAGGCGCAGTCGAGATCGAGGGCTTTGCCAAGAAGCAATACTTCGACAGCTCTCGTGACTTCAAAAACGACGGCAACCTGTTCGGCGGCTCGATCGGTTACTTCCTGACCGACGACGTTGAACTGCGTCTGGGCTACGACGAAGTTCACAACGCACGTGGCAATGATGGCAAGAACATCAAGGGCTCCAACACCGCCCTGGACGCTCTGTACCACTTCAACAACCCAGGCGACATGCTGCGTCCATACGTGTCTGCAGGTTTCTCCGATCAAAGCATCGGTCAGACTGGCCGTGGCGGTCGTAACGGTTCCACCTTCGCCAACGTTGGCGGCGGTGCCAAGCTGTACTTCACCGACAACTTCTATGCTCGTGCTGGCGTTGAAGCCCAGTACAACATCGACCAGGGCGAGACAGAGTGGGCTCCTAGCGTCGGTATCGGCGTGAACTTCGGTGGCGGCAGCAAGAAAGTTGAAGCAGCTCCTGTTGCTCCAGTTGCTGAAGTCTGCTCCGACAGCGACAACGATGGCGTGTGCGACAACGTCGACAAGTGCCCTAACACCCCAGCCAACGTAACTGTTGACGCTGATGGCTGCCCGGCAGTTGCTGAAGTCGTTCGTGTCGAGCTGGACGTCAAGTTCGACTTCGACAAGGCTGTCGTCAAGCCTAACAGCTACGGTGATATCAAGAACCTGGCTGACTTCATGCAACAGTACCCACAAACCACCACCACTGTTGAAGGTCACACTGACTCCGTCGGTCCTGACGCTTACAACCAGAAACTGTCCGAGCGTCGCGCAAGCGCCGTTAAACAAGTTCTGGTCAACCAGTACGGTGTTGGTGCTAACCGCGTAAACTCGGTTGGCTACGGCGAATCCCGTCCAGTTGCTGACAACGCAACTGAAGCTGGTCGCGCAGTAAACCGTCGCGTAGAAGCAGAAGTTGAAGCACAAGCTAAGTAATTAGCCTGCTTGACTGAAAAGCCCGGCTCAGGCCGGGCTTTTCTTTGCCTGCAATTTGGCAGGGCGGTCTCACTCGGTGACCATTACCGTGCTGATCAGCCTTTTTATTTCCGGCACGCAGGAGCCGCATTGCGTGCCGCAGCCCAGTTGAGCTTTCAGCTGAATCAGGTCCAGGCCTCGGTCGATACCTTCCATGATTGCGTTCTGGCTGACGTTCTTGCAGTTGCACAGGATCCTGTCGCGTCGAGAGCTGTCTTTGCCCGGCTCCGTGCTGATGGGAGCCAGCATCCAGCGCCTGAGCTGTTCATCGACCCGGCCTTGCAACCATAGGTTCTGCAGCCAGTGCTGCGCCAGGGTTTCGCCGGCCAGGCGCAGGGCGGTGATACGGCCGTCATCGAGGCGGATCCGTTTGCCGATAGAGCGTCTGGCATCTTCATAGCTCATCACCGGGCCTTCATCGAGTCCCAGTAAACGATCGATGTCCCGCAGGAGTGCCTGTTCGGGGGCATGGGCGTGGGCGGCCCGTATCACGAGGGCAGGGCGCTCGCGGCCGATCAGCCCGAGGCTGGCATACTCGAATGCCTCACACAGCGGGCGCAGTGCTGTCAGGCGTGTTTGCACGTCACCTTCGACCAGGGCGAAGAACTGCCAGGGCAAGTGCGCTTTTTCAATGCTTATGCCGGAGTGTTTGAGTTCCGGTTGTCTGGACAGCGGATCGAATGCCGGTTGGGTCAATACATTGATTCCGCCCTTGAGAAACCGGTCTCCCCAATGCATGGGCAGGAACGCTTGGCCTGGCTGAACCCGATCATCGCGGCTTACGGGCAGGACCAGACTGCCACGCCGGCTTTTCAAATGGACCAGATCACCTGTCAGCAGGTTGTACCTCTTCATGTCTTCAGGGTGCAGGTCCAGCATGGCTTCGCCGACATGCCCGAACAGGCGTGCCGCTGTGCCGGTGCGGCTCATGCCATGCCACTGATCGCGCAGACGCCCCGTATTGAGGGTCAGGGGGTATTTCTCATCACGCAATTCCTTGGGGGCCACATAAGGATCACTGATGAATTGCCCACGGCCTGATGTCGTTGCAAATACACCATCGGCATACAGCCTTGCGGTGCCTGTGCTGGCTCCCGAAGGAAAGGGCCATTGTTGCGGGCCGTTACGGTCGATGAGTGCCCGGTCGATTCCTGACATGTCCAGGTCGCGTCCTTGAGTTAGCCCCTTGTACTCGTCGAACAATTGCCGTGGCGTGCTGAAGTCGAAGAGGGAGGGCGCATCGGGGCGTAGCCTGCGTTCCAGGCGTTGGGCGAAATCGATCGTGATCGCCCAGTCCGGACGTGCCTGGCCCGGAGCGGGAATGGCCTTGCGTACGTTGGACAGGCGCCTCTCGGAGTTGGTGACGGTGCCTTCTTTTTCGCCCCAGCTGGCGGCGGGCAACAACAGGTCGGCAAAGGTCGCCGTTTCGGTGGTCCGAAAGGCTTCCTGAAGGACCACGAACGGGCAGGTATTCAAGGCCTGTCTGATTTTCTGCTGGTCGGGCAGCGATTGTGCTGGATTGGTACAGGCGATCCAGAGTGCCTTGATCTTGCCTGCCTGCACTTGCTCGAAAAGCTCGATGGCGGACAGGCCCGGAGTCGCTGGCAATGTGTCGATACCCCAATACGCGGCGACTTCTGCGCGATGCTGTGGGTTGGCAGCTTCGCGGTGGCCTGGCAACAGATTGGACAGGCTGCCGGTTTCGCGACCGCCCATGGCGTTGGGCTGGCCGGTAAGGGAGAAGGGACCTGCGCCGGGGCGGCCGATTTGCCCTGTGGCCAGATGCAGGTTTATCAGCGCGCTGTTCTTGGCGCTGCCCGCCGTGGACTGGTTCAGCCCCATGCACCACAGCGACAGAAAACCCGGTGCCTGACCGATCCATTGTGCGCAGGTCTGCAATTGTTCGATCGTGATGCCGCAGGTGTGTGCAACGCTCGCCGGGGAGTAATCCTGAATCAGGTCTTCCAGAGCGGCATAGCCCTGGGTGTGTGCCTCGATGAAGGGCCGGTCGATCAGGCCTTCGCGTATCAGTACATGCAGAAGGCCGTGAAACAACGCCACGTCGCTTCCCGGCTGGATTGCCAGATGCAGATCCGCCAGCTCACAGGTGTCTGTGCGTCGAGGGTCGATCACGATGATTTTCATCTCGGGGCGACGGCTTTTGGCTTCTTCCAGGCGACGAAACAGGACGGGGTGGGCGTAGGCCATATTGCTGCCGACGATCATCACGCAATCGCTCAGTTCAATGTCTTCATAACTGCATGGCGGGGCATCGGCGCCCAGGCTGCGCTTGTAACCGACCACGGCCGATGACATGCACAGTCGGGAATTGCTGTCGATGTTATTGGTGCCTACCAGGGCACGGGCCAGCTTGTTGAAGGCGTAGTAGTCCTCCGTCAGTAGCTGGCCGGAGATGTAGAACGCCACGCTGTCGGGGCCGTGTTTCTCGATGGCGTCGGCGAACTGGCTGGCAGCGTGTTCCAGTGCCGTGTCCCAATCGGTGACGTTGCGTGCCAGTCCCTTGCCCAGGCGCAGTTCCGGGTAGAGTGCCCGGGCCGCCAGATCACCGGTGAGCTGAAGGCTTGAGCCTTTGCTGCACAATCTGCCGAAGTTGGCCGGATGGTCCGGGTCGCCGCTGACGCCGAGAATGTTCTGCCCGTCGTGCTCGATCAATACGCCGCAGCCCACGCCGCAGTAACAGCAGGTGGAGGCGGTGATTTGCGTAGCCAGTGGTTCGATCGCTGTCATGCGCATGCGGCCTCGTCGCGGACCTGTTCGCCGAACATCAGATGATTGCGAATGGCACCGATTTCACGGTTTTCCCGGATCTGCTGTAAGTACCAGCTGCCGTCGGCGGTATCGCCATACAGGCAGGCGCCGATCAGCACGTCATTCTTGATGACCAGCTTTTTGTAGACGCCACTGATGGGGTCTGAAAGCGTGATGCTTTCGGTGCCTTCGCCGCCCAGAAAATCTCCCGCGGAAAACAGGTCGATACCGGTGACTTTCAACTTGGTTGAGGTGACCGAACCCGGATAACGGGCAAAGCCCAGTTGTGCGAGGTGATTGGCACAGACCCTGGCCTGCTCGAACAGCGGTGCCACCAGGCCATAGGCGATGCCCCGATGGCTGGCGCATTCACCGATGGCATAGATGCGGGGGTCATAGGTCTGCAAGGTGTCGTTGACCAGAATACCGCGATCGCACGGCAGGCCCGACTGCATGGCCAGCTCGATATTGGGGCGGATGCCGGCGGCCATGACCACCAGGTCGGCAGCAATCACGTCACCATTCCTGAATTGCACGGCTTGAACCTGGCCTTGCTCGTCACCCAGAAGGGCTTCGGTCTGTTCGTTGAGGCGGAACTTCAGGCCGCGTTGTTCCAGGGCGGCCTGCAGCATCTGGCCGCTGGTTCTGTCCAGTTGTCGCTCCAGCAGCGATTGGCCGTTATGGATCACGGTCACGTCCATGCCGCGTAACCTGAGGCCGTTGGCTGCTTCCAGTCCCAGCAGCCCGCCACCGATGACGACCGCGCGCCTGTGGGTGGTGGCTGTATCGATCATCAACCGGGTATCGGCAATGTCGCGATAGCCGATCACGCCCTGGAGTGTGTTGCCGGGGATCGGCAGGATGAAAGGGCGCGAGCCGGTGGCAATCAGCAGGCGATCATAGTGGGCCTGGGTGCCATCGTCTGCGGTGACGACACGCCTGGATCGGTCGATCTTCACGACCCGGCGGTTGAGCCTTAGCTGGATGCCGTGTTCCGTGTACCAGTCCAGGTCGTTGAGCACGATGTCGTCGAAGGTCTGCTCGCCCGCCAGTACCGGCGAAAGCAGAATCCGGTTGTAGTTGGGGTGTGGTTCCGCTCCGAAGACCGTGATCTCGTAAAGTGCTTCGTTCAGCTTCAGCAGTTCCTCAAGGGTTCGCACCCCGGCCATGCCGTTGCCAATCATCACCAGTTTGAGTTTCGCCATGTTGCCTCCGAGTGAACGACAGGGTCGTGCTCGATAAATGCTGCGCAAACAAAAAAGGCGTCCCGTCAGTTGCCTGACGAGGACGCCTTTGTCCGGTCCCGTTCTCTCGGGAAGTGCAGCCTTCGTCGTTGAGGGCTGTCACCTTGTGAAATTACCTGTGCAGCGTCATGCAGCGGCTGTGCCAAGTCGCGGACGGGGTCGTTTCGGGCTTTTGAAGCACAGGAAGGGGCGGTTTGTGCACTGCCTTGAAGCGGAGCGCACAGATCGAGGGCGAGCTGGCCGGGATGGCAGCACAATCCTGCGCTGGAAATGCAAGCTTGCCTCGCGTGCAGGCTGGCACATGTCTATAATCTGCGCCCTGAATTCAGCTTCCCACGAGCCTTGCCCGCCCATGTATAACCTGGCCCGCCAGTTACTCTTCAAACTTTCTCCGGAAACCTCCCACGACCTGTCTCTGGACTTGATCGGTGCCGGTGGTCGACTGGGCCTCAATGGCCTGCTGAGCAAGGCACCGGCGCAGTTGCCGGTGACGGTCATGGGGCTGGAGTTTCCCAACCCGGTGGGGCTGGCGGCAGGGCTGGACAAGAACGGTGCAGCCATCGACGGTTTTGCGCAACTGGGTTTCGGCTTCGTCGAGATCGGGACCGTAACTCCGCGTCCGCAGCCGGGCAATCCCAAACCGCGTATCTTCCGCCTGCCCCATGCCGAGGCCATCATCAATCGCATGGGCTTCAACAACCTGGGCGTGGACAACCTTGTTTCCCGGGTTGAGGCTGCGAAATACAAGGGCGTGCTCGGCATCAACATTGGCAAGAACTTCGACACACCCGTCGAGAGAGCGGTCGATGACTACCTGATTTGTCTGAACAAGGTCTACACCCACGCCAGCTATATCACCGTCAATGTCAGCTCACCGAATACGCCGGGCCTGCGCAGCCTGCAATTCGGCGATTCGCTCAAGCAGTTGCTCGAAGCGCTGAGCCTGCGTCAGCAGGAACTGACACAGGTGCATGGCAAGCGTGTACCGCTGGCGATCAAGATTGCCCCGGACATGACCGACGAAGAAACCGTTCTGGTGGCTTCTGCCCTGATCGAGTCGGGCATGGATGCCGTCATCGCCACCAACACCACGCTCAGCCGTGAAGGCGTTGAAGGCCTGCCGCATGCCGATGAGGCCGGTGGGTTGTCCGGCGCGCCGGTTCGGGAAAAGAGCACGCATACAGTGAAGATACTGGCTGGCGAGCTGGCCGGGCGCATGCCGATCATTGCTGCCGGTGGTATCACCGAAGGTCGGCACGCGGCGGAAAAGATCGCTGCTGGCGCGAGTCTGGTGCAGATCTACTCCGGCTTCATCTACAAGGGGCCTGCGCTCATTCGTGAGTCGGTGGATGCGATTGCGGCGATGCCCCGCGCGGATTGACGACGAAAAAAAGGGGCTTCGGAAAGAAGCCCCTGGGCCGTAGCCCGCCGCCCGGATAGGGCGCGCATGGTATAGGTGTAAATGGTCAGTAGAAAATTTTGATGGACTGGTCGGAGATTACCTTATCCGACCGCGTGAAGTTCGTTGAGTCTGTGGATTCCCGCAGTGCCGGTCATACCGTCCCAGTTGTCGCCGCGTCCTTCTCGCCAGCCATTGATCCATGCCTGACGTACTGACGGTAGAGTAAAAGGGCAAAGCTCACGGGATTTACCATGAACGCCGTATTGATATCCGCGTAAAAATGCTCTTTCCAACGGATCACGCTTAAGTCTTCTCATAGGGTATTGCCCTCGTCTGTTGACTGTTATATCCCTGAAGACCTCATGTCGAGGTCGGGCAGAATGTTCTGCCGTTGGTGCCCGCTGCCGGCGTCGCGGGCCTTGGTGTCATTACCGTTGCAGTGATGACCTGAGGTGATTTCTAACCAAAGTGCATGATGGTGTGAATGATCGTTTTGTCATAAGCACGTCACATTTAGGTCTGTAGAGCGATAAGGGCGTGCGTGTTACAAATTTGATTCATCTCACAACCCTACTGACCCGCGGGTTTCAGGCTGGCGTGAGACAGTCTCGCCAATGCGAGTGATGGCGTAATGCATAGGGGCTCTATTCGACGAAGGGTCATGATGTGACTTTTTATTACCTACGCCGTAGGGTCCAATATTCACTTTTTACAAAGATATAACTGCCGTCATGACATGACAGGTTATACGGTGGATCGGCACAAATCATGTGCCACGCAGGCGTTCTCCATGAAAGGCGCCTGTTTTAAATCTGGTCGGGCAATGCGTTGCCCGCCGCTGACGGCTCAGGCCCTGGAATACTCATGTCGGATCGCTACGAACTTTTCCTCACTTGCCCCAAAGGCCTCGAAGGCCTGCTTGCTGAGGAAGCCACCGCGCTTGGTCTGCAGGAAACACGCGAACATACATCCGCCATTCGTGGCATGGCCGACATGGAGACCGCCTACCGGCTTTGCCTGTGGTCGCGTCTGGCGAACCGGGTGCTGTTGGTGCTCAAGCGTTTTCCGATGAAAAACGCCGATGATCTTTACGAAGGTGTCCTGCACGTTGACTGGCAGGACCACCTCGAAGCCGATGGCACGGTGGCTGTGGAGTTCAGCGGCCATGGTTCGGGCATCGACAACACCCATTTCGGTGCGTTGAAGGTCAAGGATGCGATTGTCGACAAGCTGCGTACCCCTGACGGCCAGCGCCCGTCGGTGGACAAGATCAACCCTGACCTGCGTGTGCATCTGCGTCTGGATCGTGGCGAGGCGATTCTGTCCCTGGACCTTTCCGGCCACAGTCTGCACCAGCGCGGTTATCGACTGCAGCAGGGCGCGGCTCCGCTCAAGGAAAACCTGGCGGCAGCGGTTCTGATCCGTGCCGGCTGGCCCCGTATCGCCGCCGAAGGTGGCGCGCTGGCAGACCCGATGTGCGGTGTAGGCACCTTCCTGGTGGAAGCCGGGATGATTGCCGCTGACATCGCGCCCAACCTCAAGCGCGAGCGCTGGGGGTTCTCGGCCTGGCTGGGCCATGTCCCTGCGTTGTGGCGCAAGCTGCACGATGAGGCGCTGGCGCGTGCGGCGGCAGGGCTTGCGAAGCCGCCGTTGTGGATTCGTGGCTACGAAGCCGACCCGCGTCTGATCCAGCCGGGCCGCAACAATATCGAGCGTGCCGGTCTCAGTGACTGGATCAAGGTCTATCAGGGCGAGGTGGCGACTTTCGAGCCGCGTCCGGATCAGAACCAGAAAGGCCTGGTGATCTGCAACCCGCCTTATGGCGAGCGTCTGGGCGATGAAGCAAGCCTGCTGTATCTCTATCAGAACCTGGGCGAGCGTCTGCGTCAGTCCTGCCTGAACTGGGAGGCCGCGGTGTTCACTGGCGCGCCTGACCTGGGCAAGCGCATGGGCATCCGCAGCCACAAGCAATACTCGTTCTGGAACGGTGCCTTGCCCTGCAAGCTGTTGCTCATCAAGGTCTTGCCGGATCAGTTCGTCACGGGCGAGCGTCGTACCCCCGAGCAGCGTCAGATCGAGCGCGAGGCGCAGGTTGAAGCGCCCGTCGAAAGGAAGCTCAACAAGAATGGCAACCCGATCAAACCGGCTCCGGTGGTGGTCGAACAGGCTCGTTTGAGTGAAGGCGGGCAGATGTTCGCCAATCGTCTGCAAAAGAACCTCAAACAGATGAGCAAATGGGTGCGTCGCGAAGGGATCGACTGCTATCGCGTGTATGACGCCGATATGCCCGAATACTCCCTGGCCATCGACCTGTATCACGACTGGGTTCACGTCCAGGAATATGCTGCGCCAAAATCCGTTGACCCGGAAAAGGCCTCGGCCCGCCTGTTCGATGCGTTGGCTGCTATCCCTCAGGCGCTGAATGTCGACAAGAGCCGGGTGGTGATCAAGCGCCGTGAGCGTCAGAGCGGTACGAAGCAGTATGAGCGTCAGAGTGCCCAGGGCCAGTTCCAGGAGGTCAACGAGGGCGGAGTCAAGCTGCTGGTGAACCTGACCGATTATCTGGATACCGGTCTGTTCCTCGATCACCGCCCGATGCGCATGCGCATTCAGCGTGAAGCAGCAGGCAAACGTTTCCTCAACCTGTTTTCCTATACCGCAACGGCCAGCGTGCATGCGGCCAGGGGCGGTGCGCGCAGCACCACCAGTGTCGACCTCTCCAAGACCTATCTGGACTGGGCACGGCGCAACCTGTCGCTCAATGGTTTCTCCGACAAGAACCGGCTTGAGCAGGGTGATGTCATGGCCTGGTTGCAGAGCTGCCGTGAAGAGTACGACCTGATCTTCATCGATCCGCCGACCTTCTCGAACTCCAAGCGCATGGAAGGCATTTTCGATGTGCAGCGCGATCAGGTCGAACTGATCGATCTGGCCATGGCGCGTCTGGCACCAGGGGGTGTGCTGTATTTCTCGAACAACTTCCGCAAGTTCGTCCTGGACGAGAATCTGGGGCAACGCTATGCCATCGAGGAAATCACCGCCCAGACCATTGATCAGGATTTTGCCCGTAACAGCAAGATCCACCGTGCCTGGAAGATCATGACGCGTGTGAGCTGATTCTCTTATTCGGGCTAGGCAAACTACTAGCGAATAGCTATAAGAGAACCACGGCCAGCGTCACGGGTTCTAGGTATGGCGTCCAAGCAGTTCCGGCCCAGGATTCTGGGTTTTATCAGTGAACAGGCCTCTGCATGGTTGGTTGCGGTGCTGGCGTTTGCCGCCGGTGCCGCACTGACGATCATGTTGGCGCTGGCCAATTTCGAGTTGTACCAGCGCCAGTTGCGCCAACGCTTCGATCTGCTGGCGGGCGAACGCTTCAGTCGCATTCAGGAGCGGCTGGACGGCCAGACCAACAGGCTTGAGGCGTTGCGTCGCTTCTTTCTCTATTCCGATGAGGTGCTTCGCTCCGAGTTCGACGGTTTCGTCGAACCCATGCTGGTGGGCACCCAGGCCTATACATGGACTCCGCGGGTCACACAGGCCGAGCGCGAAGCGTTCGAAGAGCGTGCGCGCAAGCACGGGCCGAGTGGCTTTTCCATACGCGAGCTGGATCAGAACGGCCAGTTCAGGCCGGCTGCCGCGCGCGATGAATATTTCCCCGTGCTATTCATTCAGACCATCAGCAGGAAACCCCCGCCATTCGGCTTTGATGTGTACTCCGAACAGATCCGGCACGAGTCCATCGAGCGGGCGCGCATGCTGGGCGGGATCGTCGCCACCCCGCGTGTCGAGCTGGTGAGTCTGAACCGGTCCGATACCCGAGGCATTCTGTTGATGGCTCCGGTTTCTTTGCCAAAGCCTGTGGCTGGCGGGCCGCCTTCCGAGCTGAAGGGCTTTGTCATGGCGATCATCAGCCTTGACCAGATGATGAATGAGGGATTGCCGAGCCAGGACAACCTGGCCATGAGCATGCTCGACCTGAGTTCGCAGGGGGATCCCGATCTGTTGTATCAGTCTCCCAGTGTGGCGGCGGACAGTGAACTGCATGTCAGCACCTTGCTGAGCATGGGGGATCGTGATTATTTGCTGGAAGTACGGCCTACCGAAGCGTTTCTGCAGAGCAATCAATCCATGGCGGGTAGCGTGGCGCTGTTGGGCGGGCTTCTGAGCCTGATGCTCAGTGCCTTGCTGTACAGCCTGATCAGCCAGCGCCAGCGGGCCTTGCTGCTGGTGGACCAGCGTACCCGCGAGCTGCGTGTGCGAGAGCAGCAATTGCGGGTCACCCATGGGCAATTGCGTAATGTGCTCAACGCTGCAACGGAGGTGGCGATCATTGCCACTGACCTCAACGGGGTCATCAGTACCTTCAACGTCGGCGCACAGAAAATGCTGGGCTATTCGGATGAGGAGGTACTCGGGAAGCTCTGTCTCAAGGACATGCATCGACCCGCCGAGCTGGAGGCCCGCGCCCGGGAGTTGAGTGAAGGTTCTGGCCAGACGATCCCGGCGGCACAAGTTATGTTTGTCGACGCGACGGAAGAGGGCAACCATCTTTCCCGTGAGTGGACGTTCCAGCGCCAGGATGGCAGTACGCTGGTCGTCAACATGCTGGTCACGGCGGTGCGCGATGATCAGGACCAATGGATCGGTTACCTGGCCGTGTGCATTGATATCACGGAGCACAAGCGTGTCTACGAAGCCCTTGAAGCACGGGACCAATTGCTGAAAAAGCTCAGTTCACAGGTCCCTGGCGGTATCTATCAGTACCAGCAGGCTGCCGATGGCAGTTCGCGTTTCACCTATGCCAGTGTGGGCATGTGCGAACTGTTCGAGCTGAGCGAGGAGGCTTTGCTGCAGGATGCCGAGGTGTTGCTCAGGCGTACCCATCCGGCCGATATCGTGCGGCTCCGGGACTCGATCCGTATCAGCGCCGAGCAGTCCACGCCCTGGAGCGAGGAATACCGTGTCGAGCTGCCCGGCAAGGGGCTGCGCTGGGTGAGGGGGGCTGCCACCCTGGAACGTCTGCCCGATGGCGGCTCGCTCTGGCACGGATTCATTTCGGATATCTCCGATCTCAAGCGTGTCGAGCAGGAACTGCGGGCACTGTCCGTGACCGATGTGCTGACAGGGGCCTATAACCGCCGCTATCTACAGGAGCGGCTGCATGCCGAGCTGGCACGCATCGACCGGCATGGCGGGGACCTGTCGGTCATCATGCTGGACATCGATCACTTCAAGCGCATCAACGACAAGTACGGGCATGCGGTGGGGGATTCCGTACTCCAGGCCATTTCCCGACGAATCAGCCAGCGTTTGCGTTGCGACGACGTGTTCTGTCGCATGGGCGGGGAGGAGTTCATGGTGCTGTGCCCCGGCACCCAGGCGGCTCAGGCCTATCAACTGGCGCTGGGATTGCGTGAAGCCTTGCGCAACCAGCCCGTCGATGTCGTGGGTCAGGTCACGGCCAGTTTCGGGATTGCCAGCTGGCAGAAAGGAGAGGGGATCGATGCGCTGCTGGTGCGCGCCGACTCCGGTGTCTATGCCGCCAAGCAGGCGGGCAGGGACAGGGTAGAGCCGGAGCTTGCGATCGTTGAGTAAAGGCCCGTCCTCAAGACGGGCCTTTATGTTCAGGGCTGAAGGATCGAGACCGTGTTGTTGGTCAACTTGGGCTGGCGATAGAGATCGACCAGCACTTCGTCCAGAATCGACGAGGCACCGAACGGGCGTGGGTCGTTGAGGATGGCCACGACGGCCCAGGTATTGCCATTGCTGTCGCGGCTGAAACCGGCAATGGCCCTGACAGTGTTCAGCGTACCGGTCTTGATATGAGCCTGACCCAGCAGTGGCGTGCGTTTCAAGCGTTTGCGCATGGTGCCGTCCATGCCGACAAGGGGCATGGAACTCATGAATTCGGCAGCATACGGACCGCGCCATGCGGCTTGCAGGATGATTGCCATTTCACGGGCGCTGACCCGTTCGGCCCGTGACAGCCCCGAACCGTTTTCCATGACCAGATGCGGTGCAGTGATGCCTTTTTTCGCCAGCCATTGGCGGATCACCCGTTGCGCGGCTCTGGCATCGTCGCCATCGGCGTCATTGCGAAACTCTTGTCCAAGGCTGAGGAACAGCTGCTGCGCCATGGTGTTGTTGCTGTACTTGTTGATATCCCGGATGACTTCCACCAGATCCGGCGAGAAAGCCTTGGCCAGCAACTTGGCGCTGCCAGGGACGACATCGACCCGATCCCTGCCCTGAATAGTGCCGCCCAGCTCTTGCCAGATGGCCCGTACGGCACCGGCGGCATAGGCCGGATGGTCGAGCAGTGAAAGGTAGGTCTGGGAGTTGCAACCATTGCCCAACTGGCCGCTGACGGTCACGTTGACGCTGCCATCGGCTTGCGGAACCGGGTTGTAGCGTACATCGCCCGTGCATTGTTTGGAGGGCAGCGCCTTGACCTGATTGTCGATACGGATAGTGGCGATAGGAGGCTCGACGGAAACCCGGATCTTGCCGTCATCGTTGCGGGTGACGAAACGCAGGGCTTTCAGGTTGACCATCAGCGAGTCGGGCTTGACCAGGAAAGGCTTGTTGTCGTCATTGCCGTCATCGTTGAACTCCGGGAGCTGAGGCTGCACGAAGTGGCTGCGGTCCAGGACCAGATCGCCCGTCACCTGCTGCACGCCATTGGCCCGCAGGTCGCGCATCAGCAGCCAGAGTTTTTCCATGTTGAGCTTGGGGTCGCCGCCGCCCTTGAGGTACAGGTTGCCTTGCAGGACGCCATTGCTCAGGGTGCCGTCGGTGAAGAACTCGGTTTTCCACTGGTGAGTCGGGCCCAGGATTTCCAGTGCGGCATAGGTGGTGATCAGTTTCATGGTCGATGCCGGGTTCACGGAAACGTCGGCATTGAAGACGGTCGGCGTGCCTGGACCGTTGAGCGGCAGCATGACTACCGATAACGCGTTGTCGTTGAGCTTGCTGGCCTTGAGGGCCTGTTGAACCTTGGGCGGAAGGGTGGTGTTGATGGCGGCGGCATGAACAGGAAGTGCCAGCGGCAGGAGAAATGAAGCAAGCAACAAGGGACGCAAGGATTTGATCATCAAATGACACCCTACAGCAAAGAAGGGGAACACAAAGAGGGCATGGATGAATTCCCTCGGTAAAAAATATAGAGCGCATAAAGATCAAAGGCGAATAACACAGAGCCCGCGCTGTCATAAGGCGGCATTATGCCCGAAGCCGGACTTGCATGGGGTGTGGCAGAAGGTTGTAACAGGATTTTTTTGCGGGAGGGAAAGGCTGCAGACAGGTTGGCAGAGAGGGATGGGCACTGACATTGCACGCAAAAAAATGCCCCGACGAATCGGGGCACTTTCGGAACATCGATATCAGGCAGCCGGGTTGATCGGCTTTTCCGGATACCAGGCGTCCAGCAGCGGGCTGACTTCAACCTTGGTCACTTCGCTGCGAGCCTTGAGCCACGCCTCTACAGCAGCGCGTTGCTCTTCGCTGACGGAGCCACGCTCTGCCAGGCAGACCAGACCGTAGTCATCGCCACCGACGTAATCCAGACCGTTGGCGTCCATGGCTTCAGCCAGGAAAGCATCGAGGAAGGCATCAACTGCCTCGTCATCCAGGCCCTCTTTGAACTCCAGATTCAACTCGAAGCCCAATTCCTGGAATTCGTCTACACAGAGCTTTTTGCGCAGACGACGGGAGCGGTTAGTGGCCATGAAGCAATCCTCTTAGGTAATTTCGGGGCGCAGTCTACCAGTTAAGCGGTGGTTCTGCCTGCCTCACGGCGTGACATGTCGCCCCGTCCCGACTCAATAGGTGTGAAGCATTTCCTGGATTCTGGCCGGGTCGCTGCTGACAGTCAGGGCCAGCATCAGCAGGATTCGCGCTTTCTGCGGGTTCAGGCTGTCGCCGAGCAATCCGAAGTAGGCTGCATCTTCAGGGATGAAGCCGCCGCCGGTGCGGGTGGAGCGTACAACGACCACACCCTTGTCGATTGCGTTCTTGATGGCGGGACGGATGAAGCGCGATTCGCTGCCCGCACCCACGCCGGCGACGACAATGCCCTTGGCCTTGTTCTCGACGGCGGCATCGAACATGTAGCCGTTGTCGTTCTGATAGCCGTAGATGATGTCGACCTTCGGCAGTGCGTTCAGCTTTGAAACGTCGAATGGCGTATCGGTGGTGTGCTTTTTGGCCAGGCGCATTTCAAAGAGAGGCTGCTGGTTGACCAGCGTGCCGAGATAACCGCTGCCCACGGACTTGAAGGTGTCCAGAGCATTGGCGTCGCTCTTGGTCGTGTAGCGAGCCGATCCGATCCGGTCATTCAGGACGATCATCACGCCCCGGCCACGGGCTTCGGGGGAGGCGGCAACGGTGACAGCCTGGAGAATGTTGCTGGGTCCGTCGGCACCAATGGCTGTCGCAGGGCGCATGGAGCCGGTCACGACAACGGGTTTGTCGCTTTTGACCACCAGGTTGAGGAAATAAGCGGTTTCCTCGAGGGTATCGGTCCCGTGGGTGACCACGACGCCCGACACTTCCTTGTCGCTCAACAGTTCATTGACGCGTTTGGCCAGTTTCAACAGGATCTCATTGTCCATGTCGTCGCTGCCTACGTTGGCGACTTGCTCGCCCGTCACCTGGGCGACCTTGCCCAGCGATGGAACGGACTTGAGCAGGGCCTCTGCGCTGAGAACACCGGGCTTGTAGCCGGTGGTCTGGGTCGAGCTTTCAGCCGTTCCTGCAATCGTGCCGCCTGTGGCCAGGACTGCAACATGGGGCAGTTCAGGTTGAGCCTGTGTCTGTGCCACGGTACCCGACATGGACAACAAGGACAGCATTCCTGCAAACAACGGGCTTCTCAATACTTTCATCTTTTCCCTCAGTCATCAAAAACATGAGTGCCATTCCGCTGGCACTCGAAGCGGCGTGTTGATATCAGAATTAATTCGGTTACATCAAGTCATACACTGCCTGTGAAATATCCAGTAATCGAAAAAAGCGTTTTAACGCCGGCTCGATAGCACTGAATGAAAGGCGATGACGTGTCTCGGGTCAGGTAACTCACGGAAAGCGGTAGCCGACGGGCTACCGCCTGATACCGGCGTCAGTGATCGAAGACCGGGTAGGACGCTTTATCGATGGCCGCCATCGCGTCGGCACGGGACAGGACGCCGGACTCTTCCAGAATGGCCAGCAAGGAGCGGCCTTCCGCTACGGACTGGCGAGCGAGCTTGCTGACCTGCGCATACCCCAGCGTGGGCACCAGCGCCGTGGCGACCGCCATGGATTCGGTCAGGTGTTGCGCGTTGCGTGCGGCATCGGCCGTAATGCCTGCCACGCACTTCTCGCGGAAACGCTGAATGCCATTGGTCAGCAGCGTGATGCTGTCGAAGACTCGCGAGGCCACGACAGGCTCGAAATGGTTGATCTCCAGTTCGCCATATTGCACGGCCTGTGCCACGGCCACATCGTTGCCGATCACGGCAAAGCTCAATTGAATCATTGCCATGGGCAGTACAGGGTTGACCTTGCCTGGCATGATCGAAGACCCGGCCTGGGCCTCGGGCAGTTTCAATTCGCCAATGCCGCCCACCGGTCCCGATGACAGGACGGTCAGGTCGGCCGCAACTTTCGCCAGGGAGGCCGAGCAGGTGCGCAGTTCACTGGAGACCCGTGAAAAGACGTCCATGTTCTGCATGGCGTCGAAGGAGTTCGAGGGGGCCAGGTATTCGACACCGGTGATGGCTCCCAGATGCTGGAAGGCAGAGGCTCTGTAGGACGCCGGAGCACCGAAGCCTGTACCGATGGCTGTACCGCCCAGGGGAAGTGTGCGCAGTTTGTCTCGTACATGACGCAGTTCTGCCGCCAGACGATGGGTCAACGCGGCATAGCCGGAAAACAGCTGGCCCAGACGCATGGGCTGGGCATCCTGCAGGCAGGTTCGCCCCAGATGAAGCACGTCGGCAAATTGCTCGGCTTGCTGATCGAACTGCCCGGCCAGTTTTTCGACCTCGGTGATCAGTGGTCCCATCATTGCGTAGGTGGCGATCTTCATCGCAGCCGGATACACGTCGTTGGTGGACTGCGAAATGTTCACGTGGTCGTTGGGATGGACCACTTCATACGTGCCTGCCGGGTGGCCCAATACCTGTTGCGCACGGTTGGCAATGACCTCGTTGAAGTTCATGTTGGTGGAGGTGCCACCGGAACCCTCCATAAGGTCGACAATCAGTGAGTCGTCGCATTTCCCGTCAATGACATCCTTGCACGCCTGGATGATTGCACTGGATGTTTCACTGTTCAGGATGCCACTGTCGAGGTTGGCAAGGGCCGCCGCCCATTTGCACTGAGCAAAGGCATCGCGAAACGCTGGGTAGTGGGCAACGCTCAGGGGCGAAACGCCGAGGTTCTCGAAGCCCCTCACCGAGTTGACGCCGTAGAGCTTGTCGCCCGGGATCTGCACATTGCCCACATAGTCACGTTCTTGTCGGGCATCGTTGTGTTCAAAAGTATTCATGGGGATTTCCTTCATCAAAAGAGACTAACGTCTCAACGCCATTGCCCATGGCCTGTAGCCTTGGCAGAAAGGAGTTGAGAACGACTTCGCGCGCTGTTTCACAGGCGTCGGTGAAAAAAGCGCCGTATTCGTTTCGACGGGCGACCAGGTACAGCGACCTCTCAAGCCCGAGTTCAGGTGTCAGGTGTACATTCACTTTGTCCCACCAGGCCGAGGCCTGGAGAAAACACATCGGACTGGTCACGGCCCAGCCGATCCCTTCTGCAACCATGGACGTCAGGGCGTCCGCGTTATCCAGTTCCAGGCGATTGGGAACCCGGATCTTCAGGCTGCGAAGATGCCGCTCGATCTGCTGCCCCACCTGAGAACCACGGTTGAAGCGCACCACCGGCAGCGCGTTGGCCATTGCTCGAATGTCATCGATGCTGGCGATGTTCCGGTGCACCTCGGCAGGTGTGATGACAAAGTATTTTTCCGAAAACAGCCGGTAACGGATCACGTCGTTGGCATCCATGAGCGGGTCGCTGGTCACGATGAGGTCCAGATCGCGCCGCAACAGGGATTCCCCCTGTTGCGGGCTCAGACCGGTCCGGATCGACAGTTGCGATACCTTGCCCAGCAGCCTTTTGGTAAAGGCCGAGCCACAGGTGGCGGCGAACGAATCCACCAGGCCGATTTTCAGGTCCGGCTTCACACCGCGACCGGCATCGACGACCTGGGCCTTGAGGTGCAGAATCTCCTCATTCAGCACCGAGCCCCGATTGCGCAACGCAACGCCGAACGGTGTAAGCGTCAAGGGGCGAGTGGAGCGATCGACAAGGATCACACCCAGTTCCTCCTCCAGTTGCCTGACCATTTGCGAAACGCCGGACTGTGAGATGCCCATCCGCGTTGCCGCACCGGACATGCTGCCTTCCTCTGCGACGGCAATGAAAACTTGAACGGCGTACATGTCGATGAGTGTGTTGGATGGCATTCTGGTCCGGGCTCGCTAGCAGGTCGGGAAGGCTCGATTGTCGATCATTTCTTCCCTTCCTGGGCGACTGTCGAGGCTGTGAACGCCGCCGTAAAACCAGTATCTGCACTGACGGTCTCCGGGGTGACGCTGGACAAGTCGTCCTTGCTGGTTTCCGGAGCGAACAGATGGCAGAACACCCCGCCAAAAACCAGCACCGCGATGCAGACGCCCAGGGCGGCCTGTACACCGAAGTGCTGCATGGCAATGGGCAGCAGGAAGGTGGCAAAGGCTGAGCCGAAGCGACTCGACGCCACGGCAAGACCGATCCCGGAGGCACGAAGGTGTGTCGGAAACAGTTCAGGGGGGTAGACGAACTCCAGGTTGACGGCGGCAGCCAGCACGCAGGCAAAGAATCCGAAGGCCAGGATGGTGCCCATCGGGCCGAAACCGCCATACGCCAGCACACCCAGCCCCAAGGCGCTCAAGTAGAAGGTGCCCACCAGAAAGGCGCGGCGCGAAACCCGGTCGATGCACATCAGACCGAGGAGGGCGCCCAGCATCAACAGGACGTTGTACACGAGGCCGCCGACGAACTTGTCTCCCACGTTCAGGGCTTCCAGTACCCGCGGGGAAAAAGTACCCAGGGCGAAGAACGGAATGACCTGGCAGGTATAGAAGACGCCGCCTACCAACGTGTTCCTGCGCCAGCGCTTGCTGAACAGATCAGCCCAGTTGCCCCCTTTTTTCTGCTGCACGGCAACCGGTTCCGGCAGGCTCACGTTCGGCCCGAACTTGCTGCGAACGATCGCTACCGCTTCTTCCGTACGCCCTTTGGCCATCAGCCAGATGGGGGATTCAGGTACACCCAGACGCAGCGGCAGGATGAGCAGGGCTGGAATACCGCTGAGGGCCAGCATGATGCGCCAGGCGTCAGGCCCGATATCCCGGACAGCGAAGCCCACCAGATACGCCGCCACATAACCACCGGCCCATGCCACGGCAAGAATACTCAGCAACCGGCCACGGTAGCGGCGAGGTGCAAACTCGGTCACCAGCGATTTGCTGACGACGTAGTCGAAGCCGAGCACAAGGCCTAGCAGCAGTCGCAGCACCAGCAACTGTTCCGGTGAGCTGACGAAGAACTGGGAGGCTGAAATGATCGCAAACAGCAGCATGTCCCAGGCGAAAATGGTCCGGCGTCCGTATTTGTCTGCGAGAGGGCCTGCAATCAGGCTGCCCAGAAAAAGGCCCGCCAATGATGCGGCGCCCAGCAACCCCATCCACAGGGCATTGAGCTGCAAGGGGCCGGCCGCCATGCTGACGGCGATGCCGATGATTCCAAGCACGAAACCATCACTGAATTGGCCTCCCGTACCACTCAATACGGTCCGTATATGAAAACGGCCCAGTGGGAGGTCCTCGAACGATACTGGCTTGCTCATTCGTGTATCCACCTGCTTTTTATAGTTGTTGGAACCGACCCTGGGGTCGGGCACGAATGGAGTCTATGGCGGCAGAATCACAAAAACAGCAACCGGCTTCACAGCATCAGTTTTCTTGATACTGTGCTGCGGTATGGCTGATTCTGCGGGCTTTTCGGGCCGTAATGACGGAATGGAGGCGTGGTTTTTCACTTCTGTAGGAGCGAATTCATTCGCGAAGCATTGTTCCAGACGCTGGATCGGCATGGAATGTACTGGCCTCTCGCGAATAAATTCGCTCCTACCGCTCAGCCCACCCTGGCTGGTCCGGAAACCATGGACTCATCACTTGATCAGGCGTTTTTCCCGGGAGGGGCGATACCCGAAGAACGAGCTGTAGCATTTGCTGAAATGGCTCGGCGAGACGAACCCACAGGCCACCAGCACTTCCAGCTGTGACAGTTCGGTGTGCTGAAGCAGGCGGCGGGCCTCGGTGATGCGCAGTTCCAGATAGTAGCGTTGCGGCGTCGTGCCCAGTTGCTCCTTGAAAAGACGCTCCACCTGGCGGCGGGACCTTCCTGAGTAGACGGCCAGTTGCTCCAGCTCCAGGGGCTCTTCCAGGTTGGCCTCCATCAGCTTTACCACTTCCCGCAGCGGTGCACTCACCGACAGGTGTCGTGTCGGCTTGACGCGTCTGTAACGGGACTCTTCAAAGGCCAGGATGTCTTCGATGCCCTCTACCAGTGCCTTGTCATGCAGGCCCTTGATCCACTCCAGCACCATGTTGAAGGCCCCGTTGGGGCTGGACGCCGTGAGGCGATTGCGGTCCAGCACATAGGCTTCGCTCGTGACGTGGCTCAGTTTGGCAATCTCCGCCAATGCCGGGCGGTGCTCGGGGTGAATGGCGCAGCGATACCCTTCGAGCAGGCCCGCCGCGCCCAGGAACCAGGCACCGTTCCAGAGTCCGGCCAGGGTGACACCCCGTTCGGCGGCAGCTTTCAAGGTCTCGATAAGTTCACTGCAGGCCTTCAGTTCCGTGCGATAGCCGCCGCATACGATCAACAGATCGGTGTTCTGGGTGATCGAGGCACTGAGGCTTTCATCGGGGCGTATCACCAGGCCCAGGTCGCTGACGACTTCTTCACCACTCAGCCCGACGGTGCGAGAGGAAAACAGTCCGGGACGAAGCAGGTTGGCCGTGACAATGATGTCCAGCGCTTGCGTGAAGGCCGGGAGCGAGAAATGCTCCAGCAGCAGGAAGGCGACACGTGTCTGTTGTTTTTCTTCGTTACCGATCTCGCCTGTGTAGCGCAGGTTCTTGCCCCGCATTGCGCTGCTGAATTGACGTCTTTCAGTCACAGTCTGTCTCATCCACTCTATTAACCGGATCCGTTCATCATCTTGCTCCAGATCGATGCAGCGGCCATGCATTCCTCATGGCCGCTTGATCATGACAGGCCTGGAAGGGCCTAACCTTCTCGTCCTGCGCGCAATGCCTGCCAGCTTATAACCGAGTTTACGCCCAGGCGCGTCAGAATCTTCGGCGGGAGCTTGCTGGGGCCGGGTGACTGACTGAAGCGTTCCAGAAAGGGCGAGGCCGTTCCCGTGGCAAGCTCGGCAGCCATGACCCCGGCCAGCGTGCTTTTTACCGTCCCCAGACCGTTTTCACAGCAGGCCGAGTAGAGGTTTTCCTCTATTTCACCGAATGCCGGGGCATTGTTGCGACTCAGGCAAAGCCGTCCGGCCCAGCTGAACTCCATGGGAAGGCCTTTCAGTTCGGGAAACCGTGCATCGAGCGATAACCGTTGCTCTTCAGCCACCGCGGTGACCCGTCGCGGGGTGACCTGAATGCTGGGGTCATACGTGAACCGGGTCCGGATGACAAGGCGCGACAGACCATTCGACGTTATCTTGCGAAGCGTCGCACCCATCGGATCGGCCGGCAGCAAGGCCCAGTGAGGCTTTCCCGTCACTTCCCGGCTGAACTCGTCGTGGCTGTAGGCAGCGGTCATCGAGGCATAGGTGAAGACGTGCAGCAACCGGCCCTGAAAATGCCCGAAATCCTCGATATGCCCGTTGACTGCCAGAATCACCTTGGGCGCGCTGACCCGACCGCGATGGGAGCGGGCCAGCCAGGTGTTGCCCTGGCGCGACAGCTCCACCACGGGCGAGCGCTCGTACAGGGTGATCCTGTCGCCCAGACCTCTGGCGAGATCCCGGATGTACTGGGCTGGCTGAATCATCACGGCACCGGGGGTAT
Organism: Pseudomonas sp. NPDC089734; assembly: GCF_044748865.1. NCBI lineage: Bacteria > Pseudomonadati > Pseudomonadota > Gammaproteobacteria > Pseudomonadales > Pseudomonadaceae > Pseudomonas > Pseudomonas sp. NPDC089734. The sequence continues at coordinate 277,255 of NZ_JBIVGV010000006.1, read as the reverse complement.
GAAGCCCTCCGTGGTAGTACGTCGAGCCGGTTATTTCGCGCATCTGGCTCGCGTCCAGCAACTGATAGGGTTCACCAATGCCATTGAGCGACTGAGCATAGTTGCGGTTCAGCTTCATTCCGCGCTCGGTCGCAGCGGCATTGATCTTTCCCGATGGGTCAAAGGTTTCGGCAGACATGCCGTACTCCTGTGCAGCCTCCCTGGCAAAGCCAATGGCGAAACGGTTTTGCGCGATCTCCAGCGCTGTCGCCGACTCGCCGGCCACCGAGTATTCCCCTGTAGAAAGGCTGTGGGGCACATCGATCATGAAGCCCGAGTTCCGGCCCGCCGGCCCCTTGGCAATCTCATGGGCATCGACCACGACGATCCGGTCATCCGGCCGTAGCTGAGACAGCCTGCGGGCTGCGGAAAGACCCGCAAAGCCCGCACCGATGATCAGCCAGTCCGCCGACACGTTTCCATCAAGCCTGTGCACCGCAGTCGTGCGTCCAGAAATCGCTTCCCAGCCTGATACTCCAGTGTCTACTGGCAGGCGCCTGATGGTATGGGTGCTCATTTTACTGTCTCGTCAACCGACCGATCGGAAACATCGATCCAGATGGTTTTGATTTCGGTGTACTGGTCGTGAGCGAACACCGACTTGTCGCGACCGCCGAACCCCGACTCCTTGTAGCCACCGAAAGGCGTCGAGGCATCGCCTTCGCCAAAGCAGTTGACGGTGACAATCCCGGCCCGGATTTCGCGGCCCAGCCTGATGGCGTTGCGCAAATTGCCGGTGTAGACGGAGGCAGCCAGGCCATAGGCCGTATCGTTGGCCAGGGCAATGGCTTCGGAAAGCGACGTGAAGCCGGTGACCGAAAGGATCGGCCCGAAGATTTCTTCCTGGAACAACCGGCTGTCACGGTCGACGCCGTCAATCACGGTGGGCTGTACGAAGGCACCGTCCTGAGTATCGCCGCCATACACGACATCGAGGCTTGTCGAGGTCGCATGGTCGAGATACGACTTCACCTTCTCGAAATGATCCGGGCTAACCAGAGCGCCTACACGGTTCTGCGGGTCCAGCGGGTCGCCCATTTTCCATTCACGGATATAGGCTCCCATGCGCTGGAGCAGTTCGTCCTTCACGGACTCATGGACCAGAAGCCGTGACGTCGCCGAGCAGTTTTCCCCCATGTTCCAGAACGCGCCGTTGACCACATGTTCGGCCACCAGGTCCAGGTCTTCGGCATCCGGCATCACGACTGCCGGGTTCTTGCCGCCACATTCCAGCACCACCCGTTTCAGGTTGGAGTCGGCGGCATAGTGCAGGAAGCGGCGGCCGGTTGCCGTGGAGCCGGTGAAGCTCACCATGTCGACATCCTTGTGCAGGCCGATCGGTTCGCCGACGTCCTTGCCTGTGCCGGTCACAATGTTGAGCACGCCAGCGGGCACGCCCGCCTCGAAGGCCAGTTCGGCGACACGCAGGGTCGTCAGGCTGGTTTGTTCGGCAGGTTTGACGATGATCGAGCAACCGGCCGCCAGCGCCGGGCCGATCTTCCAGGCCAGCATCAGCAGCGGGAAGTTCCAGGGCAGGACACAACCCACGACACCGATAGGCTCGCGTACCACCAGAGTCAGTGCGTCGTTGCCCACTGGCGCTGTGTGGTCGTAGAGCTTGTCGATCAACTCGGCGTGCCAGCGCAGGGTGTGAACGGTGTCCGGCACATCGACCAGCTGGCATTCACGCACCGGCTTGCCGCTGTCCAGGCTTTCCAGCACCGCCAGCTCGTGACGGTTGCGCTCCAGCAGTTTTGCGAACTTCAGCAGAACGGCCTTGCGCTCGCCGGGGGAGAGCAGGCGCCAGCGCCCGTCTTCAAACGCTTCCTTTGCCTTGCTGACGGCATAGTCGACATCTTCGGATGAGCAGGCTGCCACCTCCGTCAGCGCTTTGCCGGTTGCGGGATTGGTGGTGGTGAAGGTATTGCCGCTGATGGCAGGTTTGAAAGCGCCGTTGATGAAGGCATTGGTCGGCAATGAAATCGATTGGGCAATGGCAGCGTATTCAGCCGCTGTAAGAAGATCACGCATGGCTGGCTCCCGATGTGATGTGTGCGACGGTGCGTTTGACGTTGGTGATAATGGTTTGCAGGCTGCGTTTGTCATCCTCGTTCAGAGGGCGAAGAGGCGCGCGTACGTCACCGACCTTCAGGCCGTTCAATTCGCAGCCGAACTTGATGCATTGCACGAACTTTCCACCGTCGAGGGCGTTCATCAGCGGCATCATGGCCGACATGATTTTCCGGCCCTTGTCGAAGTCCTTTTCCAGCACGCAGGCTTCATACAGCGCCACATGTTCCCTGGGCAGGAAGTTGGAGCCGGCACAGACCCAGCTTCTGGCCCCCCAGGCAAAGAATTCCAGGGCCTGATCGTCCCAGCCGCAGGAGAGGCCGATATGCGGGAATTCGCGGGCGAGTAAGTGCACGCGGCCCATGTCGCCGGAGCTTTCCTTGATGGCGACGACATTTTTCGATTTGCCGACGCGAGCGAGGTACTCCTCGTTCATCTGGACGCACATGCGGCCTGGGTAGTTGTAAAGCATGATTGGCAGGTTGGCTGCACGATCGATGGTCAGGGCGTGGATTGCGTTTTCCTGATCGGTCGGCAGTGCATAGGGCGGGCTGGTGACCAGAATGGCATCGGCCTTGAGCGCCTTGGCGTCTTCAGCGAACAACACGGCATCTTCTGTGCGGATGGCACCGGTGCCGATGATCAGTTGTACACGTGAACCGATCACGTCTTTGGCATAGGCGGCCAGCTTGAGGCGTTCTTCCGTTGTCTGGGCGTAGTATTCACCTGTTGAACCACCAATGATGATTCCGTGAACCTGAGCTTCGATCAGCGACTCCAGAACTTCTCCGAAAACGCTCCACTCTATTTCACCTGAGGATGTATGCGGTGTTACCGCGGGCGTGTAGATACCTTCGAATCTCAAGACAATGTCTCCGAATATAAGTGATCTGAAGATCAACGGGCGCATGAACCTGACGGCTCTATAACGCCATTAAGTGTGATGTTTATATAAGACGGTCTGTTAATGACCGTGTGGGTAAACCTGAATAAGCCAAGTCGAAGAAAACAACATGTGATGCGGGTGTTTAGGCTTTGTACGAAAAGTGGCTGTGCTCGGTGATGCTGCGTTAAAAACAGGCTCGGAATGCTCATTTACAACACGTAAACTCCGCTTCCTCGCCTGTTTTTACCTTGCCTGACCTTCGCTCGCCGACTTTTCGTACAGAGCCTAGAGACCCTTGATAGAACCTCTACTTTAATTACTAACGAGCCGGAAACTTGATCAGATAACCGACTTCAATTCAATGTGTTCGCCCAGCCTGTTCTGTACTGTTTCGCAATACCAGTCATCGAACTGGCAGACACCATTTTCAGCCTGGGAAGAAAAGGGGCCGGGCACATAAGCGGGCGAATTGACACCGACTTGTGCGCCTTCTACCAATGTACGGTCCTGGTCATTCGTGGCCAGCCACACTTTGGTCAGTCGTTCCAGGTCGTAATCGACGCCTTCCTGAGCGGTCTTCTTGACAATCCACTTTGTCGTGACAAGGGTTTCATTCGGACCGAGCGGCAGCACTCTGAAACTCAATGCGTGGTCACCCAGAAAGTGATTCCAGGTGGAGGGGTAATTGAAATACAGCAAGGCGCCAATATCGGGTTCGCCGCTGTTATCGAGCCGCTGGGTAACGGCGGGCTTGCCGTCCATGGTGTAGCTCACGGCTCCGGCCGAAAGGGGGATACGGGTGATGCGGAAACGACCGTTCTCATCCATGACCAGCCGGCTCGGCAAGCCTGCCGCTTCGCAGCGATCCCAATGGGCTGTCAGCTCCGGATCATCAGCGCCGCCGACACCCGCCACCGAGAGGTTTTCCACGAAGGAGTTCATCAGTTCGGGATGCGTACCGTCGCAGTGGTAGCATTCGCGGTTGTTTTCAAAGACCAGCTTCCAGTTGCCTTTTTCGATCAGGTTCGACTCGAACGCAACCTTGCAGTCGTCCAGCAGGTGCGGGTCAAGGAAGGGGGTGACGGCATTTCTGAAGGCGGAAAAATCTGGCGCGACATCGGCAACGCACACATAGATATAGGTGTTGACGATTTCGCAGTGCACCGGCTTCAAGTGATATTGGGACTTGTCGAAATCCTCGCCCATGTTACCGGCAAACAATAAGCGACCATCCAGTTCGAATGTCCACTTGTGATAAGGGCACACCAGTTTGGCGACCTTGCCTTTGGGCTCTGCACAGACTTTTGCCCCGCGATGCCGGCAGGCATTGTGAAACGCCTGAATCTGGCCGTTGGCGCTGCGTACCACGGCCACCGGGTATTCGCCGATCTGAAGCGACAGGTACTGGCCTGTCTTTTCCAGCTCGAACGTATGCCCGGCAAAGATCCAGTCGCGATGCCATAACAGGTCCAGGTCTTTCTTGTAGACATCCGGATCACTGTACAGCGCGCCGGGTAAGGCATGACGGGGTTTACGTTGCGCGATGAGTTTCGAAATGACTGAATGAGTATTCACGTTTCACGCACTCCATTAGCGATTTGCCGGGTCGGTCAGACCGAAGCCATGGCAGCCATTAATAATCATTGTGTTTAGGCATGTGCATGAGAGCGCAACGTATACGGTTCGTCCCGGTATCGATTGCTTGCTTGATTTGTCGCCAGGCAAGTCTTTTTCGGGGCGATGGTGAGCTCTTCAAGGCTTTTATGAAGGTTACGTGTAGAAAAGGCGTGGCAACAAGAAACATTTATGTACGGCAATGCATAAACAAATGTTATTGATCAAGGCAGTCATTCTGCTCGTCAATGTGCGCTGAAGACCGCAAACGCCTTGGGCAGAGCCGTTCAGGCGAACTGCGAAAGCAGCCAGTCCCGCAACTTGCAGCAGGCAGGGTCGCTTTCCTTGTCTTCCTTGAAGGCAAGGTAATGCTGGGAGTCCTTGTGAACGAACTCATGCTCGATGGGGCGAACCAGCGCGCCGCGTTCGATCAGGTCGGCGACCAGATGATTCCAGCCCAGCGCCACTCCCTGATGGGCCAGGGTCATGTTGATGACGACGTTATAGTCGTTTGCACTGAATATATGAGGGCGGTCGCTCAGGCGCTTTTCGATGTCCATGTCATGAAAGGCCAGCCATACGCCCCAGTCGATATGCTCCGCTACCTGGGATCGTCCATAAGGGCTCAGGTTCAGAAGCGCGGCATCACGCAAGCCTTCCAGAGTGGCCAGTTCCGGGTGTTCATCCCGGAACCGGGGCGTGCAGACCGGGTAGATCAGGTCGTGGAAGAGGGGGTAGTTGCGGTAACCGTTCTTCAGGGTGGCGAATTTCGTGATGAAAATGTCGGGGACGACACCCGGTTCCATTGAAAGAAAGTTCTGGGTGCTGATCAGGTTCAGGTCAACGTCCTGATTCTGACTGAAGAACGCGGGAAGTTTGGACGACAGCCAGAGCGCCGAAAAGGCCGGGGAGCAGCACAGGGTCAGTTCGGATTTTCCTTCCTTGTAAGTCCGTACGCGTTTCGCTGCCTGGGAAATGTTGACGAACGACAGCTGGGCCGCATCGAAGAAGGTCGAACCGGCTTCGGTGAGCTCCACGGCCCGACCGACCCTTCTGAACAGTTCGACGCCCAGATAGGTTTCAAGCTCCCGGATCTGACGGCTGATCGCGGCCTGGGTGACACACAGCGCTTCGGCAGCCCGGGTGAAACTCTGGTATTTGGCCGCAGCAACAAAGGATTTGACGGCCTTGAGAGAAGGCATTTTCAGCAATGTGTTGTCAGGATCTATGTGCTTAACCATAACGTAGGGTATCGAATCTCTAGGAGTACGGCAGGCGGGTCTGGACGTTGAAGGCGGGCGCGTCAGGCATCCGGCGGCCCTAGAATAGCCGATGGTCAGGCCCGATGACAGCAACGGGCTGTGTCAGGCCGGACGAAGGGGGGCGGTTGTGTGGGAGACTGCGTCGTGATTATCGATAACGTAAGGTTATTGATTGACTGGACGAAATGTTGTTAGACGTCCCGGGATGAAGGTAATAACTTTGTAATCAAGGCTCTGGCCACAGAAAAAAACGAATTATAAATAATAATAAGAGGTTGTTTTTAATGTCCTATCTTTTCTTTTCTAGAACTTCCAACTGCCGCTCTTACAGGTTCTTACATTGACCTGAACACAGCCATGTCTGTTTTCAGGTCTTTCATAGCGTTCGCAGAGGGAAGGGATTATGAGTCTTGCTGACGAAATACTCTCGGTAAGGAATATCTATAAAGTCTTTGGCCCGCAGCCAAAACTCGCCATGGATATGCTGGGGCAGGGTGCCGACAAGAACGAGATTTTCAATAAGACCGGGCAGGTGGTCGGTGTTTTCGATGCGACATTTTCCGTCATGCGAGGGGAGATTTTCGTCATCATGGGGCTGTCCGGCTCCGGGAAGTCGACCATGGTTCGACTCTTCAACCGGTTGATCGAGCCCACTTCCGGCACGATTCATCTCAATGGCAAGGAAATTACCGGCCTTTCGGATGAAGCGCTGCTGGATGTCAGGCGCAAGGACATGAGTATGGTGTTCCAGTCCTTTGCGCTGATGCCGCACATGAGTGTGCTGGACAATGCCGCCTTTGGCCTGGAGGTCTCCGGTGTCGGTCAGGAAGAGCGACATGCCCGGGCACGTGATGCCTTGAAGCAGGTGGGCCTGACCGGACATGAATACAGCTACCCGCATCAGTTGTCCGGAGGCATGCAGCAGCGTGTCGGCCTGGCCCGTGCGCTGGCGAACGATCCTGCGATTCTGCTGATGGACGAAGCCTTTTCGGCGCTTGACCCGCTGATTCGCAGCGAGATGCAGGGCGAGCTGATCCGGCTGCAGGCCGAACAGCATCGCACCATCATCTTCATTTCCCATGACATCGAAGAGGCCATCCGGATCGGGCATCGGATCGCGATCATGGAAGGTGGTCGCGTTGTGCAGATCGGCTCGCCCCAGGAACTGTTGTGCAATCCGGTCAATGATTACGTCAGGGCGTTCTTCAAGGGGTTCGATGCCTCGAAGATCCTTCGGGCCGGCGACGTTGCACGCATCAGCGACGAGTATCCCCGTCACGACGACAGAGCCCGGCCGACATTGCGCGCCGATTCGCCTCTGCAGGATGTGCTTCATATCGTTGCCAATGAGCCACACCCCGTGGCGGTCCTGGATAAGCAAGGCGTATTCAAGGGCACCATCTCCAAGAGTCAGTTACTGCAGACAATGAGCCGCCATTCATAGTGCCCGCTGTGCGCTTTGTCAGGCTCGGAAACTCAGGTATCCAATATGTCCGATTTCAATGTTCTAGATCCGTTCCAGACCTTCACTGTCCCTCTTGGTCAGTGGGTTGAGGTCGTTCTCAACTACATGGTTCACAACTTCCGGGAGGTCTTCAGGTCCATCCGGTGGCCCGTGGATCAGATCCTCAATGGCATTCAGTATTGCCTGCTCTCCATCCCGCCTACCGTGTTCATAGTCTTTTCCGCACTGCTGGGCTGGCAGATCGGGGGCAAGAGGGTGGGTGTCCTGTGTTTCACCACGCTCACGCTGCTGGGGTTGATCGGGGTCTGGAACGACGCGATGACAACGCTGGCTCTGGTGCTCACGTCACTGGTCTTCTGCGTGGTGATCGGTGTTCCCCTGGGGGTTCTCTGCGCCCGCAGCGATCGACTGGAAAAGCTGCTGCGTCCCGCTCTGGATGCGATGCAGACGCTACCGGCCTTTGTCTATCTCGTCCCTGTCGTGATGCTGTTCGGTATCGGCAACGTGCCGGGCGTGCTGGTCACGATCATTTTCTCGATTGCACCTCTGGTCAGGCTGACCAACCTGGGTATCCGGCAAGTCCCGGAGGACAAGGTGGAAGCGGCCAGGGCCTTTGGGTGCACCCGGCGTCAAATGCTGGTCAAGGTGCAGTTGCCGCTGGCGGCTCCCACGATCATGGCCGGTCTGAATCAGGCGTTGATGCTCTCGCTGTCAATGGTGGTGATCGCATCGATGATTTCCGTGGGAGGGCTTGGCCTGATGGTACTGCGCGGCATCGGTCGTCTGGACATGGGGCTTGCGACCGTGGGAGGCCTGGGACTCGTGCTGCTGGCCATCTTCCTTGATCGCCTGACCCAGGCCATGGGCGAGCGCAGCAATAAAGCCGTCAAGGGTGAGCACTGGTATCAGACCGGGCCGATAGGGCTGCTTTTCAAACTTAAAAAAAAGACTGAAACCTCCTCACCTGTAGCGCGTTTAAAAGAAAGTTGAGAGGTCCGGAAGTAATGACTTCCACGCTGAGCACCTGCCCTTATTCAACCATGCAAGGTAGATGACGATGAGTTCCGAACGCTGCAATTCCAAAGCAAGAAAACTCTGTTTGACGGCGCTGCTCGCCATGGCTCTGGCCCCTGTCTTCACGTTTGCCGCTCCCGTACAGAATCCAGGTAAAGGCACATCCGTCACGCCTATTTTCCCGACGATTGCCGAAGAGCGTTTTCGGGGCGAGGTCGCCATGGCCGGTCTCAAGGAACTGGGTTATGACGTCAAGCAGCCCAAGGAAACCGACTACCCGGCCATGATGCTGGCGCTCTCCTATGGCGATGCCGACTTTACCGTGCATGAATGGGAGAAACTGCATGCCGCCTTTTATGCCAAGGCGGGAGGTGACGACACTCTGGTCAAGGTCGGCAATATCATGCCGGGTGTGTTGCAGGGCTACATGATCGACAAGAAAACGGCAGAGCAATACAACATCACGTCCATCACCGATCTGAAAAAGCCGGAAATTGCCAAGCTGTTCGATAGCAACGGCGACGGCAAGGCTGACATGACCGGTTGCAACCCGGGCTGGGGATGCGAGGTCATGGTCGAGCATCACATGAAGGCATACGGCCTGGAAAAGACCGTCACGGATAATCGGGGGTCTTACTTCGCGCTGATGGCCGACACCATTTCCCGTTATCAGGAAGGTAAACCCATTCTCTACTTCACCTGGGTGCCGCAATGGATCTCGACGGTGCTGGTCGAGGGGAGGGATGTCGTCTGGCTCAGTGTTCCTTACACGGATCTTCCTGGCGGGAAGAACGATGTCGACACCGATTACAAGGGAAAGAATCTGGGGTTCCCGATCGACACCATTCGTGCGGTTCTGAGCAAGGAGTTTGCCGAAAAGAACCCGGCGGCCGTCAAGTTTCTCTCCGAGATGCAAATCACGACCGAAGACGAAAGTGCCCAGAACCTGAAAATGCACAAGGGTGAAAATACTCCGGCCGATATCAAACGGCATGCGGCCGAATGGATTGCTGCGCATCGTGCGGCCTATGACGGCTGGCTGGCGGATGCCCGGGAGGCAGCGAAGAAATAGCCTCCCTTTCCACCGGCGAGAGGTTGCTCTGTACGGGCAACCTTTGTCTTGCATCCCTGATGGAAGAGCATGCATGTCACTTTACTCGTTTGTTCAGCAGTTCAAGTTCGCCGAAGCCCCCATCGAGACGCGCAAGCGCCTTGAAATCTGTCTGCTGGATATCATCGGTGTTGCGGCCGGAGCCAGAGAAAACCAGACCAGCAAGATGTTGAAGGACTTTGCTGTTGAGCATTTTCCGGCCACTTCGCTGGCAAGTCGTCTGTGGTTCGATGGCCGGGCCGTGCATCCGCATGGCGCGGGTTACGCCGGTGGATTCAGTATCGATAGCCTGGACGCCCATGAAGGCCACTTCACCTCGAAAGGCCACGCTGGCGCAACGGTGGTTCCCGCGATCATTGCGCTGGTCGATGCGTTCCGCGCGCAAGGCAAGACGATCAGTGGCGAGGAATTGTCGAGTGTGCTGGCCATCGGTTATGAGACGGCATTGAGGGCGGGTCAGTCGCTCATGGCGACAGCGCCGGAATACCATGCGTCTGGCGCCTTTTCAGGCATCGGTGTCGTCTGTGCGGGGGCGAGGCTGCTCGGTCTGGATGAAGACACTTTTCATCATGCATTGGGCATCGCCGAATACTTTGGCCCTCGGTGTCCCATGATGCGTTTGATCGATCATCCGTCGATGCTGCGAGATGCCCACGGTGCGGGTGCCTATGCGGGCATCAGTGCGCTGTTGATGGCGCGTGCCGGAGTGACCGGCGCTCCGGCTGCAACCGTGGCATCGGGCAATGTCGCCCGGTTCTGGGAGGATATCGGTCAACGCTGGGAAATCGATCGGCAATACTTCAAACCCTGGCCGGTCTGTCGGTGGGCACAACCTGCGTTGACCGCCATGACGGCATTGATGGGCGCGCACCCGGACATCATCCCTGAAGCTGTCGAAGCGGTTGAGGTCGAAACCTTTCATGAGTCCATGCGTTTGCAGGGGCATCGCCCGCAATCCGCCGACGAGGCTCAATATGCATTGGCTTTTCCGCTGGCGGCGCTGATTGCGCGAGGACGCCTGAGTGCGGGAGAGGTCACGGGAGCGTCCATTCATGCCCCGGATATCCTGAGCATCAGCGATCGCATCGTCATTGGTGAGGCCACGGACCTTTCCGCCAGGTTCCCCGAGGAAATTCTGTCGCGAGTAACGGTCCGGCTCAAGGACGGCACATGTTTCACCAGTCCGACGACCGCCGCGAAAGGCGACCCGGAAAACCCGCTTTCTGCAGAAGAGCTTCTTGAAAAGTACCGCGCCTATAGCCAGTACAGCCTGGGCATGACCCGAAGTCGAGCGCTGGAGGCGTGTGTTTCAGGTCTGGCTGGCCGCGCCGATTGCGCCGCATTGCTGGATTTGTTGCTGTCACCTCTCTGACAGGCAAGGGATGCTGACGTTTCACCGCCCGGTTTAAGGCTTTCAGTCATGACCTATGTTTTTGAAAGTGTGCTCAAGAGTCAGAACAGGCTTTATTCATCCCCGGAGAAAGGAGAGGCCGGCAGGCGTAAGGCCATTCGCGTGGCGTTCATCATGATGGACAATTTTTCGATGATGTCTTTTGCGGGCGCGATGGATGTGCTTGTGACTGCAAACCTGATGAGTGATGACCCCGTGTTTGACATCGTCAGGGTCGGATTGGCGGGGCAGAGCGCCATGAGTGATCTCGGCATTGCCATCCCGACCGATCTGGAGCTGGAAGCGTTACGCGGGCGGCTGGACCTGCTGATGGTTGTCGGCGGATTGCGGGTGGATCTGACGATGAGCCCTTGTCTGCGACGCAAGCTTGAGGCCGCGGTAGCTGGCGGGGCGATTCTGGGCGGGTTGTGGAACGGTGCCTACTTTCTGGCGGACGCACAGTTGATGGATCGGTATGCATGCGCCTTTCACCCGGACGGACGCGCTGCCATGGCGGATGCTTTTCCCAATGTGCGGATCTGCGACCGCAGTCATGTCATCGATCATGACCGGGCGACATGTGCAGGGGCGAGCAGTTCTCTGCGCATGATGCTGGAGCTTGTCCGTCTTCTGAAGGGCAATCAGCTGACTCAAGCCATTGAAGAGGTTCTGGGGTGTGATGAGCATCCACTGGTGACCGGTATTTCCTCGGTTTCGGTCGATAAGGACCCGACCTTGCCGCAATCCCTGAAACTGGCACTGGAACTGATGCAACAGAACATCGAGGAGCCCTTGAGCATTCCGGAGCTGGCTTCATGCACCGGGATTTCCAGACGTCAGCTGGAGCGCCGCTTCTTCCGCTTCGTGGGCGCGACGCCCTCCCGATACTATCTTGAGCTGCGCTTGACCCGGGCCCGGCAGTTGGTCCTGCAGACCAACAGGTCCATAACGGAAATCGCCATGGCCACGGGATTCGTCAGCCTTCCCCATTTTCAGAAACGGTTTCGCGACTTCTTCAATGCTGCGCCTGGAAGTTATCGGAGCACTTATGAGCGACGCAAGTCGTGTAAGGCTTGAGCTTCCGAGTCCAGGCTCTGCTGTCTGATCAATGCGTTCTCAAGGGCCAGCATGGCGCTGTCGACCTCCCGGTGACAGGCTTCGAGCACCACGACGTCACTGGCGACCTTGCAGGCTTCCTCAAGCGCTTCGCAGGCCTCGATGACCTGTGAGGCGCTGATGATTCGCGCAGCGCCCTTGATCCTGTGTGCCATCTCGCCAATCTCCTTGCCGTTGCCTTCGAGCATCAGATCCGCGAGTGACTGACGGTCTTCCTGGCTACTGCGCAGCAGTTGCTCCAGAAGACGCTGGACCATTTCCGGACGGGCTGCGGTCAGGTTGCTGACGCTGGTCATGCTGAAGGGCAGCGTGGCAGAAGAGGGGGGGAGACGGGGCACGTTGTCCAGTCGCTCGCTGAGGGCGTTCAGGCTGATGGGCTTGAACAGACAATCATCCATTCCTGCCTGGAGGCAGCGCTGGATTTCTTCAGGCTGGGCATTGGCAGTGAATCCCCAGACCGTACAGTGCGAGAGGTTTTCTGCCTGTTCGCGGGCTCTGATTGCACGGGCAAGCTCGTAACCATTCATGACCGGCATGTTGCAGTCGGCAATCACCAGATCGAATGGCTCGGCAAGCCAGCGCTCAAGCCCTTGAGCCCCCTGTTCGGTCATTTCGCAACGATGCCCGAGAAAGCCCAGTTGCTGGCAGAGCAGCAGCCTGTTGGCCGGATGATCGTCGACGATCAGGATATGCAGGGCTTCGGAAAGCCGGGATGGTTCTTCAGCCGGAGGAGGGGAGGAAGCCAGCGGTTCCAGAGTGGTCAGCCTGAGTGTCATGTGTGCCTGCGTGCCCTGGCCGGGCTCGCTGCTCAGGGTGAGTGCCCCGCCCATCATCTGACAGAGGCTGCGGCAGATGACCAGCCCCAGGCCTGCCCCCGCACGGGCCATCTGCCTGTTGTTGTCGGCCTGTGCAAAAGGCTCGAACAGGCGTTGCAGGTCTTCGGCGTCGATGCCGATGCCGCTGTCCTGAACGGTCACGTTCAGGAGCAACTGCTGTGCATTTGCATCATGTTCGGCCAGCAGGGTGATCGTGACCGTGCCCTCATGGGTGAACTTGATTGCATTGCTGATCAGATTGGAAAGAATCTGTTTGAAGCGCAGGGGATCGATCAGCACATCGGTATTGATCCGGCTGTCGAGCGCCAGTTGCAGACTCAGGTTCTTTTGCCGCGCCAGGCCATCGAATACACGGGTGACCGACTCCACCAGTTGCCGCAGATTGGCGCGTTCGGGGCTGAGGGTCAGCCGTCCGGATTCGATGCGGGCGATGTCGAGAATGTCCCCGATCAGCTCCAGCATGTCTCGGGCCGAGCTGTAGGCCACTTCGATGGCGGAACGGTCCAGAGCGCCCTGGTCTGCACGCTTGAGGGCCAGTTCCAGCATGCCGATCACGGCATTCATGGGGGTGCGGATTTCATGGCTCATGGTAGCGAGAAAAGTGCTCTTGGCCCGGCTGGCATTGTCAGCCTGTTCCTTGGCCGCCTGCAGCTCCTCGATCAACTGGCGGCGTTCACTGATATCGATCCAGCCACCGATGATGCCCTGCACTTCGCCCAGAGAGTCACGGAACGGCAGGATCCAGTGGTAAATGGTCAACTGGCGTTCACCGATATGCAGGGACCGGTCGAGAATCAGTGCAGTGTTGCTGGCCATGACGCGCTGGTAATCGGCGGCGTATTCCCGTGCCTCGAATTCATTGCTCAGGACACCTTCGGTCGCACTCTTGCCGATGATGTCTTCCTTGCGTGCCGAGAACGAGTCGAGGTAGCTGTCATTGCACATGCGCAGCAGGCCCTGGCGGTCACGGACATAGATCGGGTGGGGCGTGCCGTTGACCAGGGCGCCCATGAATTCGAGCTGATCGTTCAGGGCCCGTTCTGCCGCTTCCCGCTGTTTGATCTGGCGTCGCATGTAAGCGTTCCAGGCCAGCAGGCCCAGCAGGATCAGGCTGGCACCGATCAGGATCTGATAGATCAGCCCCTGATAGTGGTGCCAGTCGACCCCGGCCGGAGGGTAGGCACGCCAGCGATTGTTGATGACGGCCATATCCTGTGGCGCAATGCTGGACAGGGCCTTGTCGAGAATCGAGTTCAGTTCGACGGCATCGCGTGAAGCCGCCATGGAGATCAGCGCCGGATCTTCACCCACCGTTGCCGTGATTTGCAGCTTATCCTCGAATATCCCGGCAGACAGGAAGTAGTTGGCGCTGAGCAATGAAGTGATCGCCCCGTCCACCCGGCCCATGGCAAGCATGTCCAGCGCCTGGAAAGGGTTGTCGATCTCCACGGCGGCAATCCCGGGGAACTCGCGCTGCAACCACGGCAACAGCGGGCTGCCCTGGGTGATCGCAACACGTTTGTTGTTCATGTGCTCCAGATAGGACGGGGCATCCGGTGCCTTGCGGGTTATCAGGACGAACGAGTTGTCGATATAGGGGCGACTGAACCTCAGCTGCGCCTCGCGTGCATCACTCGACACCATGGCTCCGATCATGTCCGCATGCCCCTGGATGACCTGATTGATCATGTCGCTTGAGCCGGAGGCGCGTACGACCTCGAAGCGCAGGCCCGTGCGCAGGCGTATCAGCTCCAGAAGGTCGGCGGTAATGCCGCGAAAGTTTCCACCGGTATCGAAGAATGTCAGCGGGGCGTAGGTTTCGTTGACGGCCACGCGCACGGTCGGGTGCCGGGCAATCCAGCGCTCCTCGCGTTGCGTCAGTTGCAGCTTCTGATCGGTCGGCATCAGGTCGCTGCCAGCGTTCCAGCGCTTGGCTATGTCGATACGCTCATCGACCGGAATGGCCTTGAGTGTCTGGTTGACGATGTCCAGCAAGGGGGTGTTGTCGTTGTTGACGGCAAAACTGAAGCCATTGGCTTCGTGCTTGCCGAAATTGGCCATTTGCACATTGTTCAGATACCCCTTGTTGATGACATACCGGGTGGAAATGGTGTCGCCGAGAAAGACATCGGCCTGATTGAAAGCCACGGCATTGATCGCGCTCTGGAAAGAAGGGTATGTCTGCAGGATGGCGTCGGGGTACAGCGCCTCGACAGCGGCGTTCGGCAAGTAGTGATAGACCATGCTCAGGCGCATGCCCTTCAGCCCTTCGGTCAGCGGGCGTGTTTCACCTGTGCGGGTCACCAGGACAGGCTGGTCCACAGCGTAGGGTTGTGACAGCCTGATGTTGCTGTCCATCGCCTCGAAACCGTTGGCACTGCCCAGAAGGTCGATTCGGCCTTGGGTAAGGGCGTCCATTGCCGCCGCACGACTGTCGAAGCGCTGGACCTTGACAGGCACGTCCAGTGCCCGGGAGAGGATGCCGGCATAATCGGCCGTAACGCCTTCATAGTCGTTGCCGGAAAGGGTGATGTCGAAGGGGGGGTAGTCCGGTGCCGAGGTGCCAAGCACCAGCTCGCGCTTGTTGCGAATCCATTGCCACTGTGTGTTGTCGAGCTTCACGTCCATGTGAGCCGGACTGGAGCGGCCGAGCAGGGTGTAGGGGACTGCTGCCTCGAGGTCGGAATGGAAGCTCCAGCCCAGGCATATGCTTGTTGCCATTATCAGAAAATGTTTAAGGCGCTTGGGCATCCGGGTTCTCACACTAGCGCGTTGCGTTTTGCCATCTCGATAAGTTCTACCAAGGTCTTCGTTTTAAGTTTCTGCATGAGTCGCGTCTTGTAAGTGCTGACGGTCTTGTTACTGAGAAACATGCCTTTGGCTATTTCCTTGTTGGAACGGCCCTGGGCAAATAACTGCAGTACCATCAGTTCGCGATCATTTACCAGTTTGAACAGTTCGATTTCGCTGGGCTGGCCATCTTCGCCAATGGCCGGGGTCAATGCCTGACTGGGAAAGTAATTGTAGCCGGATAATACCGCCTTCACCGAACTGAGCAGTTCGCTCAGGTCTTCCTGTTTGCATACATACCCCGCGGCCCCGGACTGCATGCAGCGAATCGCGAAGATGTTGGGGGTCTGTGAGGTCAGTACGAGAATCTTCGATGACAGGCCCATGCTGTTGAAGCGGGCCAGCACCTCCAGCCCGTCGAGCTTGGGAATGCTGATGTCGAGGATGATCAGATCGGGTGTGCATTCGCGAACCATCTGCATGGCGTCCACGCCATTATCGGTTTCGCCGACCACTTCATAGTTTTCGTTTTCCAGCAGCATCCTGACGGCCAGGCGAATAATGGGATGATCGTCGATGATAAAAACTGAGTTCATATTTCAATCCATACAAGCAGCGAATAAAGCGCGCACCTTAGCTCAGATGTTCGGGCAGGCACATGAATAGACCCGGTCGGCAGCTATATATAGGAAAGTTCCTACAGTAATTAGAGTATCGGAGTACGTAAAAGCCCACGCCGGGCTTCAGGTAATTAAAAAGTGCAGCCTGTACTAGTGTGTGAGTTGGTTATCGAGTTTCATGTTGTTTATTCTGTTTGGGAATTATCCTTCACCGGAAACATCTTTAACCTACAGGTTGAAGGCGTTTTGGGCGGCACAGGGCCGCTTGTTTCTTTGGTGAAGGCGTGTAGTTCCATCTGAAGGGGCTGGTTGTCAGTGCCCGGCAGGCAACTTTTTCAGCAGTCGGGAGAGATCCGGGCCATGCAAGGGCTTGCTGAGACAGCCGAGTAGAGGAAGCCCGCGCTGCAGGGCCTGCGCTTCCAGCTCTTGCAACTGCAGCGGGTCCAGCCCGCTCAGGAGAATGGCCTGCCGGATGAACCCCTTGAGGCAGGCACGCTCGATCAGCTCGAACCCCATGAGGTCGGGCAGGCACTGATCGCACAGGAGAAGGTCGTAGGGCTCCAGACTGCGCTCCATGGCCGTCATGGCTTCCAGGGCATTCAGTGCGGGTGTCAGCAGGAAATACCCCTGGTTGTTCAGCAGGATCTGGGTGGCGATCAACTGAAAGGGGTGATCCTCTACCAGCAGGATTCGCAGGTCGTTTTTAAACATGGGGGTTCCGGCAAGGCGGCAGAGAGCCTCGTGGGCTGGGGGATAAGGGGCCGGGACGGCCGTTACAGTGCCGGGATTATTAGGGGCTTTGAGGAAAGTGGGCGATAGGACATTTTTGGCTGATATGTAGGGCGTTTCTGAAGTTGTTGTGTGCGCTTGAGTGGTGAACACATGACCCGGCCTTGAGTCATGTGTTCGGTTCGCCAGTGATCAGATCTGCCCCGAGCGTCCGGTCATTTCCCTGGCCATTTCTGTGGCGTAGCTGTCGGTCATTCCGGCGATGAAGTCGATCATGCGCAGGAACGAGGTGTGCAAGGGCGCCTTGGGGTCCGGTGCGCTGTTGCCCAGCAGGTCAAGGATGCGCCGGTTCTTGAACGAAGGCGTGCGACCGCCGAACTGTTCGACAGCCGCCCCGCAGAAGGCATTCAGCAGGATTTCCAGCGTGGTGTAGGCCCCGATCTCATGCAGTGTCTTGCGCTTGTCCTGGAAAATCTTCTTGCGGGCCATGTCCTTGGCGCTCAATACACAGCGTTTGGCCGGTCCGTGCATGTGTTCCACCAGATCGCCCGTCAGCGTGCCGCTCAGCAAGGCGTCCTGTTGTTCCACGAACGCACGGGCTGCCGCATTGGTCAGGTGTTCGATGGCCTTGCCGCGCAGAATGGCCAGCTTGCGACGGCGCGAGTCGGTCGGACCCAACTGGCGATAGGTTTCGGGCAGGTCGTCGCCGACCAGACCAAGCAGCAGTGACTCCACTTCGGCGTAGTCCAGCAGCTCCATTTCCAGGCCGTCTTCCAGATCGATCAGGGCGTAGCAGATGTCGTCGGCCGCCTCCATCAGATAAACCAGCGGATGGCGTGCCCAGCGTTGATCTTCAAGTTGTGGCAAGCCCAGTTTGTGGGCGATCTGCTCAAGGATCGGCAGTTCGCTCTGATAACACCCGAACTTGTGCTTCTTGTAGCCCAGAGAGTCGGCATGCCGGGCTGTCCAGGGGTATTTCAGATAGGTGCCCAGGGTGGCGTAGGTCAGGCGGGTACCGCCGTCGAACTGGTGGTATTCCAGTTGGGTCAGGACACGAAACCCTTGGGCATTGCCTTCGAAATTGAGGAAGTCGTTGCGCTCCGTCTCGCTCATGGCATCGAGCCAGCCGCGTTTGGCCGCCTGATTGAACCAGTTGCGAATCGCGTCTTCGCCCGAATGGCCGAATGGCGGGTTGCCAATGTCATGGGCCAGACAGGCTGATTGCACCACCATGCCCAGATCGCTGGGGTCGCACCAGTCAGGCAGGGCGCTGCGCAGGGTTTCTCCGACGCGCATGCCCAGGGAACGGCCGACGCAACTGACTTCCAGCGAGTGGGTCAGGCGCGTATGAATATGGTCGTTGCTCGACACGGGATGGACTTGTGTCTTGCGCCCCAGCCGTCGGAACGCACCCGAAAAGATGATGCGGTCATGGTCTTTGTGGAAAGGGCTGCGGCCCAGTTCTTCAGGACTGTGCAGCGGTTTGCCAAGTCGTTCGCGGTTAAGCAGGGTCTGCCAATCCAAGGCGGTCACTCCGTTATTCTTGAGACAGGCCTAGCTTCCCGGTTCGGCACCCTGACCGCAAGGCCTGTCACATCCCGGCGGCATCGATATCGATCAGCAACAGGCGATTGCCGTTGTCGAAGAACTGGCCGGCCGTGAGGCAATACTGGTTGCTGGTCGCGTCGCGATAGGTGTTGGACAGGGTCAGCCGCCGTTCGTCCCAGCCTTCTGCCAGCAGATGGTAGAAATACGGACGCCATGACCAGTTATGCCCCAGGTAGCGGCTGTCGGCATGCCAGCCACCATTGAGCCACTCCAGATTAGGGGTGAGCTGGGTGCCGTGACGGTCACACTGATAAAAGCGCAACAGCCATGGATAGTCCTGCAACTGTGGCAACTCGCTGACGGGCAGTTTCTTCTCTGCCCAGTGTTGCAGCAGGTGCATCAGCTGGACCAACTGCTTGCGCAGTGTCATCAGCCGGGCACGTTCGGCGACCTTTTGCAGCACATAGCGATCACGCAGTCCGGCAAATTGCCGGACGAAGGCATCGGCGGCAAAAAAATCCGGCTCGCCCCTGGCGAACAGGTAGCCCTGGACATAGCGTGAGCCGCATTCCAGGGCAAAATCCAGTTCGGCTTCGGTTTCCACACCTTCTGCGATGATCCAGCAGCCAGTCTTTTCTGCCATCAGGGCCAGGGCCTTGACGACATCACTGCTCGGGCCGCCCCTTGCTGCTGCCTGAAACAGTCGCATGTCGAGTTTGAGAATGTCCGGTTGCAGGGCCAGGACGCGATCGAGTTGCGAGTAACCGGCTCCGAAATCATCGATGGCGATGCGGGCACCGGCTTCGCGATAGCGTTTCACGACATCGGCCAGGCGCTGAGGGTCGCCGTCGACTTCGGTGATTTCAAACACGATCCGTTCGGGAGGAATGTTGTGTTGATGCAGTTGCTCAAGGCTGGGAAGCGCCTGACCCGGACGCAGGCGACTGATCCAGCGGGGTGAAATGTTCAGGCTCAGAAACCAGTCGTCGGGGGCTTCGTGCAAACGGCTCAGGGCATTGTCACGGATGAGCCGGTCAAGGCGACGCAGATCGGCGGCAGGCACTTTCGGATCACAGAACAATGGACCGACCGAATGTAACTGACCATCGCTCCTGGACAGTCGTCCCAACGCTTCAACACCCGCAATACGGCCAGTCGCGGTATCGATGAATGGCTGAAAGCAGGCAAGTGGTTGCCCCTTTATCACATGGCCCTCCTTAGTGGCATCACGTCTGCAGCACAAAGGCCTGCCCCGGATATACCGGGGAGGCCTTTTGTCGCCGTTTGCAAGAATGCAGCCAAAGAAGAGGTCAGGGCTTGTCTGTGCGGTTTTGCAAGGCCACCTTGAGCAGTGGCAGCAGGGTGACACCCAGTTTGATCATGCGGCTCAAGGTACTGACTCGTCCGCTTCTGGCCCCTTTGCCGCCGAGGAAACCGAGCAGGGCGACGGCACCGACTCCCCACAATGGCGCATGCTTGATGCCCAGTGCGCCTTGCCAGTCGTTTTTCAGACCGCGCACCCGTTGCAAGGGTTGCAGCAGGTGCGCCGATTCATGGCGTATTTCCTGACGATGCATTTCCATGCGCAGCCGGATCAGCGCCTTGCGCAATTCGCGTCGGGTATTGCCGCTGTGCGACTTCGGTTCATTCATGGCATCAGTCGCTCGCGGTCGTTGGCCAGTTCTTCAAGTGTTGCACTGAAAGGCGAAGACTCGTCGAAGATGGCTTCTTTCAGGCGCAGGCCGCAGAACAGCGCCGCCAGGAAATAGAAACAGCACAGGCCGATGATGCCGGCCAGGCGGTAGCTGTCCCAGAGGATGATCAGTAACAGGGCCGACAGCCCGGTCAGCAGCAACAGGGCAAACACCAGCGCCAGCCCGGCGAACAGCAGCAGTGACAGGGTGCGGGCTTTCTGCTCCTGCAATTCGATGCCGAACAGTTCGACATGGCTGTGCAACAGGCCGAGGAAGGCGGCACCCAGACGCCGTGGCGAAGAACTCTGGTTGGCCTTGGGCGATTCCGATTCGGTTCCGAGGCTCATGGGATCAGCGCCTTGTCGCCAGCAGACCGAGAATGAACCCGACACCTGCCGCGATTCCCACCGACTGCCACGGGTTGTTCTGGACGTAATCTTCGGTGGCGACAATCGTTGCCTTTCCACGCTCGCGAAGGGACTCCTCGGTCAGCTTCAGGGTTTCCCGGGCACGCAGCAGGCTTTCGTGAATCTGGCTGCGCAGTTCGTCTGCCTGATCGCCTGCCAGGGTAGCGGTGTGCTCAAGCAGCTTCTCGGTGTCGGCGACCAGGGTCTGAAAGTCGGCCATCAATATTTCCTGGGCACTCTGTGCTGTTTGGCGAGCCATGGTTTTCTCCGTCAGTGGCGTTATAGGGGTTCGAGTACAGTGAATTCCCGAAGGTTCATTTCAATTGTTGCACTTGCCCGGCGCGAATGAGCATAGCGTCTGACTTATGTTGGTGCGCGATGGACCGTCATTCAAGATCATGCATTGTCGAGGATCTGGGTGGATTGTGCCTTCTTTCCGTTGACTGGCTTCTCTATTGCCGTGCAGGAGAGAGGCCGAAGGGTTTCATAATTGAAACGCTTGGCTATGCTCTCTATCGAATCGTAGGCTCGGTAATGGGATGTTGCGTTACCGGGCGGCAGTGTCGGTCAGTGATGGAGAAGGGCATGGAGCGGCTGTATTCCCTGCAAGGGCTCAGGGGCGTGGCGGTGTTGGGCGTCGTTCTGTTCCATATGATGTCATTGGAGGCGAGGTTTTCCGGGGGCGATATTCTTCTGCCGCCTTTTATCGATTTCTTTCAACTGGGCGTCGACCTGTTTTTTGTCATCAGCGGTTTCGTGATGGTGATCGTCAGCCGCGGGCGTTTTCAGAATGGCGTCGAAGCTCAGCGTTTCCTGTTCAACCGTGTCTCGCGGATCTATCCCACCTACTGGCTGTATTTCTTTATCACGCTGGGTGTCTATCTGGTGATGCCCGGCATGGTCAACAGCGGTCATGGTTCGTCGAATCTGTTGATGTCCTTCCTGTTGCTGCCCAACGAGAAGGTTCTGCTGGTGATGGTGGCCTGGTCGCTGTTGTTCGAGCTGTGGTTCTATCTGGTGTTTTCCGGGTTTCTGCTGTTCCGGGAGCGCAGCCTGCCGTTGATGCTGTCGATCTGGGCGTTGATCATCGTTGTCTTCAATGCCCTGGATGACTGGCAGGACTATTCCCCGGCGCTGAAAATCATCCTGCATCCCTATTCCCTGGAGTTCATCATCGGCGTGGCGCTGGCGCTGTTCTTTTACGGGCCGCACAGCGCAAAGCTACCGACTTCGAGTGTCTGGGCCTTGCTGGGTGCTGCATTGCTGGTGGGGATTCCGTTGATCGGCGTCTACCGCTTATACGACAGCCAGGGGCTGTTCCGGATGTTCGCCGTCGGCATCACCTTCGGCGCTCTTGTGTTGACGCTGGCCTTGCTGGAGCGACGCAAGAAGATCTCAATGCCCCGATTCCTGATTGCTGTCGGCGACATGTCCTACACCGTCTATCTCTCGCATTTGCTGGTATTGGGCGTGATAGGTCGTGTCTGGGGCATGGTGGGCGCCTGGCCCGAAAGCTATCTGGATAACCTGTTCTTCGCTTCGCTGATGATGGCGGCCGTGGTGTGTTACGGCTGGGTGGGCTATCGCTGTTTCGAGAAACCGGTGCTCGACCGTGCCAATGCGTTCGCTAAACGGCGCTTCAGATCCGACGCCCGGATGGTGGGGTCATAGAAAATCATGTCTGGCGACCGGGCATGGTTTCTGGTGTGATGTGCCGTCTATTTAATGGTCATGATCAGGAGACGTGCCGATGGGGCTACAGGCGCTGACGCCTTATGGCGGGATTAGCGTCATGCTTCCGGCCGCTCTGGTCATTGGAGGCTGGCTGTGGACCACTCGATCCAGAGCCGCCGCCTTGTTGTGGGGCCTGACCCTGCTGGTGACGTACTCGATCGTGGTGGCCAGCAAAATCCTGTTCAAGGGCTGGGGCGTTGCATTGGACAGCCTGGGGATCTATGTCCTCAGTGGCCACGCCATGAATACCAGCCTGGTCCTGACCGTAGGGGCAAGCCTGCTGGCCAGGCAGGTTCATCACCGATTACGCTGGCCTGCCGCCGGGCTGGGGTTGTTGCTCGGCTGGCTGTTCAGCCTCTACTGCGTTGCTCCCTTCATTCACCCTCTGGCCGAAGCCGTCGCCGGTGCCTTGCTGGGCTCTCTTGCCGCGTGCGTGTTCCTGATCTGTCTGGAGAGTCATGCCAGCGCACGGATTCCTTCTGCGGCCGTTGTGGCGGGCCTGTTGTTCATCGCCATCAGCAGCACGACCACCCAATACAATGCCGAGAAGCTGCTCGACCGGATTTCAATGAAAATGTCCGGGGCGCAAGAGGCCTTCAGGCAGCCCGACTGGCGACAGCAGCCCCGGTCATTGCAGTAGCCGCTTCCTTCGCGTCGCTCGAAAACATTTCATGTAGCGCCTAGAATGGCCCGTCTGTTACCCATTTCATTTTTTGTTCCAGAGGATGTTTTCATGCCTCCCGAATGCCAATTGTTCGGAACCCTGGGTTGCCATCTGTGCGAAGTCGCCGAAGCGATTCTGCTTCCACTGGTCGAGCATGGCCTGCTGGTCGAGTTGGTGGACATCGCTGAAAACGAGTCCCTGTTCGAGGACTATGGCCTGCGGATTCCCGTACTGCGGCGTATCGATACCGGTGCGGAACTGGACTGGCCTTTCGACAGTGAGCAGGTCGCGTTTTTCCTGAGCCAGTGAACCTGCTCATTTCCCTTTGCAGAAGGCCCGTCGTGCGTTGAATATCGATACCCGAATCAAGTTTCGTCATCTGGTGTGCTTCCTTGAAGTGGCGCGTCAGGGGAGTCTGGCGCGGGCTTGCGATGTGTTGGCAATCAGTCAGCCGGCCTTGTCCAAAAGCCTCAAGGAGCTGGAAACCCTGCTGGAAACCACCTTGTTCGTGCGCAGCAAGAGCGGTGCGGCCCTGACCGAAGCCGGTGTGGCATTCATGCGCTTTGCCGGGCCGAGCGTGCAGGCCTTGCGCGAGGGCGTCAGCAGCCTGCGTTCGGGTGAACACGACACCGTTACGGCCCGCCTGGGCGTGTTGTCGACCGCCGAAAGCCTGCTGGTGCCGGAAGTCATCGGCCGCTTGCATGAGCGGCATCCGGCTCTGGTCGTCAGTGTGATGACAGGCCCCAGCGCTTATCTGTTGTCGCAGCTCCGGGTCGGGGAGCTGGATCTGGTGGTCGGCCGCATGACCGACAGCCCACAGATCCAGGGCCTGACCTTCGAGCATCTGTACAACGAATCGATGACGCTGGTGGTGCGCAGCGATCATCCCTTGCTGGCCGCACCGCTCAGGCGCGAAAGCCTGGAGGATTTCCCGCTGGTTCTGCCATTGGCCGGCACCACCATCCGCAAGTTCGCCGACAGCCTGTTTGTGCAATACGGCATCCAGCCATCGCGGCAGCGCCTGGAAACCCTGTCACTGAGCCTTAGCCGACGTTACGTGCAGTGCAGCAATGCGATCTGGATTGCTCCGCTGGATGCCGTGCTGCAGGAGTTGCAGAGTGGAACACTGGTGGAGCTGGACATGGGGATTCGCGAGCCCGGCGGCTCCGTGGGGCTGTGCAGCAATCCGGCCTTGCCGCTGTCCCGGGCTGCCCAGTGGTGCGTCGATGAGTTGCGCGTGGTCGGGGAGGCCTATCGCGAAGGACGTTACACATAACCATTTGGTTATGGATGTTGCGATTATTTTCAATTTTCGATTGTTTACTGTCACGCGACACTTCGCCGCAGCCTGTAGCGCAAGTGATCGACGCTTGCGCCCTCCATAAAAAGAACAAGGAGAACGCCATGTCTGTCGCGGACAATAGCCGCTTCGTCACTCGGGACCGTAACTGGCATCCCAAGGCCCTGACACCCGATTACAAAACCTCGATCGTCCGTTCACCGCGTCAGGCGCTGGTGAGCATTCCTCAGTCGGTTTCCGAAGCCAGTGGTCCGGATTTTTCGCACCTGAAGTTCGGGCATCACGACAACGATCTGCTGCTCAACTTCAACCATGGCGGCTTGCCCATCGGTGAGCGCATCATCGTGGCTGGCCGGGTCTGTGACCAGTACGGAAAACCGGTCCCGAACACGCTGGTGGAGATCTGGCAGGCCAACGCCGGTGGCCGCTATCGCCACAAGCGCGACAGCTATCTGGCACCCATCGATCCCAATTTCGGCGGCGTGGGGCGTACCCTGACCGACAGTGATGGCAATTACAGTTTCCGCACCGTCAAACCCGGCCCGTACCCATGGCGCAACGGCCCCAACGACTGGCGTCCGGCGCATATCCACGTCTCGGTCAGCGGTCCGTCGATTGCCACCCGCCTGATTACCCAGCTGTATTTCGAGGGCGATCCGCTGATCCCGATCTGCCCGATCGTGAAGTCGATTGCCAATCCCGACGCGGTCCAGAGCCTGATTGCCAGACTCGACCTCGGCATGGGCAATCCGATGGATTGTCTGGCTTATCGCTTTGACATCGTTCTGCGCGGCCAGCGCAAGACTCACTTCGAAAACCGCTGAGGAGATCCTGACATGCCCGTTCAACTGTTGCAGGAAACCCCTTCGCAGACCGCTGGCCCTTACGTCCATATCGGTCTGGCGCTGGAAATCGCCGGTAACCCGACCCGCGAACTGGAAATCTGGAACGAGATGGCCAGGCCCGGCGCGCCAGGCGAACACATTCTATTGCTGGGAAATGTCTACGACGGTAATGGCCACCTGATTCGCGATGCCTTTCTGGAGTTCTGGCAGGCCGATCACACGGGGGCCTATGACAGCGCCTATGACCCGGACAAGCTGTTCAACGGCTTTGGCCGCACGGCGACAGGGGACGATGGCGTATGGACGATCAAGACCATCAAGCCTGGCGTCGTGTGCAATGCCGCGGGTGTGCCGATGGCGTCCCACATCAACGTTTCGCTGTTTGCACGCGGGATCAATATTCACCTGCAGACGCGGCTGTATTTCGATGACGAGCCGCAGGCCAATGCGGTCGATCCCGTGCTGAACCTGATCGAGCAGCCGTCACGTCGGGAAACCCTGATTGCCCGGCGTTGCAGCGTCGACGGTCAGTTGGCCTACCGCTTCGATATTCATGTGCAAGGTGAAGGGGAGACCGTGTTCTTCGACTTCTGATCCAGCTCCTTGCGTGCGTTGCATGGCGCCAGCATTGACTGGCGACTCTATAAAAATAAAAGGAAACATCCATGACGCTTTCAGCTCGCGGGCCCGCCACGGGCACGCTCGACGTGCAGGTTCTCATCAACAGCCAGCCGCTGTCGGGGTATCAGTGGCGGATTGTTGCATTGTGCTTTCTGATCGTTTTTCTCGACGGTCTGGATACGGCGGCCATGGGCTTCATTGCCCCGGCCTTGAGTCAGGATTGGGGCATCGAACGCTCCAGCCTCGGACCTGTGATGAGCGCAGCCTTGATCGGCATGGTGTTCGGTGCCTTGGGATCAGGCCCCTTGGCCGACCGTTTCGGACGCAAGATCGTGCTGGTGGGCGCGGTCTTTCTGTTCGGGCTTTTCAGCCTGCTTTCGGCTTACAGCACGAATATCGATCAACTGCTGATTCTGCGTTTGCTGACCGGGCTGGGACTTGGCGCGGCCATGCCCAATGCGACGACGCTGTTGTCCGAGTACACCCCGGAACGCCTCAAGTCTTTGCTGGTCACCAGCATGTTCTGCGGTTTCAACCTGGGCATGGCGTGCGGCGGGTTTGTCTCGGCAAAACTGATTCCCAGCCTGGGCTGGCACAGCCTGCTGATGCTTGGCGGGATTCTGCCGTTGCTGCTGGCCGTGGTGTTGATGCTCTGGCTGCCGGAGTCGGCGCGCTTTCTGGTGGTGCGCAATCGGGGCGTCGAGCGGATTCGCCAGGTGCTGTCGCCCATCGCACCTCTGGAAGTGGCGGGAGCAGGGGAGTTCAGTGTTCCGGAGCAAAAGAGCGTCAGCAGCCGCAATGTGCTGAAAGTGGTTTTTTCCGGCACCTACAGTGCAGGCACCTTGCTGTTGTGGCTGACCTATTTCATGGGGCTGGTGATCGTGTACCTGCTGACCAGCTGGCTGCCGACCCTGATGCGCGACAGCGGCGCGAGCATGGAGCAGTCGGCGTTCATTGGCGCCCTGTTCCAGTTTGGCGGCGTGCTCAGTGCGGTGGGTGTCGGCTGGGCCATGGACCGTTTCAATCCCCATAAGGTGATTGGAGCGGCCTATGCGCTGGCCGGTGTGTTTGCCTGGCTGGTCGGGCAAAGCCTGGGCAATGTCGCGTTGCTGGCGAGCCTCGTGCTGGTGGCCGGGATGTGCATCAATGGTGCGCAATCGGCAATGCCTTCGCTGGCTGCCCGGTTCTATCCGACCCAGGGCCGTGCCACGGGCGTTTCCTGGATGCTGGGCATTGGTCGTTTTGGCGCGATCCTGGGGGCCTGGGCCGGTGCAACCCTGCTGGGGCTGGGCTGGAACTTCGAGCAGGTCCTGACCGCGCTGGTCATTCCTGCTGCCCTGGCGGCATTGGCAATCGTGATCAAGGGTTGGGTCAGCCATGCGGATGCCACCTGATTTTTCAATTCTGGAGCGGTGATGTGAGCAGACCGAGCAATCAACTTTTCGATGCCTGTTTCACTCAGGCCGACATGCGCGGGATTTTCTCCGATGCCGGGCGAGTACAGGGCATGCTGGATTTCGAGGCTTCGCTGGCAAAGGCGCAGGCCCGAGTGGGGATGATTCCTCAGGACGTGGTGGCCGATATCGTGGCCAGTTGTCGTGCCGAACTGTTCGATTTCGATGCGCTGGCGCTCGCGATCGGCAATGCGGGCAACTCCGCGATTCCTCTGGTCAAGGCTCTGGGCAAGCAGATTGCCGCGGGTAACCCCGAAGCCGAGCGCTATGTGCATATGGGCGCTACCAGCCAGGACGTGATGGACACCGGGCTGATTCTGCAAGTACGCCGTGCCCTCGAACTGCTGGAACGTGACCTCGGGCAACTGGCCGAAAAACTGGCCGGGCAGGCGCAGCGTCATGCGCAGACGCCTCTGGCCGGGCGGACCTGGCTACAGCAGGCCACGCCGGTGACGCTGGGCATGAAAATCGCGGGCTGGCTGGGGGCTGTAACCCGTCACCGCCAGCGTCTGACGGAAATCAGACCGCGCTTGCTGTGCCTGCAATTCGGAGGCGCTTCCGGCAGTCTGGCGGCGCTGGGCGATCAGGCTTTTGCCGTCACAGAAGCCTTGGCCGAAGAGCTGCAACTGAATGTGCCGGAGCAGCCCTGGCATACCCAGCGTGATCGTCTGGTGGAGTTCGCCAGTCTGCTGGGCATGATTGCCGGAAGTCTGGGCAAGCTCGGCCGTGACATCAGCCTGTTGATGCAGACTGAGGTGGGAGAGGTATTCGAGCCGTCTGCACCTGGCAAGGGCGGTTCTTCGACCATGCCTCATAAACGCAATCCGGTGGGTGCCGCGGTGATGATCGGTGCCGCGACCCGTGCGCCGGGGCTGGTCGCCACCATGCTGACGGCCATGCCTCAGGAACACGAGCGCAGCCTTGGCCTGTGGCATGCGGAATGGGAAACCCTGCCCGAACTCTGCTGCCTGGTGTCCGGTGCGTTGCAACAGGCGTTGCTTGTCGTGCCGGGGCTTGAAGTCGACGAGCAGCGGATGCTGACGAATCTTGAGTCGACCCGGGGGCTGGTGCTGGCCGAAGCCGTCAGTATCGCACTGGCTCAACGTATCGGGCGCGATGCCGCCCATCATCTGGTCGAACAGAATTGCCGACGTGCCGTCCAGTCGGGCGTACATCTGCGCCAGGTGCTGGGCGAGGACCCGCAGGTCACCGCGCAACTCTCTTCCCGGGAACTGGATCGCCTGCTCGATCCTGCCCATTACCTGGGCCAGGCTCGACGCTGGGTCGAACGTGCCGTGGCTGAACACACAAGGATCACGCAATGAACGAAGAACAACGCTATCAGGCCGGCATGCAGGTTCGTCGTGCCGTACTGGGCGATGCCCATGTCGATAACAGCCTGAAGAAGCTGACCCCCTTCAACGAAGAGTTTCAGGAAATGATCACCCGCCATGCCTGGGGGGATATCTGGACCCGTCCTGGCCTGCCGCGTCATACCCGCAGTCTGATCACCATTGCCATGCTGATCGGCATGAACCGCGAAGGCGAGTTGCGTCTGCACCTGAAGGCCGCCAAGAACAATGGCGTGACCCGTGAGGAAATCAAGGAAGTGCTGATGCAGAGTGCGATCTATTGCGGCATTCCGGCCGCCAATGCGACGTTCCATCTGGCCGAAGAGGTGTGGGACGAGATGGGTGTGGAGTCCTTGAACAAGGCGTGAGGGGGCGGGCTGCCGGAGACATGATCCCCGGCAGCCTTTTCTGTCAGAGCAGCGACAGCGGGTAGCTGACGATCAGGCGGTTTTCGTCGAATTGATTGGTGCTGAAGTCACGGCGCATGGTGGAGTTGCGCCATTTGACGGACAGGTTCTTGAGCGAGCCTTCCTGAAACACGTAAGCCAGTTCCGATTCCCGAGCCCATTCTTCGCCATTGGTGATGGTGCCGGTATGCACGTTCTCGCCGCTGATATAGCGGTTCATCAGGGTCAGGCCGGGCACACCCAGTGCTGCGAAGTCATAGTCATGACGCAACTGCCAGGATTTCTCCTTGGCGTTTTCAAAGCTGGAGTTGTAGCTGTCGTTGGCCAGGGTGCCGCCGCTGGTGCCATTGACACGCATCCAGGCACTGTCGCCGGTGACTTTCTGCAGGCCGATGTAAAAGGTGTTGCCGCCATGGCGGGCCGAGAGCATGGCCGACCAGGTCTTGTTGTCCAGGTCGCCGGCCAGTGACTGGCCGTCATCCTTGCCGTTGAAGTAGCCGAGGTTGGCACCCAGCACCCAGTTGCCGAGTGGCTGGCTATGGACCAGATTGAAGTATTGCTGGTGGTAGATGTCTTCGAGCTGGGCGTACCAGACGCCGACCATGGTGCGTTTTTCGTTGAAGCTGTACTCGGCCGCGCCGAAGTTGAAGCGGTCGGAAGTGAAGGCTGCCCGGCCGTTGAGGGACATGTCTTCCATGCTGGCATCGTTGCGTGGGCTGTTGCCCCGGAACTGGCCGCCGTAGAGTGTCAGGCCGTCGATTTCCTTCGAGGTAATCTGTCCGCCGCGGAAGGTCTGGGGCAGGGAGCGGCCATCGTCGGAACGCAGGATAGGCAGTACGGGCATCCATTCGCCGACTTTCAGTTCGGTTCTGGAAAAGCGTGCCTTGGCAGCCACGCCCAGTCGGCCGAAATCATCGGCGGGACGACCATCGTCGTGGATCGGCAGCAGTTGGGTGCCGCCGGAGCCTTTACCGCCGTCGAGTTTGACGGAGTAGATTCCCAATACGTCCACTCCGAAGCCGACCGGCCCTTCGGTAAAACCGGAGCGAGCATCGAGAATGAAGTTCTGGGTCCACTCCTGAGCGCCGTGCTGGGCGTTGTCCGGGTCGACGAAGTTGCGGTTGATAAAGAAGTTGCGTAGGTTCAAGCCAGCCTTGGCATCTTCTACGAAACCAGCGGCATGGGTGAGTGTTGGCGTGAGGCTGGAGGTGATGGCCGCAGACAGGCCGCAAAGGATTTTGCAGTGAGATTTCAAACGCATGAGAGAGCCTTCTTATCATTATTTGGGCAGTAAAGCTGGCTCTGATAGTGAAAGGCCAAGGCAGTGGCTGCAATTGGGGAAACGCAAATCGGTGCGATTATCGACCATAAATTAACTGGTTAGAACATTTTTTTCGAGACGCTTCAGTGGGGGCTGCAATGCTTCCTGAAATCTGGTTGCATCTCCTGTGCAAGCGGAACGCGCCGAAATATTCTTCAGCCCAATGCCTGAGTAAGGAAGCCCGATGAGCACTACCAGTACGCCCCTGTCTGGCGTCAACCAGCCACTCAAGGGGATTGGCCTGATTCTGTTGGCGACCTTTCTGTTCGCCAGCCATGACACGCTATCGAAGTATCTGTCCGGGTTTTATCCGATCGCATTGGTGGTCTGGGCGCGTTATCTGGTCCATACGCTGCTCATGGCCTTCATTTTCATTCCATCGGCCGGATTGAGGGGGTTGCGTACCAGGCGACCGGGGATTCAGGTGATACGGGCATTGGCATTGTTGGGCACCAGCTTGCTGTTCACCACCAGCCTGATGTTTATCCCGTTGGCCGAAGCGACCTCTGTCAACTTTCTCGCTCCGTTGCTGGTGACGGCCTTGTCGGTGCCGTTATTGCGTGAGCAGGTCACTCGCGGTCAGTGGGTTGCCGTGATTCTGGGCTTTGTGGGGGTGATCGTGATCGTCCACCCCGGCGGGGAGTTGTTTACCCCGGCGATTCTCTTGCCGCTGTCTTCGGCCTCATGCTTTGCGCTGTACCAGCTATTGACTCGTCTGGTCAGCCGATATGACAGCCCGACGGCCAGCAACTTCTTTGCAGGTCTGTTCAATACAGTATTGATGAGTGCCTTGATACCTTTCTTCTGGCAGACGCCGGAACTCAAGCACTTACCGCTTCTATTGGCACTGGGGGCTTGTGGGATGGGGGCGCATTTGATGCTGACCCAGGCATTCCGTGTCACGGCACCGGCGATACTGGCACCTTTCAGTTACTGCCAGATCGTGTTTGCCGGGTTGCTGGGTTTTCTGGTGTTCGGACATGTACCTGCGCCTATTGCTCAGGTCGGTATTGCAATCATCTGCCTCAGTGGGCTGGCTGCGGCCTGGCAGCAACGCAAGGCGGGATAGCAATCGCGATACACAGGTGGGAGCGAATTCATTCGCGAAAAACCAGTCCATCCAGCACAACTCAGCGCCTGAAAGACCGCTTTCCCGAATAAATTCGGTCCCACCAAGGACACCCCACCCGTAGGCGCGAATTCATTCGCGAAAAGCCAGTCCATCCAGCACAACTCAGTGCCTGAAAGACCGCTTTCCCGAATAAATTCGGTCCCACCAAGGATCGCGAAGAGGATTATTCGCTGACCTTGGGCACCTTGCGTGGAGCCATGAAGTACATCCAGGTCAGGGCAATGAAGTACATGGCCGGGATCATGGTGAACAGCACGTTGTAGTTGTTGGTGGTGGCGGTCAGCACGGCACCGACCAGCTGGGTCATGAACATCCCGCCGATGGCTGCGCACATCCCGCCGAAACCGAACACGGTGCTCATCATGTGCTTGGGCGTGTAGTCCATCACCAGACTCCAGATGTTGGCTGTCCAGGCCTGATGCGCACCCACGGCCAGGGAAATGGCCAGTACGGCAATCCACAGACCGCTGGCGTTGGCCGCGAATACCACGCTGCAGATGGTGAGGGCGAAAATCAGCATCGAAACCAGACGTGCAGTAGTTGCACGGACGCCGCGTCCGATCAGCCAGGAAGACAGGATGCCGCCCCCGATGCTGCCGACGTCGGCGGTCAGCCAGATCAGGATCAGCGGGATACCCATTTGCGTGACGCTGATGCCCAGGTTGTATTGCTGATTGAGAAACGGCGGCAGCCAGTACAGGTAGAACCAGAACACAGGTGCCGTCAGCGAATACGCCACTGCGAACGCCCAGGTGCCGCGCATTTTCAGGATCTTCGAGAAGGGCACCTTGACCGGCTCGGGCTCGGCTTCCTGATTGATGTAGTCCAGTTCGCTCTTGCGGACGGTCGGGTGCTCTTCCGGGTTGTAATACTTCAGGCGCCAGATGATGACCCAGAGCAGGCCCAGCGAGCCCATGGCCACGAATGCCGCCTGCCAGCCCCATACGGTGAGGATCAGGGGCAACAGGGCCGGGGTCAGCATCGCACCGACGTTGGTCCCGGCATTGAAGATACCGGTCGCCACGGCGCGCTCACCCGCCGGGAACCACAGGCGAGTGGTCTTGACGCACGCCGGGTAGTTGGCGGCTTCGGTCAGGCCCAGAATGAAACGGCAGATCATGAAGCCGACGGCGGAGGTCGCTAGACCGTGGGCGCCTGTGGCCAGACTCCACAGCAGGACCGCCAGGAAGAAGGCGCGCTTGACGCCGACCCGGTCGATGAACCGGCCTTGCAGCACGAAGCCCACGGCATAGCCGACCTGGAACCAGAAGTTGATGTTGGCGTAGTCCATCGCCGTCCAGCTCATTTCCTTGGCCAGGATCGGCTGCATGACACCGAGGGCTGCGCGGTCGATGTAGTTCAGGGTCGTGGCGAAGAAGACCAGGGCAAGCATGCCCCAGCGGGTCTTGCCCACCGCCATGGCGCCACGAATCTTTTCGCCGATGCCCGCCCGGGCCGCCCGGACGATAGGGTTGGTTTGGGTGTTGATCATGATGTTCTAACCATCCGTTCCTAGACTGTGCAGTTCGCTACAGTCGGACTTGAAGTCCACTCGACTCAGGCGCTGTACGTGTAAATCGGGGTCGTTGAATCGTTCTGCCGTTGAGCCATTGACAGGCTGGCTTCTTCTGGACGATTCGACGGGCCGGCAATTTTACAGGTTTGAGCCCTTCGAGTGCGCTGGATTAATTCAGGCGTCGGTGGATCGGGTCGTGGGCACGACCGACGGGGATCGTCGATTCGCAGGCCGGATGTGACAGGGCGGGGTAAAGATGGAGCGCGCAAGGAGGGTGTACATGAGCAATATTCCTGTTCTTGAAATTGTTATGGGTTTGTTGCTGTAAAACGAGAAACGGGCAATGTCTTGACCACGGGGTCATCCTGCAATGTGTGGCAGATGGTGAGCACTGATCGAAACAGCGTCAATCGAGGAATATGGCTTGTGTGCGATAATCGAACGCAAAACTAACCGGTTCGTACACTTTATGTTGATCTGGCATTTTGACAGGGAAATACTTTACTCGCACCCCTGAATGAGGCCGAGTCAGGCCGAGAATGCGGTGCTATCCAGTCGCGACCCGAAGAGGTTGTGCTCATCCAGGAGCAGAAAGCATGCAGCGTTCAATTGCCACCGTATCCTTGAGCGGTACTCTGCCGGAAAAGCTAGAAGCCGTTGCCGCCGCAGGTTTTGACGGTGTCGAGATTTTCGAGAACGATCTTTTGTATTACGACGGCAGCCCGCGCAACGTCAGGCAGATCTGCGCCGACCTGGGCATTGCCATCACACTGTTTCAACCTTTCCGTGATTTTGAAGGCTGCCGCCGCGACCGCCTGGCGCGCAACCTTGATCGGGCTGAGCGCAAGTTTGACCTGATGCAGGAACTGGGGACCGATCTGGTCCTGGTCTGCAGCAATGCCGCCGCCGACTCGGTGGGCGATGAAAACATTCTGCTCGATGACCTGAGCCTGCTGGCCGAGCGTGCCGGTGCGCGTAACTTGCGGGTGGGCTATGAAGCCCTGGCCTGGGGGCGTCACGTGAACACCTGGCAACAGGTCTGGAACCTGGTGCGTCAGGTCGATCATCCGGCGCTGGGGGTATTGCTCGACAGCTTCCATACGCTTTCGCTCAAGGGCGATCCGAGCGCCATTGCGCAGATTCCCGGCGACAAGATCTTTTTCGTGCAGATGGCCGATGCACCGATCCTGGCCATGGACGTGCTGGAATGGAGCCGGCATTTCCGCTGTTTCCCGGGACAGGGCGAGTTCGACTTGCCGGGCTTCCTGGCACCGATCCTGCGCAGCGGTTACACCGGTCCTCTGTCGCTGGAAGTGTTCAACGACGGTTTTCGGGCCGCCCCGACCCGTGCCAATGCCGCTGACGGCTTCCGCTCTCTGCTTTATCTGGAAGAGAAAACCCGCCAGCTACTGGCCCGGGAGGCAGAGCCGGTGGCGTCCGAGATTCTGTTCAACCCGCCGCCCGCCAGCACTTACAGCGGTGTCGAGTTCCTTGAATTCGCGGTGGATGAAACGCAAGGCGCCCGCTTGTCCGGCTGGCTGGAACGACTCGGGTTTGCCCGGTTGGGCCAGCACCGCTCCAAGGCCGTGAGCCTGCTGGGGCAGGGCGATATCAAGATTGTGCTCAATGCCGAGCCGTACTCCTTCGCTCACGGTTTTTTCGAGGCTCACGGGCCTTCGGTGTGCGCCACGGCGTTGCGAGTCGAGGATGGCCACAAGGCGCTGGAGCGCTCACGGGCATTCAAGGGGCAGCCCTATCGCGGGCTGGTCGGGCCGAACGAGCGGGAGATTCCGTCGGTGCGCGCGCCCGATGGCAGCCTGATCTATCTGGTCGAAAACGCCGAGCCGGGCCAGTCGATCTACGACATCGATTTTGTCGTCGATCCGCAGACCAGAGGGCAGGGCAGCCTGCAACGCATCGACCACATGGCCATGGCGATTCCGGCAGACAGCCTCGACAGCTGGGTGCTGTTCTACAAGAGCCTGCTGGACTTCGAGGCCGACGACGAAGTGGTGCTGCCGGACCCTTACGGGCTGGTCAAGAGTCGTGCATTGCGCAGCCGTTGCAGCACGATCCGCTTGCCGTTGAACATTTCGGAAAACCGTAACACGGCGATTTCCCATGCCTTGTCGAGTTACCGTGGTTCGGGCGTGCATCACATCGCGTTTTCGTGCGAAGACATCTTCGCCGAGGTTCGGCGTGCCAAGGAGGCGGGTGTGCCTCTGCTGGACATCCCGCTCAACTACTACGACGACCTGGCCGCGCGCTTCGATTTCGACGACGAATTCCTCAGCGAGCTGGCGTATTACAACGTGCTGTACGATCGCGATGCCCAGGGCGGAGAGCTGTTCCACGTCTATACCGATGCCTTCGACGGGCGTTTCTTCTTCGAGATACTGCAACGCAAGAACGGTTACGTCGGTTATGGCGCGGCCAACGTTCCGGTGCGGCTGGCGGCCATGGCCAAGGCCCGTAACGTGGCGGTGCGTCAGGCGCGTCTCTGATCCGGATGCCAGGCTGCGCGGCACATGAGTGTTTCGCAGCTTCCCTCTATCCATTACGAGCTTCATAATCCGCGTTTAAACCGTGGTCGTGAGCGAATAATGAAAAAAACTGCCGACTCCGCGGCCATCGAACCTGTCGATGTGCTGCGCAAGAGCCGCAAGAACAATCCGGAGAAGACCCGCGAGGATATTCTGCAGGCGGCGATCGTCGAGTTCGTGGCCTATGGGCTGTCCGGTGCGCGTGTCGATGCCATCGCCGAGCGCACCAAGACCTCGAAGCGGATGATCTATTACTACTTCGGCAGCAAGGAGCAGCTGTACGTCGAGGTGCTGGAAAAACTCTACGGCGATATCCGCACGACCGAAAGCCAGTTGAACCTGGGCGAGCTCGATCCGGTGGAGGCCATCCACCGGATGGTGGAGTTCACCTTCGACCACCATGACCGCAACGTCGATTTCGTGCGGATCGTCTGCATCGAAAACATTCACTACGGCGAGAACGTCAAGCAGTCCGACTCGATCCAGGCGAAAAGCCAGAACATCATTCAGGCGCTGGACGATATTCTGCGCCGTGGCGAGTCCATGGGGCTGTTCCGCGAAGGGGTTCATCCCGTGGACCTGCACCTGATGGTCAGCTCGTTCTGCTTCTACCGCATCTCCAACCGCCATACCTTCAGCGAGATCTTCCAGATCGAACTGTGGAGCGATGAAGTCAAACAGCGTCACAAGGCGATGATCTGCGACGCTGTCCTGCGTTACCTCAAGCGCTGATCTTCACAGGCTGTGGAAGTGCGCCATCATGCGTTCGGCATCGGCGGGGCGGTCACTGAACAGCTCGAACGCCTTCACGGCCTGAAACACGGCCATGGTCGAGCCATCGAGCGTGCGGCAGCCCAAGGCTCGCGCATGCTTGAGCAGTTCGGTTTCCAGCGGGAAATAAATGATTTCCGCCACCCACAGTTCCGGGCGCAGCAGCTCTACCGGCAGCGGTGTGCCTGGCAGTTTGGCCATGCCCACAGGAGTGGTATTGACCAGACCGTCGGCCTCGGCCATCGCCGCCGCCAGATTGAGTCCCACCTGCGCCCGGCCTGCACCGAAATGCCGGTTGAGGTTGTCCACCAGCCCTTGAGCACGCTCGGGTTCCACCTCGAAGACACTCAGGCGTTCTACGCCTTCACTGAGCAAGGCATGGGCCACCGCTGCACCGGCACCTCCAGCCCCCATCTGCACCACATGCCGGCGTGACGCATCGACAAGCCCGCGTTGCAGACCTGCGGCAAAACCCAGGCAATCGGTGTTGTGCCCGATGCGTTTGCCATTCTTGAAGACCACGGTGTTCACGGCACCGATGCCGCGGGCTTCATCGGACAGCTCGTCCAAGAGAGGAATGACGGCCTGTTTGCAAGGGAAGGTGATGTTCAGCCCGGTGAAGCCACTGGTCCGGGCGCCTTCCAGCAGACGGGGCAGGGCATGGATATCCAGCTTGAGTGCGTCGAGGTCGATCAGTCGATACAGATAGCGAAGCCCTTGGGCATCGCCTTCATGCTCGTGCATCGACGGGGTTCTCGAGGCCTGGATGCCCGAGCCGATCAGGCCGGCGAGAACGGACTTTCTTTCAATCTGGGTCATGACGGTATGTCTCTTGTTTTGGCGCCATTGCCCGTGGCGGGCATATTTTCGGCAAAATGTACCAGATGGTTAAAAGTGGCGCAGTGTCTATCGCAAGCGTTGCGGTGATTTTGTGCGGTTATCGCCCTGATAGCAGGCGGCAGGCCCTTGAGGGATAATGCCGACCTGTCTTTTCCCGATTGATGAAGGTTCAGCCCCGCGCATGTCCGAGTCCGTTTTCGTCGCTGCACATAACCAGGCCAGCACCCTTTACCTGCCGCCCGGCCCCTGGACGACAGTGCTCGACTGCCTGTGCGCACGGTTCAGCGCCATCAGCCGCGAGCAATGGCTGGATCGCATTGCCAGGGCCAGGGTGCTGGACGCCGATGGCCAGCCTATCGCGCCTGACCTGGCTTATCGTGAAGGGCTGAAGATCCACTATTTTCGCGAAGTTCCGAACGAAACGCCGATTCCGGTCGTGGAGTCGATTCTCTACGCGGACGAACATCTGGTGGTGGCCGACAAGCCTCACTTCTTGCCTGTCACACCCGCGGGCGAATACGTCGAGCAAACGCTGCTGAGGCGCTTGATTCACCGGCTGGGCAACCCGGACCTGGTGCCGCTGCATCGCATCGATCGGCATACCGCGGGGCTGGTGCTGTTTTCGGCCAACAGGCAAAGCCGCTCGGCCTATCAGGCACTGTTTCCCACCCGACGGATCGACAAGCGCTACGAAGCCATTGCGCCTGCGTTGCCCGGTCTTGAGTTCCCTCGTGTGCATGAGAGCCGGCTGGTGGATGGCGAGCCGTTTTTCCGCATGCAGGAAGGGCCGGGCACCAGCAACACCCAGACCCGCATCGAAGTCTGCGAGCGCAACGGGGAATTATGGCGTTACGGGTTGTACCCGGTGACAGGCAAGAAGCACCAGTTGCGGGTGCACATGGCGGCGCTGGGGGCGGCGATCTGTAATGATCCGTTCTATCCTGACGTCATCAGGGATGCGGTCGATGATTACGACAAACCGCTGAAGTTGCTGGCGCAAGGGCTGCGCTTCATCGATCCGGTTACGGAAGAGCCCCGTGAGTTCGAGAGTCGGCTGCGCCTGGAGTGGTAGAGCCTGAAAAGAAGGGCAATAAAAACCCGCCTGGCGAGCCGACGGCGGGTTTTGTATTTCAGGGGTTCAGATCACAGGTCCTTGACGGTACGGATCTGGTCCTTGTTGATTCGGGTCTGTTTGCCGTCCAGTTGCTTGAACTCGTAGAAGCCTGAATCTTCATCGTAGTGAGGCGTATCCACGGACTGGATTTCACGGCCATCGTTCAGGGTGATCACAGTGGGGGATGCGCAGCCGGCAAGTGAGGCAATACCCAGTGCAAGCAGAAAGGCAGCAGGAAGGGTGCGTTGTTTCATTACTGTGTCTCCAGATGGATTCTTGGTTAATGACACTCAGACGTATACACCTTCTGCAAGTTCCATGAATAGTCACATGCATCGGGAATCATTGATCTGGCTCAGCAGATCGGGTGTATTGAGGTTGGCCAGGCGCGGGTCGCCCGCTTCCAGTTGCAAAGCCACAGGATGCAGTGCCTGCATGGCCCGACGCGGGCTGCGTTCACCGTTCTGCCAGGCGCTTTCCAGAACGGCGGCCTGGGCGGTGGGGATGATGCACAGCAACGGTTGCCAGTGCTCGCCTTCGCGGACCATGACCGGCTGGTCGGGGTGTTCCAGTGCGCTCTTGTGCAGGGCTCGCAGCAGGTCGCTGTCGATCAGTGGTGCATCGCAGGGCAGTACCAGCAGGTGAGGGTGCCGGGCAAGAGGCAGGGCGGCGCGGATGCCGGCCAGCGGTCCCGGGAACTCGCTGTCATCGTCCTGAACCAGTTGGTCGGCATACGCGGCGTAACGCTCCAGATTGCGGTTGCAGGAAATGATCAGGTCGTCGGTCAGAGGCCGTGTCAGGCGATGCAGGTGCTGAATCAGGGGCTCGCCCTGCCATTCGACCAGGCCTTTGTCACGCCCGCCCATGCGCTGCCCACGGCCTCCGGCCAGCAACAGAATCGAGCACGAGGGCAGGGTGGAACACAGATTCATGGAAGACTCACCGGGCAGTCAAAAGGAGTGCTGTGATATAACACCGGCCTGTTTCCTTCACAACCGGATCGAGGCCATGAAAGCCAAGGCTGACACACCTTTTGTACCCCTGAATATTGCCGTCCTGACCGTCAGCGACACCCGCACCCGTGAAACCGATACTTCGGGCCAGATGTTCGTCGATCGTCTGACCGAAGCCGGTCACAGCCTGATCGAGCGTGTATTGCTCAAGGACGATCTGTACAAGATCCGCGCCCAGGTTGCGACCTGGATTGCCGATGATGAAGTCCAGGTGGTGCTGATTACCGGCGGCACGGGGTTCACCGGGCGCGACAGTACGCCCGAAGCGGTGAGCTGCCTGCTGGACAAGCAGGTCGATGGCTTCGGTGAGTTGTTCCGGCAGATTTCCGTGCCGGATATCGGCACGTCGACCATTCAGTCCCGTGCGCTGGCCGGTCTGGCCAACGGTACGCTGGTCTGTTGTCTGCCCGGTTCCACCAATGCCGTGCGCACGGCCTGGGACGGGATTCTGTCCCAGCAACTGGATTCGCGCTTCCGCCCGTGCAACTTCGTGCCTCACCTCAAGCAGGCCGAACCCTGCGCGACCCGAGGGTAAGCGGGCATGAACAGCGCGCCAAAGGCCCTGATGCCTGTCGAACAGGCCATCGCACGCTTGATGGAGATGGCCGAAAGCTCACCGATCACCGAGCGTGAGCGGGTCCCGCTGGCAGAGGCCCAAGGCCGCGTGCTGGCGGTGGATCTGGTGTCCACCCTTGACCTGCCGCCCTGGCCCAACAGCGCGATGGATGGCTATGCCCTGCGCCTGTCCGACTGGACGGGCGAGCCGCTGCCGGTCAGCCAGCGCATCTTTGCCGGGCAGGCTCCCGAACCATTGGTTGCCGGAACCTGTGCGCGTATCTTTACCGGCGCTCCCATGCCGGAGGGGGCCGATTGCGTCGAGATGCAGGAAAACACGGAAGTCCTGCCGGATCAGCGAGTCCGCTTTACCGAGCCATTGAAGGCCGGGCAGAACATCCGTCCTCAAGGGCAGGAAACACGATCGGGCGACAAAGTGCTGGCGGCCGGGACTCGTCTGGGGCCTATCGAGCTGGGACTTGCGGCATCTCTGGGTCTTGATGGGCTGGAGGTTGTACGCCGTGTCCGGGTGGCTGTGCTGTCCACGGGCGACGAACTGATCGAGCCTGGTCAACCCCTGGGGCCCGGGCAGATCTACAACAGCAATCGTGTGCTGCTGTGCAGCTGGTTGAAGCGCCTTGAATGTGAGGTGGTGGATGCCGGCATCCTGCCGGACGACCTGGACAAGACCCGTGCCGCACTGGCAGGGCTCAAGGGCGTCGATCTGATTCTGTCCACGGGCGGTGTTTCCGTCGGTGAGGCGGACTTTCTCGGTCACGCCTTGCGTGAAGAGGGTGAGCTGTCCTTGTGGAAGCTGGCCATCAAGCCGGGCAAACCCCTGACCTTCGGCCATTTCCGTGGCGTGCCGGTGATCGGTCTGCCCGGTAATCCGGCTTCCACGCTGGTCACTTTCGCGCTGTTGGCACGAGCCTATCTGCTGCGTCGTCAAGGCGTCGCGGACGTCACGCCCATGCAGTTTCCGGTCCCGGCCGGGTTTGTCTGGCACAAGCCCGGCAATCGCCGCGAATACCTGCGCGGGCGTCTGGAGCAGGGCCGTGCCGTGGCTTACAGCAATCAAAGCTCCGGTGTGTTGCGCAGCGCGGCCTGGGCGGACGGCCTGATCGAGGTTCGGGAGGGCACGACCGTTGCTGAGGGTGACTGGGTCAATTTCATCCCCTTGAGCGAAGTGCTGGGCTGAGCACATTCATTCAAATGGTCGTCCGGCGAGCCATGAGCTACCCTCAAACACGCTGACAGGTTGGGCATCGGGATTTTGCTCTGGAGTATTGTTATGCCGTCTTTGAGAGTGGCGTGTGTCATTCCGACCTATAACGGGCGCAAGGATCTGGAGCGCCTGCTGGACTCGCTGGTTACCCAGACCGCTGTGTTCGATACCCTGATCGTCGATTCCAGCTCCTCGGATGGCACGCTGGAGCTGGCGCGGTCGCGATGCGCCAACGTGATCCGCATCGACAGCAAGGACTTCAACCACGGCGGCACCCGGCAGATGATGGTCGAGCTCAACCCCGACTATGACGTCTACGTCTACATGACCCAGGACGCCTACGTGGAAGACGTCAACGCCATCGCCAATATCCTGCTGCCTTTCGCTGACCCCAGGGTCGGAGCCGTGTGCGGGCGGCAATTGCCCCACAAGGATGCCAACCTGCTGGCGCAGCACGCACGGCTGTTCAACTACCCGCCGACCTCGCAGATCAAGACCCTGGACGATGCCGCAAGGCTGGGGATCAAGACCCCGTTCATGTCGAACTCCTTTGCGGCGTACCGCCGTGAGGCGTTGCTGGCGATTGGCGGTTTCCCTCGGCACGTGATCCTGTCCGAGGACATGTATGTCACCGCCAAGATGTTGATCGATGGCTGGAAGGT
The DNA here is from genome assembly GCF_044748865.1 of Pseudomonas sp. NPDC089734. Taxonomy (NCBI): domain Bacteria; kingdom Pseudomonadati; phylum Pseudomonadota; class Gammaproteobacteria; order Pseudomonadales; family Pseudomonadaceae; genus Pseudomonas; species Pseudomonas sp. NPDC089734. The sequence continues at coordinate 235,595 of NZ_JBIVGV010000006.1, read as the reverse complement.
CGCTTACGAAGGCTCGGCGGTGTGTCGGCATTCCCACAATTACAGCCTGCGCGAGGAGTTCTGTCGGTACTTCGACATTGGCGTGTTCCAGTCTCGCGAGTCCTGGATTTATGAAACCTTCGGTGGCATTGCGGGTGAGGGGATGCGTTACGTGAAGTCGGAGCTGGCCTTTCTGGGCAAGCGACGTTTCCTGTTGTGGCCCCTGTCCTTCGTGCGCAACGCCCTCAAGTTGCTGGCCTACAAGTTGAGCAAGCAGGAAAAACGTTTGCCCAAGGGCCTCAAGAAGAAGCTCGGCATGCACAAACGTTATTGGGACAGCCCCTACGCTGAATAGCGCTGTACGCTCTGTGCAGGACCGGATTTATCCGGGAAGCCTCCCTGAATAATCTACATTCGCGCAGTGATGCAGATGCATTCGTGCGTCCAGCGCATTTATACGCTGCCGAAATGTCAATTTTCCTGAGCGACGGTCCTTTTTAAACTGCCGGGGTTTTCAATCGCTCCGGAATCTCCGCTTTATGTCATCCCTTTCCTCAATCACAACGCAGGCCGCAAGGCCTGTTGCGGCCCCTTTCGGTCTGCAGGTCGTGATCGGTCTGGTCGGGGTTCTGTTGGCCGTGCTGGTGGCGGGGATCAACGAAGGGGTTACCCGTACGGCCATGGCGGACATCCGGGGGGCCATGTTCATTGGCGCGGATGAGGCGACCTGGCTGATTGCCGGGTATTCGGCAACGTCCGTGGCGGCAATGGCTTTTGCGCCCTGGTTTGCAGTCACCCTGTCCCTGCGCCGTTTTACTCTCGGGGCCATCAGCGTATTTGTGGTGTTGGCGCTGCTGTGCCCGCTGGCACCGAATTACCCCAGCCTGCTTGTATTGCGCATTCTGCAAGGGCTGGCGTCCGGTTGCCTGCCGCCGATGCTGATGACCGTGGCGCTGCGTTTTCTGCCGCCGAACATCAAACTCTACGGCCTGGCCGGTTATGCGCTGACCGCCACCTTTGGTCCCAGCCTCGGAACCCCGCTGGCGGCATTGTGGACTGAGCACTTCAACTGGCAGTGGACCTTCTGGCAAGTCATCCCGCCGTGTCTGGTCGCGATGCTGGCTGTCGCTCACGGGATTCCTCAGGACCCCATGCGTCTGGAGCGTTTCAGGGAATTCAACTGGCGCGGCCTTGTGCTGGGTGGACCGGCGATTGCCGCTCTGGTGATCGGTATCCTGCAAGGCAACCGGCTGGACTGGTTCGAGTCCGACCTGATCTGTGCCTTGCTGGGTGGCGGTCTGGTGCTGTTGGTGGCGTTCATGATCAATGAATGGTTCACGCCCGTGCCGTTCTTCAAGCTGCAGATGCTGGGCAGTCGCAATCTGTCTCACGCCTTGCTGACGCTGGGCGGTGTGCTGGTGGTGTTGACGGCGGTGGCTTCGATTCCGTCTTCCTATCTGGCCCAGGTGCATGGTTATCGTCCTCTGCAGACGGCGCCGCTCATGCTGATCGTGGCGCTGCCGCAATTGCTCGCGCTGCCTCTGGTGGCCGCGCTCTGCAATATCCGCTGGGTCGATTGCCGCTGGGTTCTGGCGATCGGTTTGGGATTGCTGGCGTTGTATTGCGCGCTGGCCACTCACATGACGTCGGAGTGGATTCGCGACAATTTCTATGCCTTGCAGCTGTTGCAGATCGTCGCTCAGCCCATGGCGGTACTGCCGCTGCTGATGCAGGCAACCGGTGGTATCGCGCCCCCCGACGGTCCCTTTGCTTCGTCATGGTTCAACACCGTGCGAGGTCTGGCAGCGGTGGTGGCGACCGGTGTGCTGGAGGCACTGACCACCGCCCGTCAGCATTTTCACTCCAGCATGCTGGTCGACCGGCTGGGTAATTCGCCGTGGCTGGCTACGGACGACTCGATCGCTTCCCTGAGCCATCGCCTGCACGAACAGGCGGTGGTGTTGACCAGCGCCGACCTTTATTTCTGCATGGGCTGGCTGGCTTTCGCGCTGATCCTGCTGATCCCGTTGATGCCGACACGGGTCTATCCGCCACGTGCCTTGAACTGAATTCAACGTCGAGAACACTTTCATGAACATGACTTCGAAACAGACCCTGACCTTGTGCGGCGTTGCCATTCTGCTTGCCGGTCTCGGCATTTATACGCTGACGGGAAACGGCTCGCGGCAGACCACCAACGATGCGTTCATCTCTGCCGACTACTCCGTGGTAGCGCCGAAGATTTCGGGCTTCATCAGCCAGGTGCTGGTGGAGGACAACCAGCGGGTCAAGGCCGGGCAGTTACTGGCGCAGATCGATGACCGGGATTTACAGACCGCTCTGGCGTCTGCCGAGGCGGGTGTTCTGACGGCAGCGGCGCAGCTTGAACAGGCCTCGGCCTTGTTGCAGCGTCAGACTTCCGTGATTGCCCAGGCTCAGGCCGCACTGGTCGCCAGTAATGCTGCGGTGAAGTTCGCCGAGCAGGAGCGAACCCGTTATGAGCACCTGGCCGGTGCCGGAGCCGGGACCGTGCAGAACGCCCAGCAGGCTCGCAATCGCATCGATACCGCCAATGCCCAGCATGCCAGCGCTGCCGCCTCACTGGCGGCCGAGCGCAAGCAGGTCGATATTCTGACGGCTCAGCAGCACAGTGCCGAAGCCGGTTTGCAGCGTGCACAGGCCGCCCGTGATCAGGCGCGTCTGCAACTGTCCTATACCCGTATCGTTGCGCCGGTGGACGGGATGGTGGGTGAGCGTGCGCTACGGGTCGGCAACTACGTCAATCCGGGCAGCAAGCTGCTTTCGATCGTGCCGCTGGAGGATGCCTATGTCGTGGGCAACTTCCAGGAAACCCAGTTGACCCACGTCACGGTGGGCCAGGCGGTAGAGGTGCGCATCGATACCTATCCGGGCGAAGTGCTCAAGGCGCATGTCGAGAGTATCGCGCCGGCCACCGGTGTCACCTTTGCCGCGATTCGTCCTGACAACGCAACCGGCAACTTCACCAAGGTGGTGCAGCGCATTCCGGTGAAGATTGTGCTGGACCCCGGCCAGGTGCTGGCGGGACACCTGCGTGTCGGTATGTCCGTGGAAGCGAGTATCGATACGCAGTCAGTCGGGCAGGACAAGCAGGTGAGTGCCTTATGAGTCGTTCAATGACGGTAAGCCGTCTGGCCTTGATCTGCATGGCCCTGGCGGGGTGTCAGGTCGGACAGGACTTTCAGCGTCCGTCGAGTAGCGAAGTCCAGTGGCTGCCGGTGCAGGGCGAGACGGCGGCCAGCCGGGTTGAAGCGACGCCGGTAAAGGCTCGTTGGTGGGAAGTCTTTCAGGATGCGCAGTTGTCATCCCTGATTGACCGTGCCTCGGCCTCCAACCTGAATGTGCAAATCGCAGGGGCACGTCTGGCCCAGAGCCGGGCGGCCCGGCAGGTGGTTGCGGGCGAACAGGTACCCAATGTCGGGGGCAACCTTGGCTATCAACGCAAGCGCAATAGCGGTGAAGGCCTGAACGATCCTTCGGGTCACGAAGGCAAGTCGGCTTTCAGTCAGTGGGATGGCGGCATCAGTGCCAGCTGGGAGATCGACCTCTGGGGGCGTGTCAGGCGTGAAGTCGAGGCGGCGGATGCCACCGTCGAGGTTGCGGAAAACGACCGGCGTGCGGCACTGCTGGCCTTGCAGGCGGAAGTGGCACGCGACTACCTGCAACTGCGGGGCGTGCAGAACACCCTGAGCGTGACCCGTCAGAATCTGGACTTGTCGCGCAACAGCCTGGAACTGTCACAAGTGCGTCTGAGCAGCGGCGTTGCCACAGATCTGGATGTGGCTGAAGCGGCAGCACAAGTGGCGGCCGTCGAGTCACGCCTGCCTGTTCTTGAGCAGCAACAGGCGCAATTGATCAATGCCCTGGGTTTATTGTTGGCGCAAACACCCCGTGCCCTTCAGGCCGAACTGGAAAAGCCGGTGCCGATGATGGCCGTTCCTGCCAGTGTCCCGGTGGGATTGCCTTCCGAACTGGCCGAGCGCCGCCCGGATATCCGTCGTGCCGAAGCCCGATTGCATGCCGCCACTGCCAGTATCGGAGTGGCCGAAGGGGACTTCTATCCGCGTATCGTGTTGTCGGGCAATGTCGGAATGCAGGCCTTGCAGTTGTCGGATTTTGGCAATTGGGGCTCGCGCCAGTTCGGCATCGGCCCACAGATCAGTCTGCCGATCTTTGAAGGAGGGCGTTTGCGCGGCATGTTGCATTTGCGTCAGGCGCAGGAACAGGAAGCGGCGCTGGCCTATCAGCAGACCGTGTTGCGAGCCTGGCAGGAAATCGATGACAGCATGAGCCTGTACAACGCCAGCCAGTTGCAGCAGCGCAAGCTGGAAGAGGCGGTGCATCAGAACCGTATCGCCCTGAGCACAGCCAGACGCCAGTATGTCGAAGGGGCGGTGGACTTCCTCAATGTCCTGAGTGTGCAGCGCACGCTGCTGGCCACTCAGGAACAATGGGTTCAAAGCTCCACCACCCAGGCTCAGGCCCTGGTCGGGCTGTATGCCTCCCTGGGCGGTGGCTGGTAACGCGTCAGGCCAGAGGTTTTTCCGATTCCTCGTCCTTGCGGTCCGCCTCGAACAGTTGCGCCAGTTCCGCCCTGGCCTCCCGGGCGGTTTGCAGGACCTTGGCTTCGTCGTCATACACCAGATGTTGCGCAGCCAGTACCTGTTCGTCGTGGCGCTTGAAGCGGCTGATGCGGGCATCGGCCTGGGCCTGGCTCAAGCCCAGGCCCACCAGGGTCTGACGGCTCATTTCCAGGCTGGAGTAGAAGGTTTCCCGTACCGCATGGGCACCTACGTCGATCAGGCGGTGAACGTGCTGCCGGTTACGGGCCCGTGCAATGATCTTCATGTCCGGGTACAGCTTGCGTACCAGTTCGGCTGTCTTGATGTTGGTGTCGGGGTCATCGGTAGCGATGACGAAGAACTCCGCTTCATGGACCTTGGCAGCCCGAAGGATTTCCGGCTTCAGCGGGTCGCCATAGAAAACGGGCACATTGCCGAAGCTGCGCGAGAACTCGATGGATTCCACTGCGGTATCCAGTGCGATGAAGGAGATATTCTGCGCCCGCAGAATACGCGCCACGATCTGGCCCATGCGCCCCATGCCGGCAATCACCACACGCGGGGTATCGGTCTGGATATCGCGATATTCGTCCGGTACATCGACCGGTCTTTTCTTCGGCCTGATCCAGCGTTCCAGCGCCATGAAGAGCAGGGGCGTCAAGGCCATGGACAGCGTGATGGTCAGCACCAGCGTGTCGTACAGGTTTGCCTCGAACAGGCCCTGATCGTTGCCGATCTTGAACACCACGAACGCGAATTCACCGCCTGCCGCCAATACCAGACCCAGGCTCAGGGCGCTCTGTTTGTTCAGCCCGCCCGCCATGCGGCCGATGAAAAACAGCAGCGGGAACTTGAGTGCAATCAGCAGCAGGGTCAGCCCGATCACCAGCACCGGCTCACTGAGCAACAGGCTGATGTTGGCTCCCATGCCGACACTGATGAAAAACAGCCCGAGCAACAGGCCTTTGAAGGGTTCGATCTGGGCTTCCAGTTCGTGCCGGTATTCCGAGTCGGCCAGCAGCAGACCGGCGAGGAAGGCTCCCAGAGCCATGGACACGCCCACCTGATCCATCAGCCAGGCCGTACCAATCACCACCAGCAGGGCGGTGGCGGTCGAGACCTCCTGGATGCCGGTCTTGGCCACGATGCGGAACACCGGGCGCAGCAGATAGCGGCCGCCGATGACCACGATCGCAATACTGCCCAGTACCTGCAGGCCGTGGCGCAGGCTCTCGTGGCTGCTGAGGTCATGTTCGTGGGTGGTGCCGGACAGCAGCGGCACCATGGCGATCAACGGGATGGCCGCGATGTCCTGAAACAGCAGAATGGCAAAGGCCAGTCTCCCGTGCGGGCTGTTCAACTCCTTGCGTTCGGCAAGGCTTTGCAGGCCAAAGGCGGTGGAGGACAACGCCAGGCCAAGCCCCAGGACCACGGCGGTATTCAAGGGCTGCTCGAACGCCAGCAATGCTACGCAGCCAATGATCAGGCCGGTCAGCAGAACCTGCGCCATGCCGACGCCAAAGACCGCCTTGCGCATGACCCACAAGCGTTTGGGGGACAACTCGAGACCAATGATAAACAGCAGCAGAACCACCCCGAGCTCGGAAATATGGCTGACGCTTTCAGGGTTGGCGATAAGCTTGAGCACCGAAGGGCCGATGATGACTCCGGCGAACAGATAGCCAAGCACTGCACCCAGTTGCAGGCGCTTGGCCAGTGGAACGGTCAATACAGCGGCGAGCAGGAACACGACTGCGGCCTGTAAAAGGCTGCCTTCATGGGGCATGTTGAAACTCCTTGGCAAGTCATGAACGGTCGTTAAACGACGTTTAAGGGCGGCATTAAACCATGTGAAATCCACACGGCAATGTTCAAATGTGCCGAGTGTCTGTCAGAGAGACCGCAGGAGAGAGTGGGGGGCGGTGCCAGAAACGGTTCATCGGCGTACCATATGCACGCATTTGCGCAGAGCCGATGCTGTCCATGAAGAATTCAGGAAACCGTTATGACCAACAAGCAGCGTTTGATTTACTCCATTCTGATTGCCCTGACCGTGCTGGCGATCATGCTGGGCCTGACGCATTTGCAGAACAGTGGAGTGCTTAGCGAGAAGACCTTCCAGTACATCGCGATAAGCGTCGCTGTCGTCGTGGTGATTCTGAACGGCATTCTGCGACGTAAGGTCAAGCGCTGATCGTGGCGCTCCTCGCGTCAGGAATCACTGAACGTCATCCTTGTTCGATTCGTTCAACCATTCCCAGGCGCGAGGGTGCAGGCTGTAGGTCTTGTCGGAGTTGAGATTGATCACACCTTCGTCGCACAGACGCTTGAGCACTTCACGCACGCTGAGAAACGACAGCGGAACATCCAGGCGCAATAACTGGCTGTGTACACCCCGGACCCCCAGCGGCTGACCTTCGTCATTGGCCGCGAGCAGGGCATCCAGCACCTTGAGCCTGACCAGGCTTGTGCGCAACCCGAAGCTTTTCAGCAGCAGTCTTATATGTTCATTGCTGGGGCGATCCGTCTCCGGGGTGGCGGATTCTGCCTGGGCAGAGACGGCCGTCTGCCGAAGCATCGTGCGGGTTGTAATTCCTTGCCGATTGAACATGCGCAAACTCCTTTTCAGGCTTTTTCAAGCGCGACTCATTGGATTTTTGAACGAGACTCATTTACTAGGACGAACGAGCGTTAAAAAAACTCATATCGATATGGAAAAAAAACATAAAAACTTAATATCGATGGAGTAGAGAGGGCGCCCTTTCAGCGATGTGATCGTGTCGACGTCGCGGATATTTCGGATAAAACGCCCTGTTTTGGGGCGTTTCTCGTGAGTCGGGCGGGATAATAGCGAGAGATTACTCAAAAAAATGTGAAAATGCTTCGCATTTACATTAAGAAGTCATCATGTTTCGGAGGGAATCAACTGCTGGGGCTTGTCGACTGGCGTCTGTTGATGACCGGCTTGCCTTCCTGATTCTGCGTGATGAACACCGGCAACACCTTGGGAAGGGAGGCCAGCAGGCTCGACATGTCACGCGTGTTGTAACTGCCGCCCAGACGAATCGTGCCTGTGGCGTTGTCGGCCAGCAGGATCGGTGTCGGCAGGTAGCGGTTTATCAGGGGCAGTGCCTGGCTCAATGGCATGTCATTGAAGATCAGCTTGCCATTACGCCACGCCAGGCTGGTATCGCCTGCACGGGTTTCGCTGATTCTTGGCTGAGAGTCGCCGGGCTTGTAACTGGCCTGCATGCCAGGTGCCAGAGGATAACCGGTGCCGGGCAGGGTGCGATCGCTGGTGACCTGAACAGAACCTTCCACGAGCATGACCCGCACCTGTTCCTGATACATCCAGACGTTGAAGCGGGTACCTGTCACCCTGACACTGCCTTGACCGGCGCTGACCACGAACGGGTGAGTGCTGTCATGGCTGACTTCAAAGAACGCTTCGCCCTTGCTCAGGGTGACACTGCGTCGATCCTTGTAGTTGGCGTAGGTCAGTTGCGTGCCCAGGTTCAGTTCCACACGGCTGCCATCGGCCATGGTGACGACCCGGGTGGCGTCCTGGGCTTCATAAGTGTCGTAAGCGTTGGGCAGCCAGCCCTGGTTCCAGCCGATAATGCCTGCCAGAGGAATGGCCAGGACAGCAATGGCAGCAGCAACGGCATAGTGGCGCCGGGAGCGTGAACGGTAGGGCGCCGGTTTTGGTGTCTGGGGTTTCAGCTCGATCACAGGTGCCGGATTGACAGGCGTGACCTGTTCGGAAATGTCCCATATCTCCAGCATCGCTTCATATTCGATGGCGTGCTGGGGATGAGCGTTGAACCAGTGGGCAAAGACCTTTCGCTCGGCGTCCGTGCAGTCATCGGCGTGCAGCCGCATGCACCAGTGCGCGGCGGCATCGGTGATTGCGTCATATTCTGCTTCGCTGAGGATTGGGGCGCTCATTGGCTCTCCGGTCTTTACCGTTGACGCATTCTACCTCTTGATCTCCATTGGAGAGAACAATGTATGGCTATTGAGTATCAGACAGAGGCTTATTTCATCGTGAATGTGATCGGCTCTCATTGATGTCAGACAACCATCAATGTTTCCGGCGTTGCACTTGGCACGGTTTCCAGTTGTCATGAAGCGGCCCTTTTCAATCCTGATAGCGGAGTTCCAGATGTCTGAAGCGCGTGGCGATGAACAGGTTCAAACAGTTTCATACCTACAACTGGTAGATCTGCTGCGCCGGATATTTCTTGAGCACGGGACCTCGCCAGACGTCGCCCGCGTGCTGTCCGAGAACTGTGCCAGTGCACAGCGCGATGGCTCCGACAGCCATGGGATCTTTCGCATTCCGGGTTATCTTTCGTCGCTGGCCAGTGGCTGGGTCGATGGTCAGGCTGTGCCTGTGGTCGAGGACGTCGCTGATGCTTTCATCAGGGTCGATGCCGCGAACGGATTTGCCCAGCCAGCCCTGGCTGCGGCCCGTTCACGGCTCATTGAAAAGGTCCGGAAGGCCGGTATCGCAATCCTGGCCATCCGCAACTCTCACCATTTCGCCGCGTTATGGCCGGATGTCGAGCCATTCGCCCGAGAGGGGCTTGTCGCGCTGAGTCTCGTCAACAGCATGACCTGCGTCGTGCCCCATGGCGCTGAAAAACCATTGTTCGGTACCAACCCTATTGCTTTTGCGGCTCCCCGTGCAGACGGTGATCCAATCGTCTTCGACCTGGCCACCAGTGCCATTGCCCATGGCGATGTTCAGATCGCGGCGCGGGAAGGGCGGATGCTGCCCGCAGGGATGGGGGTGGATCGCAGCGGAAAGCCTACCGAGGACCCGAGGGCCATTCTCGATGGCGGGGCACTGCTGCCATTCGGCGGTCACAAGGGATCGGCACTCTCCATGATGGTGGAGTTGCTGGCGGCGGGGCTGACGGGAGGGCATTTTTCGTTCGAGTTCGACTGGTCCAGACACCCCGGAGCCCAGACACCCTGGACAGGGCAGTTGCTGATCGTGATCGATCCCGACAGGGGAGCGGGTCAGTCGTTCGCGCAGCGTAGCGAAGAACTTGTCAGGCAATTGCACGGTGCAGGACAGTCCAGAATGCCTGGTGAGCGCCGATACGCCCGGCGCGTCCAGAGTCTGTCTGTCGGCATCGACATTCCTCTGCACGACTGGCAGCGCCTGCAGGCATTGGCCGGGGGCTGATTTCCGTACGGTGAGCATGACCGCTCGTCGCCCGCAGTCTTGTGCCCAGGGCGGTGATGCGAATACTGTATATAACAACAGTATATAAATAGAGGTCGTCATGTCCCTGAACGCACTACACGGTTCAATGTCCGGTCAATTCTTCAATGCGAGCCTGGCCAACGAGATGCAGCGTGAAGATTTCCTTGCGCTGGCCGCAGCCTTGCGTCAGTTCCATTTCGATGAGCCGCAAGGGGCGATGATCAATGCCGAAACTCACTGTGGCGATGATCACCGGGCTGCCGTCATTGCCTGATGACGATTCATGGCAGAAGGCTTCCAGGGTTGCTTGTGAATATATGAAACATATATGCTTCGTATATTCCATATGAGGTGATCCATGGGGCTGGTAAAGATTTCCGAACACATGCATGCCAATGTCCGCTCGGCCAGCGTGGCCTTGAGCCGTTCCATCAACGCTCAGGCCGAGCACTGGATGCGGATCGGCATGCTGGCCGAACTTCATCCAACACTTGATTACAGTGAAATCTGTCAGATGCTGATTCGGGCCGAGGCTGCGGGCGGCACTGTACTGACGCGTCAGGTTTTCGATATTTCTTCGGTTGAGAAGGTGGCTTCATGAGTCGCGGTATTACGCTCAAGACCGAGCAGGATCTGGTTCAGTTGCGTATCGCTGGTCGATTGGCTGCGGATGTACTCGCCATGATCGCGCCCCATGTAAAGGCCGGTGTCAGCACCGAAGCCCTCGATGACATCTGCAACGAGTACATCGTCAAGGAGCTGAAAGTCATCCCGGCGAATGTGGGCTATCACGGTTTCACCAAGACCACCTGCATTTCTCCCAACGCAGTCGTCTGCCACGGCATTCCTTCGCCGACCGACATTCTCAAGGACGGCGATATCGTCAATATCGACGTGGCTGTCATCAAGGACGGCTGGTATGGCGACACCAGCCGCATGTACCTGGTGGGTGAGGTCAGCCCGCTGGCCAGGCGGCTGGTCGAGACCACTTACGAAGCGACCCGTGCCGGTATTCATGCCGTGCGCCCCGGCGCAACGCTGGGCGATATCGGGCATGCCATCCAGACGGTGGCTCACCGCGAAGGCTTCAGCGTGGTACGTGAATATTGCGGGCATGGCATCGGTCGTACTTACCATGAAGAACCGCAGGTGCTGCACTATGGCGTTCAGGGCAAGGGGCTCAAGCTCAAGCCGGGCATGGTGTTTACCATCGAACCAATGATCAATGCCGGAAAACCGGGCACCAAGACCCTGGCGGATGGCTGGACGGTGTTGACCCGCGATCTGTCATTGTCGGCTCAGTGGGAGCACATGGTGGCCGTGACCGATACAGGTTTTGAGCTGCTCACACCCTGGCCTGACGGCACAGGCGAGTATGCTGCCATTTGAGATGTATGAGGCCGGCCCATCAGGGCCGGTTTTTCATTCAGATGCCTGTTGAAAGGGCTGTCGGTCTGTTGGCATCGTTCTGATGCCTAAATGCTTTCAGAGCATTTTTTCCAGTGCACCTGTGTTACGCCAAAACCCTGTGCCTGCAAGGTCGCGAGCCGCAAGGGGCCTGCTGCGACATTGTCGCTGACCGTGCCTACGCCGGCATGCAGCGTGGCGAAATGCAAGGCGTCGCTCTGGCTGAGTCTGAGGGCCTGATGCAGAAAGTGGCGGGCTTCGCCCTCGAACTGATAGTGGATTTCAAATTCCGTTTGAGTATTCATGCTTGCCTGCCTGTTGGGCGCGAAGGTACGCCATCTGGAAAATGAGTACTTGTGAAGTACCGGTAGCCTGGATGTGCTTCATGCACGGAGTAGTGCTACTTCATTTCGAGATCGATACAGGTCTGCAATCAATTCATGGGGCTCTGGATCGGACAGCCGTCTCTGGGCGTTGCCTGAAAACCGTCAATGTCCTTTGCGTGAAGCCAGGCATTGAAAGGCTGTAGAACACAGTGTTCAGGCAGTGCGCGCAGAAGAAAATTACATCGTTTTGGATCCAAAAAAACAGTTGTCCGACGGATGGCCAGCAGCCTTATCCATATGCAGGAAAACAGCGTCGGAAACTGTCCGAATGAGTGATTCAGGTACAGGACTTGAGGTTGACCGTACCGACGAATTCGTTGCCGTGTCCCATCACACAAGCTACACGCTGGTTGCGTTGACGCTCCCATTCCTGAACCGGATAGGTCTTGTCCCAGGCCTGATACAGCTGTTGATCCTGGCGTGACAGACGCAGGTTGTAATGTTTGCTCATGTAGAAATAGGTCCGTGCAATCATTCCGCGTATCGAAGGGCGCGGCATGACCTTCTTCGCCTTGAAGTCCACCTGGGTCAGGCAGGAGCCATATTGGCCTTTCTGCTCGGGTAGCCAGCCAAAGCTGAAATTGCTCCGGTCACCGTTGACCTCACCGATGCTGGGCACCAGATTGTGTAGATCGGCCTCGGCACGCTTATAGCTGTCGTCATTCTTGGCGCAGTTCTTTCGACCACCGTTCTGCCAGCATTGGCGTTGATGGCCGATCTGCCAGGCCGGCACGATATGTTCCCATTCAATACGTTTTGCGCGAGTGGCGTTCTTGCGTGGCACATAACCGCACGCTGCAAGGTCGACCCGGTTACCGGTGTATTTACAGCCGCAATAAAACTCAGTCGCCTGAGCGGCATACAGGCCCCAGGCGACTTTCTTGGCTTCGCTGAAGGTGCGAGGTGCATCGGCGTGTACGGTCAGTGGAACGAGGGTGAGCAGGGTGGTGCAGAGCAGGGCGGAAAATCGAATCGTCATGCCTTCAGTCTTCCTTCGGCACAGTCCAGAATATTTGCACGCCACCGTCATCGCGCCAGGCGAGGGTGACATTATCGTTCTCTGCGATCTCTTCCAGAAGCTGAGCCCAGTCTTCTTCCGATTCGTCGGGAAGTCGGAATATCAAGGCCGCCTTGGCTTTCTGTGCTGTAGGGGAATTGATGATCTTTTGTATCCGGGTGCCGAGGCGTTCGTAGGAGCCCGGAAGTTCGGGGGACGCTGTTGCGGATTGTTTTGCCACGAAAAAGACCCCTTGATTTGCTGTTCGGATATACAGTATTTCACTGTCTGATCTTTCGCAACTTTTTATGTAGGATCAATTACTTGAGTTCAGCGATATATCACGCTCTGTATATAAACCGGCGTAATGTCTGGCTTTCCATGAGTTTTTTGCCCGCATGCCATCGGCAATGACAGCTTTTGCCTTCATTGACAAAACCTGAAGGCTTTCCCATAGTTCTCTCTCGCAAACGTTTGCGTGTCGATCCGGATTGATCGACCCTGCGTCGTTCGCCCGAACAATAATCACAAGATCGGAGATGAACCCATGAAGCTGCCATTTGCTGGACGTCTTCTCGCCGCCGCCATTTTTTCTGCTGCCACGATGGTCACCCCTCTCTCTTCCGTACAGGCCCAGGAGGCCGAAAAGCCCAAGGTCGCCCTGGTCATGAAGTCATTGGCCAACGAATTCTTCCTGACCATGGAAGACGGGGCCAAGGCCTATCAGAAAGAACACGCCAACGATTTCGACCTGATTTCCAACGGCATCAAGGATGAGTCCGATACGGCCAGCCAGATTCGCATCGTCGAGCAGATGATCGTTTCCAGAGTCGACGCTCTGGTCATTGCGCCAGCCGACTCCAAGGCGCTGGTGCCGGTGATCAAGAAAGCGATGGACGCCGGTATCCAGGTCATCAATATCGACAACCAGCTCGATGCGGCCGTGTTGAAAAGCAAGAACATCGAAGTGCCCTTCGTAGGCCCGGATAACCGCAAGGGGGCTCGTCTGGTGGGTGAGTACCTGGCCAGACAACTGAAGGCGGGCGATGAAGTCGGGATCATTGAAGGTGTGCCGACCACCACCAATGCCCAGCAGCGCTCTGCCGGTTTCAAGGACGCCATGGAAGCTGCGCAGATGAAGGTTGTCTCCGTGCAGTCCGGGAACTGGGAGATCGACAAGGGCAACGCTGTGGCCTCGGCCATGCTCAATGAGTACCCGAACCTCAAGGCCTTGCTGGCAGGCAATGACAGCATGGCACTGGGCGCGGTGTCGGCAGTCCGCGCAGCGGGCAAGGCTGGCAAGGTGATGGTGGTCGGTTACGACAATATCAATGCCATCAAGCCGATGCTCAAGGATGGTCGTGTGCTGGCCACTGCGGATCAGTTTGCGGCCAGACAGGCAGTTTTCGGTATCGAGGCGGCCTTGAAGAAAGTCAGGAAACAGCCGGTCGACAGCGTCAATGGCGTGATCGAAACGCCTGTCGAGCTGGTTACCAAACCCTGATATCCGCTCAATGACGTGCCCGTCCGGTTGCGGCGGGCTCTGGGAGAACGCTATGTCAGCACCTGCTCAGGATGCTGTTCTGTCGGTCAGCGGTGTCGGAAAGACTTACGCCCAGCCGGTGCTTGGCGATATTGACCTGGCACTGATGCGCGGTGAAGTACTGGCCTTGACCGGTGAGAACGGCGCAGGCAAGAGCACCTTGTCGAAGATCATTGGCGGGCTGGTGGTGCCGGATGCGGGAGCCATGCATTTTCAGGGGCAACCGTATCAGCCGGCAAACCGCACACAGGCCGAAAAGCTGGGTGTACGCATGGTCATGCAGGAACTGAATCTGCTGCCAACACTGACCGTGGCCGAGAACCTGTTTCTGGACGACATGCCGCGGCGTCTGGGCTGGATCGATCGCAAGCGCCTGCGGGAAAAGGCAATTCAAGCCATGGCTCAGGTCGGGCTGGAAGCCATCGACCCGGATACGCTGGTTGGCGATCTGGGAATCGGTCATCAGCAGATGGTGGAAATCGCCCGTAACCTGACAGGCGACTGCCATGTGCTGATTCTTGACGAACCTACTGCGATGTTGACGTCGCGGGAAGTCGAGATGTTGTTCAAGCAGGTCAGTCGTCTGCAAGCGCGTGGTGTCTCGATCATCTACATCTCTCACCGCCTGGAAGAGCTGGCTCGTGTTGCCCAGCGCATTGCCGTATTGCGTGATGGCAAGCTGGTCTGTGTCGAGCCGATGGCCCGTTATGACAGCGAACAACTGGTCACCCTGATGGTGGGGCGTGAGCTGGGTGAACATATCGACATGGGGCCTCGACAGATCGGCGAGGTCGCGTTGTCGGTCAAGGGGCTGGGACGCGCTGGCAAGGTGCAGGATGTTTCGTTCCAGGTGCGTCGAGGTGAAATCTTTGGCATTTCCGGCCTGATCGGTGCTGGGCGAACCGAGCTTCTGCGACTGATCTACGGGGCTGACAAGGCCGATAGCGGCAGCATCGAGGTGGGGCAGCCGCTGCGCAAGGCAGACATCCGCTCACCGGCGGATGCTGTGGAGCATGGCATTGCACTGATCACGGAGGATCGCAAGGGTGAAGGCCTGCTGATGTCGCAGTCGATCAGCGCCAATATTGCCTTGGGCAATATGTCGGTCATCGCCCGGGGCGGAGTGGTCAGCGCCCGTGACGAACTGGCGTTGGCGCAGCGGCAGGTCGAAGCCATGCGTATCCGCAGCTCCAGCCCTGCACAGCCGGTTTCGGAGCTTTCCGGTGGCAACCAACAGAAAGTGGTGATAGGCCGCTGGCTGGAGCGGGACTGCCCGGTGATGCTCTTCGACGAACCCACACGCGGTATCGATGTGGGGGCCAAGTTCGATATTTATGCGTTGTTGGGCGAACTGACACGCCAGGGGCGGGCGCTGGTCGTCGTGTCCAGCGACCTGCGGGAACTCATGTTGATCTGTGACCGCATTGGCGTGCTGTCGGCCGGTCGCCTGATCGAGACTTTCGAGCGCGATCACTGGACTCAGGATCAATTGCTTGCCGCCGCTTTTGCCGGCTATCAAAAACGTGATGCGTTGCTGACCGAAGCAGCGCCCAGGAATGACCCATGAAAAGCTCTATTTCCCAGGCGCTGCCTTTACCGGCCCGGCGTGGCGGCAATTATTTCGGCCTCGGCACGTACCTTGGTCTGGCGGGTGCCTTGCTGGCGATGATTGTGTTGTTTTCGCTGTTGAGCGATCACTTTCTGTCGTACCAGACCTTCAGCACCCTGGCCAACCAGATCCCGGACCTGATGGTCCTGGCGGTCGGCATGACACTGGTGCTGATCATCGGCGGTATCGACCTGTCGGTCGGCTCGGTTCTGGCGCTGGCCGCCTCGGCGGTGAGCGTCGCGATTCTGGGGTGGGGCTGGAGCGTGTTTCCCGCTGCTCTGCTGGGTATCGCCTGTGCCACCCTGGCGGGCAGCATTACCGGTTCGATCACCGTGGCATGGCGTATTCCGTCATTCATCGTGTCGCTGGGCGTGCTGGAGATGGCGCGAGGCGTGGCGTACCAGATGACGAACTCGCGCACGGCCTATATCGGGGATGCCTTCGCCTGGCTTTCCAACCCTGTCGCTTTCGGCATATCGCCTTCGTTCATCATCGCATTGCTGGTGATCTTCATCGCTCAGGCGGTACTGACCCGGACAGTGTTCGGCCGTTACCTGATTGGCATCGGCACCAATGAAGAGGCTGTGCGTCTGGCGGGGATCAACCCGAAGCCTTACAAGATTCTGGTGTTTTCGTTGATGGGTCTGCTGGCCGGTGTGGCCGCGCTGTTTCAGATATCCCGCCTTGAAGCGGCCGATCCCAATGCTGGAGCCGGGCTGGAGCTGCAGGTCATCGCGGCAGTGGTGATTGGCGGCACGAGCCTGATGGGCGGGCGCGGTTCGATCATCAGCACCTTCTTTGGCGTCCTGATCATATCCGTCCTGGCCGCAGGCCTGGCGCAGATCGGTGCGACAGAGCCTACCAAGCGCATCATCACAGGGGCGGTGATCGTGATTGCGGTGGTGCTGGATACCTATCGCAGTCATCGGGCACGGCGGCAGGGCTGACATGGCAACCATCAAAGATGTCGCTGCGCTGGCGGGGATCTCCTATACCACGGTGTCCCATGTGCTGAACAAGACCCGTCCGGTGAGCGATCCGGTGCGGCTCAAGGTCGAGGCCGCCATTGCACAGCTGGACTACGTGCCCAGTGCCGTTGCCCGTTCGCTCAAGGCCAAGACCACCTCGACCATCGGACTGTTGATCCCTAATGGCATCAACCCTTATTTCGCCGAGCTGGCGCGGGGGATCGAGGATCACTGCGAGCGCAATGGCTTTTGCGTGATCCTTTGCAATTCGGACGACAACCCGGAAAAACAGCGCAATTACCTGCGTGTTTTACTGGAGAAACGCGTCGACGGTCTGATTGTCTCTTCGGTAGAAGGCGATGTGAGTGTTGCTGGTGGCCTGGCTGAGGTGCGCACGCCACTGGTGATTGTCGACCGCGAGCTTGAGGGTATCGCTGCCGATATGGTCCGTATCGATCATGAGCAGGGGGCCTATCTGGCGACCCGGCACCTGCTTGAACTGGGGCATCGCCGTATTGCCTGCATCGGCGGGCCGGCGAATGCGGCGGTTGCCGGTATGCGTTTTGCCGGCTATCGACGGGCCATGCAGGAGGCCGGCATCACGCTTGTGCCAGAGTGGGCGCGACACAGTGACTTCACCAGTTCGGCAGGCCATGAAGCGGCTGTCGGCCTACTGAGCGGCTCGCGGCCTACCGCCATCTTTGCCGGTAACGATGTGATTGCCATTGGCGTATTGCGCGCAGCGGCAGAGCGAAACATTTCGGTGCCTCGGGATCTTTCGGTCATCGGCTTCGACGATATCCAGATGAGCCGCTATGTCTACCCGGCGCTGACCACTGTCGGGCAGTCGATCATGCAACTGGGCGAGACGGCGGCGCACATGTTGCTGGCCAGAATCGTCGGCCCTTCGGTTGCTACGCCTTGCAAGCGCCTGGTAACCCCCGATGTCGTGGTGCGCGAGTCCACGGCACCACCGAACCCTGCTTTCAATGAAATGCGCTGACATGCAGCGCCGAGCGAATGAGCCATGCAAGCAAAAATAGTGATAGTCGGCAGTCTGAACATGGATCTGGTGATTCGCGCCCCACGCTTGCCGCGTCCCGGCGAAACACTCTCGGGTGAAACCTTTGTCACGGTGCCCGGCGGCAAGGGTGCCAATCAGGCCGTGGCGGCGGCGCGTCTGGGCGGGCGTGTGGCGATGGTGGGGTGCGTGGGTGACGATGCCTATGGCGAGCAACTGCGCGATGCATTACTGGCCGAGGACATCGATTGCCGGGCGGTCACTTCGGTTTCTGGGGTGTCCACCGGCATTGCGTCGATCGTGGTCGATGACAGCAGCCAGAATGCGATCATCATCGTTGCGGGTGGCAATGCGCAGCTGACGCCTTCCCGGGTCGAGCTCTTCGACGAGTTGCTGATGGCTGCCGAGGTGGTCATCTGCCAGCTCGAAGTTCCGATGGAAACAGTCCATTACACCCTCTATCGTGCCCGTGAGCTGGGCAAGACGGTCATTCTCAACCCGGCACCCGCAGCAGCACTGCCTGAAGCGTGGTATGGCTTGATTGACTACCTGATCCCCAATGAAAGCGAGGCCCAGGGGCTGACGGGAATGACCGTGGATTCTCCCGCCTCGGCGCAGAAGGCGGCGACAGCGTTGCTGGCGGCAGGAGCGCGCAACGTCATTATCACGCTGGGCGAGCAGGGCAGTCTGCTGGCCAGTGCGCGAGGGTTTGAGCATATGCCTGCCTTGCGGGTGAAGGCGGTTGATACGACGGCAGCAGGTGATACCTTTGTCGGTGGTTTTGCAGCGGCCCTTGCGCAAGGCAAGAGTGAGTCCGATGCAATCCGCTTCGCTCAGACTGCCGCTGCGCTGTCTGTAACCCGCGCCGGTGCTCAACCTTCGATACCGACGATCCATGACGTGCAGGGATTCAAACACACATGAAAAAGACACCGCTCCTCAATATCGCCTTGTCCCGTGTAATTGCCTCGCTGGGGCATGGCGATATTCTCATGATCGTCGATGCCGGCATGCCCGTGCCTGCGGGTGTCGAATTGATCGACCTGGCACTGACCCAGGGCGTGCCGGATTTTGCCAGTGTGCTGGATGTCGTGCTGACGGAAATGCAGGTCGAAAGCCATGTGCTGGCCAGTGAAATGCTTGAAGTCCAGCCACCAGGGCTGCAAGTGATCGAAGCCTTGGCGCTCGATGCGCAGCTGGGGCAGCAGCACTGGGTCAGTCATGAAGAGTTGAAGGTCTTGAGCCGCAAGGCCAAGGCTATCGTTCGCAGCGGGGAATGCCAGCCGTACAGCAATGTTGCTCTGGTGGCGGGCGTAGTGTTTTAAAAAGGAAGTCTTGAACAGGGAGTCAACGATGCAGTTATTGAAGCTGACGAGAGAGTTACTGTGGAGTCTGTCGATTATGGCCATTCTAGGTGCTGCTGCCGTACAGGCAGCCGAAAGACGTAACCTGATCATCGATACCGATCCGGGGGCTGACGACGTGGTGGCGCTGCTGTTGGCGCTGGCGTCTCCGGAAGAGCTGAACGTGCTTGGGATCACCACGGTGGCCGGCAACGTGCGTCTGGACAAGACCTCGCGCAATGCCCGGCTTGCCCGCGAATGGGCAGGGCGTGAGGATGTGCCGGTCTATGCCGGTGCGCCAAAACCTCTGGTGCGCACACCGATCTATGCCGAAAACGTGCACGGTCAGGAAGGCTTGCCCGGTGTGCCGATTCATGAGCCTGCAAAAGGGCTGGCCGAGGGGAGTGCTGTCAATTACCTGATCGACACCTTGAAGAAGGCCGAACCACACAGCATCACCATCGCGATGCTGGGGCCACAGACCAACCTTGCGCTGGCGCTGGTGCAGGCTCCCGAGATCACGCAGGGCATCAAGGAAGTCGTGATCATGGGCGGGGCGCACTTCAATGGTGGCAACATCACCCCGGTTGCCGAGTTCAACCTGTTCGCCGACCCTCATGCTGCGCAGATCGTACTGGCCAGCGGGGTCAAGCTGACGTATGTGCCGCTGGACGTGACCCACAAGATTCTGACCAGCGAACAGCGACTCCAGAAGATCGCCGCCCTGGGGAATCAGGCGGGCAAGCTGGTGGGCGGTATTCTCGATGAGTACGTCAAACTGGACATGGAGCATTACGGATTGCCCGGCGGGCCTGTCCATGATGCGAGCGTCATTGCCTGGTTGCTCAAGCCCGACTTGTTCTCGGGCCGCTCCATCCATCTTGCAATCGACAGTCGTGAAGGTATCGGCTTCGGTCAGACGGTCGCCGACTGGTACGGGACCTTGAAGCAGTCGCCGAATGTGTTCTGGGTCGAGAACGGCGATGCCCAGGGCTTTTTCGATCTGCTGGCCAGTCGGTTGGCGCGCTTGAAATAAGGCGCCTGTGCGAGCCGGGCTGCGTCAGGAAGATACCTCGGGCACGTCCTCCGTCGAGTATCTGCTGAGCACCTGGCCGAGAAAGGTTCGGGCACCCTCGGTGCCCAGTTCCTTGATCAAGAGATCGACGGCAATGATCGCCAGTTCTTCGGCCGTGCCCGGGCTGTGTGAACAGTGTCCCTGAGGCCATCTGGCCTTGATGTCCGCATCGATGGATATGACTGTCATGTCTGTCTCGCCTTGTGTGAAAAGCAACGTATCGTCCTGAACGTTGCCGAATGCCCGGACGCGGTATCCAGTAAACCATTCCCGGTGCCTGTTGGCACTTCTACTTACGCATCATGCCGATTTATTAATAGCCTGTGCGAATAAACGTTTTGTGACGATTCGGCTGCGCATGTACGCCCTCTCTGGGGCAGACTTTCGGCGTGTTTTACCCTGTTTCTGCAACCAATGCAGTGGGATGCGGTCGCACAAGGTCTGATTCATTCATTGGGAGAGGAGGCGATATGCCCCGGAAATTTGCAACATTGGCTTTTGCCGTCGCGACGACGCTGCTGGCAGGATGCAGCACTTCGTCATCAGGGGACAAGCCTGAAGCGGCCCCGGCTTCCGGGACTCATGCCGGGCATGGTCGATGTGATGCAGCGCAGGCGCAGTTCGCTGTCGGTCAGCAGGCGTCAGCCGGATTGCTCTCCGAGGTGCGTAACAAGTCCGGATCGCAGGAGGCTCGTATCATCGGGCCTAACGACATGGTTACGCTGGAATACCGGTCTGAGCGGGTGAATATCAATACAGACGCCACTGGCAAGGTTGTCCGTGTCAATTGCGGGTGATGCCGGTATTTCTTCGAGCAATAAAAAAACCCGTCGATGACGGGTTTTTTTCAAGTCAGGTGGTTCAGACCACGGTGACTTCTTCTGCCTGCATGCCTTTCTGGCCTTTGGCAGCAACGAAAGAAACGGTCTGGCCTTCTTTCAGGCTTTTGAAACCGTCGGCCTGGATTGCTTTGAAGTGCACGAACAGATCGTCACCGCCACCTTGTGGAGTGATAAAGCCGAAGCCTTTTTCATCGTTGAACCATTTTACGGTGCCGGTTTGGCGATTAGACATGGTGTATCTCCAAGAACATAATTTTCAGTAGAACGTGCTGCTCAGGCCAACTGGGCACACAGAGGCATAATAGTCGAAATGTAAGAAAAGAGAGCTGTTTAGGTAGGAACTTTGAATAAACGTCGAGAAGATGCAGGGCATCATATTGCTTTTGCGTCGATATGCCGTAACCGGCTGCGGAGGGAGAAGAGGCCTGATTCGTGATGAAAGCCCCGTTTCATGGGGCTTTCAGGGATCGGTGTCGAATATTCTGTTCGTTATCGATGAGGGCGCTTGAATCTGCCTATGGGCGATTTATTTTTTTGCCTGGTTGCAGTTTTCGGCGACCAGTTTCTGGAGTTTCGACGTCAATGCAGGGTTTTGCGCGGCATTTGAGTTGAGGGTCGCGATTTCCTTGTCCGAGAAATGAGCATCGACCTGGCGTGCGCCGCACTCGCAATGGGTCTTGGCCGTCTTGTCGTCCAGATTATGCTGCTTCGCGGCGTTGACGCATTCCTGAGTGAAGGTCGCACGTGTCGCATTGTCCATGGCTGCCTGGGCCGTCAACGGTCCCGTCAGGGCAGCGCAGGCAAACAGGGCAGGCAAAAGGTGTAAGCGCTTCATGGTGTTCTCCTTTACTGGAAGGTTCATACAGGAACTCGACTTATTCAGACGGTCTTGAAAGGCTCCAGTTCAGCCAGCCTGCAAATTTGCCCTGTTTTTGGAATATGAGGGCAGGATGTACGTGTCAAGTGGGCGAGCTGTGCTAGGATGCGCCTCCTGTCGCTTTTTCGCAGCCTGTGACCCTGTTGGTCATCGGCGTGATACAGGCAGGTTTTTGTACAATCCAGTCATCTGGTTCGGTTGAAGGTTGGCCTGAAGGCTCCTGCCACTGTGAGGCAGGCATACCACCGAATCACGTACTGGCTCATCCCAACCCACGTGACCTTTGGTAGGGGTCACCACTAGGAGAGGAGGCGCCATGCCCACTATTACTCTTCCCGACGGCAGTCAACGTTCATTCGATTATCCGGTTTCCGTAGCCGATGTCGCGCTTTCCATTGGCGCAGGCCTGGCCAAGGCCACCGTGGCCGGCAAGGTCGACGGCAAACTGGTCGATGCCTGTGATCTCATCGAGGGCGATGCCAGCCTGCAGATCATCACCCCCAAGGATCAGGAAGGCCTGGAAATCATCCGCCACTCCTGTGCTCACCTTGTCGGGCATGCGGTCAAGCAGCTGTATCCGACCGCCAAGATGGTCATTGGCCCTGTCATCGACGAAGGCTTCTATTACGATATCGCCTACGAGCGCCCGTTCACGCCTGACGACATGGCGGCGATCGAGCAGCGCATGCAGCAGTTGATCGAGAAAGATTACGACGTCATCAAGAAGGTGACTCCGCGTGCCGAAGTGATCGAAGTGTTCACGGCTCGCCAGGAAGACTACAAGCTGCGTCTGGTCGAGGACATGCCTGACCAACAGACCATGGGCCTGTACTACCACGAAGAATACGTCGACATGTGCCGCGGTCCGCACGTGCCGAACACCCGTTTCCTCAAATCCTTCAAGCTGACCAAGCTGTCCGGCGCCTACTGGCGCGGCGATGCGAAGAATGAGCAGTTGCAGCGTGTCTACGGCACCGCCTGGGCAGACAAGAAGCAGCTGGCTGCCTACATTCAGCGCATTGAAGAAGCGGAAAAACGCGACCATCGCAAGATCGGCAAGCGCCTTGGCCTGTTCCATACCCAGGAAGAAGCACCGGGCATGGTGTTCTGGCATCCGCAAGGCTGGACCCTGTATCAGGTGCTCGAGCAATACATGCGCAAGGTGCAGCGCGAGAATGGTTATCTGGAGATCAAGACTCCACAGGTGGTCGACCGCTCCCTCTGGGAGAAGTCCGGGCACTGGGCCAACTACGCCGACAACATGTTCACCACCGAGTCCGAGAGCCGCGACTACGCGATCAAGCCGATGAACTGCCCTTGCCACGTGCAGGTGTTCAATCAGGGCCTGAAGAGCTACCGCGAGTTGCCCATGCGTCTGGCCGAGTTCGGTGCGTGCCACCGTAACGAGCCTTCGGGTGCGCTGCACGGCATCATGCGTGTGCGTGGCTTTACCCAGGACGATGCGCACATCTTCTGTACAGAAGATCAGATGCAGTCCGAGTCGGCGGCTTTCATCAAGCTGACCCTGGATGTCTATGCCGACTTCGGCTTCAAGGATATCGAGCTCAAACTGTCGACACGTCCTGAAAAGCGCGTGGGTTCCGACGAGTTGTGGGATCGCGCCGAGGCTGCACTGGCTGCCGCTCTGGACAGCGCAGGCCTGCCTTATGACCTGCAGCCGGGCGAGGGTGCCTTCTATGGTCCGAAGATCGAGTTCTCCTTGAAGGATTGCCTGGGCCGTGTCTGGCAGTGCGGCACCTTGCAGCTGGACTTCAACCTGCCGATCCGCCTGAGCGCCGAATACGTCTCGGAAGACAACGGCCGCAAGCATCCGGTCATGCTGCACCGTGCCATCCTGGGTTCCTTCGAGCGTTTCATCGGTATCCTGATCGAGCATTACGAAGGCGCATTCCCGGCCTGGCTTGCTCCGACGCAGGCGGTGATCATGAATATCACTGATAAACAGGCAGATTTTGCTCTCGAAGTCGAAAAAACTCTGGCTCAAAGCGGATTTCGTGCCAAGTCTGACTTGAGAAATGAAAAGATCGGCTTTAAAATCCGCGAGCATACTTTGCTCAAGGTTCCTTATCTCCTCGTCATCGGAGATCGGGAAGTTGAAACGCAAACTGTCGCTGTGCGTACACGCGAAGGCGCTGACCTCGGTTCAATGCCGGTCGCCCAATTCGCTGAATTCCTCGCACAAGCGGTTTCCCGGCGTGGTCGCCAAGATTCGGAGTAATTATTATTAAGCGTGAAATGAGACAAGATAAACGAGCTGCACCCAAGGCCCCGATCAATGAGAATATCTCGGCCCGCGAGGTTCGGTTAATTGGCGCTGACGGCGAGCAGATTGGCATCGTCTCCATTGATGAAGCGCTTCGTATCGCCGAAGAGGCGAAGCTGGATCTGGTAGAAATTTCTGCCGACGCAGTACCTCCGGTCTGCCGTGTCATGGACTACGGCAAATCGATCTTCGAGAAGAAGAAACAGATTGCTGCGGCGAAGAAAAACCAGAAGCAGATCCAGGTTAAAGAAATCAAGTTTCGTCCAGGGACGGAGGAAGGGGATTACCAGGTAAAACTACGCAACCTGGTACGTTTCCTGAGTGACGGGGACAGGGCCAAGGTATCGTTGAGATTCCGCGGTCGTGAGATGGCCCACCAGGAGCTGGGTATGGATCTGTTGAAGCGGGTTGAAGCTGACCTCGCCGAATACGGTTCCGTCGAACAGCATCCTAAGATGGAAGGACGCCAGCTGATCATGGTCATCGCCCCGAAAAAGAAGAAGTAACCACCAGGGCACGGCAGGCCTTGCGGTTATGTTTATCAATTGAATGCGGAGTATCCGAACATGCCAAAGATGAAGACTAAAAGTGGTGCAGCTAAGCGGTTTTTGAAAACTGCTAACGGCATCAAGCACAAACACGCTTTCAAGAGCCACATCCTGACCAAAATGTCGACCAAGCGTAAGCGTCAACTGCGCGGTAGCAGCTTGCTGCATCCGTCTGACGTGGCAAAAGTCGAGCGCATGCTGCGCCTTCGTTAATTTTGATCAAGAATAGAGGAAGTAACTCATGGCTCGTGTAAAGCGTGGCGTCATTGCCCGTAAGCGTCACAAGAAAATTCTGAAACTTGCTAAAGGCTACTACGGCGCGCGTTCACGCGTATTCCGTGTTGCCAAGCAAGCGGTAATCAAGGCAGGCCAATACGCCTACCGTGACCGTCGTCAGAAAAAACGTCAGTTCCGCGCTCTGTGGATCGCTCGTATCAACGCTGGTGCTCGTACCAACGGTCTGTCTTACAGCCGTTTGATCGCTGGTCTGAAAAAGGCGTCCATCGAGATCGACCGTAAGGTTCTGGCTGATCTGGCAGTGAACGAAAAAGCGGCGTTTGCTGCGATTGTCGAGAAAGCTAAAGCCACTCTGGCCTAAGTCCCCGACAATCACCGGCTCCGGTTTCCGGGTCCGGTATTGAACGTCATAAATAGGGGAAGAGCCTTTGGCTCTTCCCCTATTTCGTATCTGGAGTCTGTACATGGAAAACCTGGACGCGCTGGTCTCGCAAGCTCTTGAGGCTGTGCAAAGCGCTGAAGATATCAATGCCCTGGAGCAAATCCGGGTTCACTACCTCGGCAAGAAAGGCGAGTTGACTCAGGTGATGAAGACCCTGGGGAACCTGCCGGCAGAAGAGCGTCCGCAAGTCGGTGCCCTGATCAACGTTGCCAAGGAGCGTGTCACAGAGGTTCTCAATGCCCGCAAGGCGTCGTTTGAGCAGGCAGAACTGACTGCCAGGCTCGCGGCCGAATGCATTGACGTGACCTTGCCGGGCCGCGGTCAGACCTCTGGCGGTCTGCACCCGATCACCCGAACTCTGGAACGTATCGAACAATTCTTCACCCATATTGGCTACGGCATTGCCGAAGGCCCTGAGGTCGAAGACGATTACCACAACTTCGAGGCGCTCAACATCCCAGGCCATCACCCGGCCCGTGCGATGCATGACACCTTCTATTTCAATGCGAACATGCTGCTTCGTACCCACACCTCGCCGGTGCAGGTACGGACCATGGAGTCGCAACAGCCGCCGATCCGTATCGTATGTCCGGGTCGTGTCTATCGCTGTGACTCGGATATCACCCACTCCCCGATGTTCCACCAGATCGAAGGCCTGCTGGTCGATCGCGACATCAACTTCGCGGATCTGAAGGGCACCATCGAAGAGTTCCTGCGCGTCTTCTTCGAGAAGGAGCTGGCTGTACGTTTCCGTCCTTCGTTCTTCCCGTTCACCGAGCCGTCCGCTGAAGTCGATATGGAATGCGTGATGTGCAGCGGTAAAGGCTGCCGTGTCTGCAAGCAGACTGGCTGGCTGGAAGTCATGGGCTGCGGCATGGTTCATCCGAACGTATTGCGCATGTCCGGCATCGATCCTGAAGAGTTCCAGGGCTTTGCTTTCGGCATGGGTGTCGAGCGTCTGGCAATGCTGCGTTACGGCGTCAATGATTTGCGCCTGTTCTTCGACAACGACCTGCGGTTCCTGGCGCAATTTCGCTAGGTCGCATGCCCGTAACGAATCTATTAGGAGAGCAGGATGAAATTCAGTGAACAATGGCTGCGTGGCTGGGTAAGCCCGCAAGTTTCCCGCGACGAGCTGGTTGCTCGTCTGTCGATGGCCGGTCTTGAGGTCGATAGCGTCACGCTGGCCGCCGGTGTCTTCTCGGGTGTGGTGGTGGGCGAAGTCCTGAGCACCGAGCAACACCCTGACGCTGACAAGCTGCGCGTTTGCCAGGTCAGCAATGGTACCGAGACCTTCCAGGTCGTCTGTGGTGCGCCGAACGTGCGTCCCGGCCTGAAGATTCCTTTTGCGATGATCGGCGCCGAGCTGCCGGGCGACTTCAAGATCAAGAAGGCCAAGCTGCGTGGTGTCGAATCCAACGGCATGCTGTGTTCCGCGGCCGAGCTGCAAGCGGGCGAGGGCAATGATGGTCTGATGGAGCTGGCTGCCGATGCGCCTGTCGGCCAGGACATTCGCGTTTACCTTGAGCTGGACGATGCGAGCATCGAAGTCGACCTGACACCCAACCGTGGTGACTGCCTGTCGGTGGCCGGTCTGGCTCGCGAAGTCGGTGCGCTCTATGCTGCCGAAGTCACTCGTCCATACGTGGCTCCTGTTGCTGTCGTGCATGATGAAGTCCGCCCTGTCGAAGTGCTGGCTCCGGCGGCGTGCCCGCGCTACCTGGGTCGTGTGATCCGTAACGTCGACCTGTCGCGTCCTACTCCGCTGTGGATGGTAGAGCGCCTGCGTCGTTCGGACGTGCGCAGCATCGATGCGGCTGTCGATATCACCAACTACGTCATGCTGGAGCTGGGTCAGCCACTGCATGCATTCGATCTGGCCGAAATCAATGGCGGGATTCGTGTGCGCATGGCCGAGGAGGGCGAGAAGCTTGTCCTGCTCGATGGTCAGGAAGTCAGCCTGCGTGCCGACACTCTGGTCATTGCCGATCACCAGCGCGCTCTGGCCATTGCCGGCGTCATGGGTGGCGAGCACAGCGGTGTCACCACCAAAACCCGCGATATCTTCCTTGAAAGCGCTTTCTTCGACACTATCTCGGTTGCTGGCAAGGCTCGTTCCTATGGCCTGCACACCGATGCGTCGCACCGTTACGAGCGCGGCGTGGACTGGCAACTGGCCCGTGAAGCCATGGAGCGCGCCACTGGCCTGCTGCTGGAAATCACTGGCGGCGAAGCCGGTCCGGTCATTGAAGCTGTCAGCGAACAGCACCTGCCTTCGATTGCCACCGTCACCTTGCGCGCAAGCCGTGTCGAGCAGATGCTCGGTCTGGTGATTGAAAATGCTGAAATCGAACGTCTTCTGACGGCGCTGGGCCTGAAACTGAGCCGCGAAGCCGAAGGGCAGTGGGCTGTCGAAGTACCAAGCCATCGTTTCGATATCAGCCTTGAAGTCGACCTGATCGAAGAGCTGGCCCGTCTGTATGGCTACAACCATCTGCCGGTTCGTTACCCGCAAGCTCGTCTGGCCCCTCAGGCCAAGGCTGAAGCGCGTGGCGATCTGCCAGAACTGCGTCGTCTGCTGGTTGCACGTGGCTATCAGGAAGCGATCACTTACAGCTTCATCGATCCGAAGCTGTTCGAGCAGTTCAACCCTGGCGTAGAGCCGCTGTTGCTGGCCAATCCGATCTCGAACGACATGGCAGCCATGCGTTCTTCGCTGTGGCCGGGTCTGGTCAAGGCGCTGCAACACAACCTCAATCGTCAGCAGGATCGCGTCCGCATGTTTGAAAGCGGTCTGCGTTTCGTCGGCCAGCTTGAAGGTCTCAAGCAGGAGCCAATGCTGGCAGGTGTGGTCTGTGGCAGCCGTCTGCCCGAAGGCTGGGCGCAAGGGCGTGATGCAGTCGACTTCTTCGACGTGAAAGCGGATGTTGAAGCGGTTCTTGGTTTTGCCGGTGCACTGGATGAGTTCACGTTCTCCGTGGGCCAGCATCCAGCCCTGCATCCTGGCCAGACGGCCCGTATCGAGCGTGACGGTCGTGAAGTCGGTTTCCTGGGCGCCATCCATCCTGAACTGGCAAAGGCACTGGGGCTTGATCGTCCCGTGTTCGTGTTCGAGCTGGTACTGGGTGAAGTGGCCAAAGGCCGCCTGCCGAAGTTCCATGAGCTTTCGCGCTTCCCCGAAGTGCGTCGTGACCTGGCTCTGCTGGCTGATCGTGATGTCAATTCAAGCGCAGTTCTTGACGTTATCCGTGAAAATGCAGGCGAATGGCTTACGGACCTCAGGCTATTTGACGTTTATCAGGGTAAAGGCATTGATCCGCATAGAAAAAGCCTTGCAGTTGGCTTGACCTGGCAGCATCCATCGCGCACTCTTACTGACGATGAGGTAAACGCAACAACACTTGCAATCCTCACTTCGCTTGAGGAAAGGTTAAACGCCACGTTAAGGAAGTAGCGCGTATGGGGGCTCTGACGAAAGCTGAGATGGCCGAACGTCTGTACGAAGAGCTAGGCCTGAATAAACGAGAAGCCAAGGAATTGGTTGAGCTGTTCTTTGAGGAAATCAGGCACGCTCTGGAAGACAACGAGCAGGTGAAACTGTCCGGATTCGGCAATTTCGACCTGCGCGACAAACGCCAGCGGCCTGGTAGAAATCCAAAGACCGGCGAGGAGATTCCGATCACTGCTCGCCGTGTGGTCACCTTTCGTCCAGGGCAGAAGTTGAAGGCCCGAGTTGAGGCTTATGCTGGAACCAAGTCATAACGACGAGCTCCCGCCTATCCCGGGCAAACGCTACTTCACCATTGGTGAAGTCAGCGAGCTCTGTGCGGTAAAACCGCATGTTCTGCGCTATTGGGAGCAGGAGTTTCCTCAACTCAACCCCGTCAAGCGACGCGGAAACCGCCGGTATTATCAGCGCCAGGACGTGCTGATGATCCGTCAGATCCGCGCTTTGCTGTACGATCAGGGCTTCACCATCGGTGGAGCCCGGTTGCGCCTTTCCAGTGGAGAGGTCAAGGACGATACCCAGCACAACAAGCAGATGATCCGGCAGATGATTGCCGAGCTGGAAGAGGTTCTGGTTATTCTTCGTGCATAAAACGAAGAATCAAGATACTTCCATAATTCAAAAGCTTAGGGTATATTCCTCATCGCTTTCGCAGCTTGCGAAGGTGTTTCACGCCTAGTCGGGGCGTAGCGCAGTCCGGTAGCGCACTAGCATGGGGTGCTAGGGGTCGAGTGTTCGAATCACTCCGTCCCGACCATATTTTTAATGACTTAGCCCAATCTGAAAAGGTTGGGCTTTTTCATGCGTGTGATTTATGGGCCCTGATCGATCGCTGGCCTGACATGGCGCCGGTTTTCGGGGGGAAGGAGAATGCGTGAGCACGAAGGACACCGTCATGCGGATTATTGCTTTTGCATCATTTGCTGCTGTAACACTTGCCGGTTGCTCCGGAACACCTTCTGTTCCCTATGAAGAGCCAGCTCCGTCAGAGAGCACTGCACGTCTTCGAGTGATCACGAATTCCTCTGTGTCCGGCGACAGCATAACGGGCAGTTGTGCGCCTGTTACCCGTCACAGAATGGCGAGCGCCGGGCGTTTTGTGAGCAGTGGGGCGCCGAACATCAATTACCCTCAGTACCCCTTGAAATCGGCGGATACAGGTATGCCGAAAAGAGTTGCACCCGGTCTGGCTCAGTACGTTCCCTCGATTCGGATGGGCGAGGGTGTATATAAGGAAGTTGTGACGGAGTATCGCGTCAGAGCGGATGTGCCATTTCAGCTGGCAACGTGGGGCGCAAGCATTGGTGGCTATGGCAGCACGTACTCCGTTTGCAGCAGTCAGGCACAGGTATTCAAGCTGGAGCCAGGAAAGGACTACGAAGCGCTGGTCGGGGTCGGCACTCGATCCAATGGGGAAGGCGGCGAAGCGCCCATGTGTGTATTCGGCGTTATCGAGCTCGTCTCTTTTCCTGGCATTCCAATTGTCGTCCCCAGAAAACTCGAGCCAGCAGCAGCTCCACAGGTCATGTGTAAAAACTGAGCTGGCAGGCACATGCCGTCCCCCATCAAATCCTATACACTCGCGGCTTCTAAAAATCGATGGAGCGATTTATGGGACCTAAAAGGCAGCCGCCTGGATTCCGGCTTGAGTTTTCAGAGCCAGAGATGTTCTGGGCCGTTCGAGATAAAGGGAAGCCAATAGAGATCCCGGTTGACAGGCTTGCGGTGATGTCTGATCACCAAGCGATCAGCATCATGTATGGCGGTGAGGCGGCAAACGTTGCCAAGAACCGGATTCAGCTTCCGCTGGATGCCGACTTCTTGAGAGAGCTTGCCGAGGCGTTTCTGACGCTGGCCGACGAGCTCGACTGACCCTTTTTACAGGACACAAGACCAGCGTTTGAGAGTGATTCGGGCGGTCTGGTGAATGGAACCGTATAGTCAGATTCTGACCTTCTTTGAGCCAGGAAAAACGCCTGGCTTCTTTGTGTCGGATACCGGATTTCTTCACTATTGACCCTCTAAAGATTCTTGCTTGGCACCCGATGCATTTGGTAACCCTCCTCGGATACACATCATGTTTAACTCACATTTGAAAAAGGCCAACAAGGCACTGGAACTTCGCCTCGCGATGCATGAGCAAGCAGGCCAGGTTCTGGATCTGGAAACTGTCGCAGCTGTACTGGATGGCCGAGGGAAGGTGCAATCCATTAACGCTCTCTTTGAGGCTGAGCTTGGTTATTCACAAAGCGAAGTGCTTGGGCGCAGTCTTATAGACCTGAGTCCGCCAGAGCTGAGCAATGACGCTCATCAGAAGCGGGCGCTTACTGCGATTCGGGAAGGGAAGCATTTTAGCGGCACGCTGCGGCTGAATCATAAGCAGGGCGCCAAGGTCTGGCTCAGAACGATTGTCGTGCCTTTCAGAAATGAGACGGGTGGCATTGAGCAGGTCACTCTCTATTCGAGCGTTCTGACGCGCACGATCGAGGCTTCGCGGGAAAACGAGGCGCTCGTCAATGCGCTGCACCGTTCTACTGCGGTGATCGATTTTACCCTCGAAGGGATCGTGATCGGCGCCAATGAAAATTTCCTCAAGACCATGGGGTATGAGCTGGCGCAGATCAAAGGCAAACATCACAGCATGTTTTGCCTGCCTGAAGAGGCAGCTTCGGATGCGTATAAAAACTTCTGGGAGAGGTTGCGGCGAGGCGAGTTCATCGTCGATCGCTTCCAGCGCGTTGACAAATATGGGCGTGACGTATGGCTTGAAGCGTCTTACAACCCCATTACCGATGCGAACGGCAAACTGTACAAGATTGCAAAGTTCGCAACGGTCATCACTGATCAGGTCGAGCGTGAAAAGGCAGTGTCCGAGGCGTCGGATATGGCTTATCGGACCTCTGTCCAGACCGACGGTACGGCCCAGCAAGGGCGTGGAGTCATCAAGAATACGGTTGAGGTCCTGAACCGTTTGACCCAGTCCATGCAGGAGGCAACCAAGGGTATTGAGGCGCTCGATTCTCAGAGCCAGGTCATTGGTGCCATCGTCAAAACCATCGGCAGTATTGCCGAGCAGACCAACCTGCTTGCTCTCAACGCAGCCATCGAAGCGGCTCGTGCTGGGGAGCAGGGACGAGGTTTTGCCGTGGTGGCCGATGAGGTTCGTCAACTGGCGTCCCGTACGACCAAGGCAACGGAAGAGATTGTCAGCGTGGTCAAGGAAAACCAGAGCCTCGCTTCAGGTGCCGTGGGCGTGATCGTTCGCAGCACAGAGCAGGCCAATGAAGCCCTGACACTCGCCAATAATGCCGACCAGGTCATCCAGGATATTCAGGAAGGGGCGAACTCGGTGGTACGTGCAGTCAGCAGTTTTGTGAATCAAAACTCGAATTGAACGACGTTGCCCATCTGACTTGAAGCTAGGCTTCTGTACGAAAAGTTTTGAGACGAAGGTCAGGCAAGGCGAAAACGGTCGAGGAACGGTCGGAGTCGCGCTCGACTTTACGGGTTGTAAATGAGCATTCCGATCGGACTCGCGCACGAGACCGTTTTCAACGCAGCATCACCGAGTATCAAGACATTTCGTACAAAGCCTAGGCGCGTACCGCCGTATACAACGCCTTGATCAAGTCAGACTGGGTGATGATGCCCACCAGATGCCGCTGCTCGTCGATGATCGGGACATGCCGGTGACCGCTCTCTGAAAAAACGGGCACCAGGTCGGTCAGCAGACGATTGACGCTGGCAACTCGCACGGTGCGGCTCATGATTTCCCCGACGATGCTCGCTGGCTGTTTACTGCGTGTCTGGCGCAGCAGAGCACGCAAGTGCCAGCTCACACCTTCGTGAGCATCCAGATCAATCTGCTTCATGAAGTCCGCTACGGTCACGATCCCCATCAGATGACGCTGGCGGTCGATCACGGGTAATGCCTTGATCTTGTGCTTGCGCATCAGTGCCCATGCTTCACGCAGGGTCATTTCCTGGCGAGCGACAATGGGTGCAGGGCTCATCACGTCCGAGCAACGAATTTCTCCCATCTTCCGTTGATAGGCTGATGCTTCTGCATGTTCCAGCAATGCATGGAGGTCGTCGCGACTGACGTCCAGCACCTGATTGTAGTGGGCCAGAGCCGCGTCCAGATCCGCTTCGCTGAAACGGCTGACAGGGGTATCTTTTTTCACCTGCTGGACATGAGGCCATGGGCGGCGGGTCAGGTTGTTGTAGAGCACGCCTGCCACTATCAGCAACAGCGAGTCGAGCATCACGGGGCTCAGTGCGTACTTGAATTGATCGCAGCCGGTGATGACCATCAGCAAGGCCGCTGCGCCCCCCGGTGGATGCAGGCAGCGGGTTGCCAGCATCGCGATGATCGCCAGGCTGACGGCGAGGGCCGCGGCCAGAGTGGCATCGGGAATCCATTTGGCACAGGCAATGCCCACAAACGCTGAGATCGTATTGCCTCCGACCACGGACCAGGGTTGTGCCAAGGGGCTTGAGGGCATCACGAATATCAGCACCGCACTGGCCCCGATGGGGGCGACGATGGCCATGGCCAGCAGGTTGTGCTGCATGGCGATTGCGTCGTGCAGCCAGAGGGCTGCCAGTGAAGCAACCAGCAGGACGCCAAGCGCCGCGCCAACACTGGCCCGTAATTTCTCTCGGGCATCAATGACGTGGGGAGCAGGCCAGAGCGAGCGTAAGCGTGCCGAAAGGGAGGTGTGCTCGGGGGCTGACACGGCTCACTCCTGCTCGAAAGGGACGCGGAAACGCCTGTCCGCCGATTTGAGTTCTTCCCGGTGGAGAAAGGCCAGTTGCGTCAGAACCTCGTTTCCCTTTTCGGTCAGGCTGACTTGCATTTCGCGGCGGTCTTCTTCGCTGCGTTGGCTCTGAACCAGGCCCAGGCTCTGACAGCGCTTGACCAAGGCTGCGGCCCCATGAGGCACGATCTGCAAGCGTTCTGCCAGCTCGCCGACAGTGGCCCAGGTACGTCCGCTGAACCCCTGGGTGTGCAGCATGAGCAGGTATTGCTGTGGCGTCACACCGCAGGTTTGCACAGCTTCTTCGGAAAAGCGCAGAAAACGCCGCAACTGATAGCGGAATTCGGACAGGGTTTCAAAATCCTGCTTGGGGAGGGCGTCGGCCATGGAAGCGGCGTCTCATCGGTGAAGAGAAGGGGCGGCTTTTATATCATGACGTGATGTATTTTATCGATGTAGACATCAGTCTGATTGCGCACTTCTTGTCAGCGGACTGAGTAGTTTCGCCTTGATTGTTGCTTCTTGGGTAAGAGTCTTTCTCATTTGGAAAGGATGACAATTTGACGCAGGTCGTCCTTTTTTTGTTATCGTTAGTAAATTAACCGTTTAGTTAATAATTTCTGCGGCCCTCGATGACATGCCGCTACGGTGCACAGTTCTTGCAAACCTGCCCATGACCTGAGTCCTGAATGCGGCTTGAAAGACTCTGCCCCCGATTGTTTTCAAACTTCCCCACATGCGCTCATGCGTCAGCAGGATCATGCAACATGACTAACTCTCAACCTTCGGCATCCGTCAGTCGCTGGCCCCTCTGGGTCGTCGCTTTCGGCGTGCTGTTATTCGGATTGCTCTTCGGAGCCGGTGGCAGTTACCTCGTCACTCTTGGCGGCAGCTGGTACTTCCTGCTGACCGGTATTGCTCTGATCGCATCGGGCATTCTGCTTTTCAAACAGCATCTGGCCGGTGCCTGGCTGTTCGCGGCGGTGATGGTGCTCACCGTGATCTGGGCATTGGCCGACGCCGGGCTGGTGTTCTGGCCGCTGATTTCCCGGCTGTTCGCCCTGGGCGTTCTGAGCCTGCTGGTGGCACTGGTGTACCCGACTCTGCGCAAGGCCAATGGCCTGAAGGGCGGCCGTGCGGGTTATGTCCTGAGTGGCGTACTGGCTATTGCTGTGATTGCCGGCGGTGCGGGTATGTTCGTACCCCATGCCTCGGTTTCGCCGACCGGGAACGGCCCGGGCCTGACCCGCGTTGATCCGGCCAAGGCCCAGAAGAACTGGGAGCATTACGGTAACGACGAAGGCGGCAGCCGCTTTGCGGCGCTGGATCAGATCAACCGCAGCAACGTCTCGAAACTGGTGCCTGCGTGGACATACAACACCGGTGACATTGCGATCAGTAATGGCAATGGTGCGGAAGATCAGATGACGCCTTTACAGGTGGGCGACAAGGTCTTCATCTGCACGCCGCACAACAACATCATCGCGCTGGATGCCGACACCGGCAAACAACTGTGGAAGAACGAGATCAACGCCAAGGCGGCGGTCTGGCAGCGTTGCCGTGGCCTGGCCTATTTCGACGCCACTGCAGCTCTGGTTCAGCCAACAGATGGCAGTACGCCTGCCAAGGCTGTGGCAGTGGCGGCGGGTGCCAATTGCCAGCGTCGCGTCCTGACCAATACCATTGATGCACGCCTGATTGCCGTCGATGCCGATACCGGCGCGTTCTGCCAGGGCTTCGGCAACAACGGTCAGGTCGATCTGAAAGCCGGTCTGGGCAATGTTCCCGATGCGTATTACCAGTTGTCTTCCGCGCCGCTGATGGCGGGTACCACTGTCGTGGTCGGTGGTCGCGTGGCCGACAACGTTCAGGCGGACATGCCGGGTGGTGTGATTCGTGGTTTTGACGTGGTGACCGGTGAGATGCGTTGGGCATTCGACCCGGGTAACCCTGAAGACAGGAACGCACCCGCGGCCGGCAGTACTTATGTGCGCAGCACCCCTAACAGCTGGGCACCGATGTCTTATGACCCGGCGATGAACACTGTATTCCTGCCGATGGGCAGTTCGTCCACCGACATCTATGGTGTGGAACGTACCGCGCTGGATCACAAATACGGCGCTTCCGTGCTGGCCCTGAACGCGACCACAGGCGAAGAGAAGTGGGTCTATCAGACCGTCCACAATGACCTGTGGGACTTTGACCTGCCGATGCAGCCAAGCCTGATCGACTTCACCAAGGCCGATGGCAGCAAGGTGCCTGCGGTGGTGATCGGCACCAAGGCCGGCCAGATCTTCGTGCTGGACCGCGCTACAGGCCAGCCACTGACCAAGGTTGAGGAAATCCCGGTCAAACCGTCCAATATCCCGAACGAGCCGTACTCGAAGACCGAACCGCTGTCGGTCGGCATGCCACAGATCGGCGCGCCACACCTGACGGAATCGGACATGTGGGGAGCCACGCCATTCGATCAGATGCTGTGCCGCATCTCGTTCAGGAAAATGCGTTACGAGGGCCTGTACACCGCGCCGGGCACTGATGTTTCGCTGAGCTTCCCGGGGTCGCTGGGCGGGCTGAACTGGGGCAGCATTTCGACTGACCCGGTGCACGGCTTCATCTTTGTCAATGACATGCGTCTGGGGCTGTGGATCCAGATGGTTCCGCAAGAGAAGGATGCCAAGGCCTCGTCCGGCGGTGAAGCGCTGAACACGGGCATGGGGGCCGTGCCGCTCAAGGGCACGCCGTATGCCGTGAACAAGAACCGCTTCCTGTCGGTCGCCGGTATTCCGTGCCAGGCTCCGCCTTTCGGGACCTTGAGTGCCATCGACATGAAGACCCGGAAAGTCGCCTGGCAAGTGCCAGTGGGCACGGTCGAAGACACCGGCCCGCTGGGCATCAAGATGAACCTGCCTTTGCCGATCGGCATGCCGACCCTGGGCGGCACGCTGTCGACTCAGGGTGGTCTGGTGTTCATTGCCGGTACACAGGATTACTACCTGCGCGCCTTTGATTCCTCCAACGGCAAGGAAGCCTGGAAAGCCCGTCTGCCAGTGGGCAGCCAGGGTGGTCCTATGACCTATGTTTCGCCCAGGACCGGCAAGCAGTACATCGTCATCACCGCCGGTGGTGCACGTCAGTCGCCCGATCGTGGCGACTATGTGATCGCTTACGCGTTGCCTGACAACCAGTAAGCGGCATCACCCCGAACCCGCTGTCGCCTGATGAAGGTGGCAGCGGGTTTTTTGTTGTCTGTCAGATCAGTATCAAAAGATTGTCTTCAGTAGTCGTCTAGGCTTAAGTGTTGCTGTGGTAACTGTAATCGCAGCATGTTTCGCCGTGAGAGCGGGGCCCGGTCGGGTCTTGCCTATGCCATAGACATCACCTGTCAAGGCTGCGCCCTGATAGAAAGATGCAGAAGATCTCGAGGTAGAAAAGACATGACAACTGAATCCAAATGTCCGTTCAACCACGCTGCCGGTGGCGGAACCACGAACCGCGACTGGTGGCCGGACCAGCTCAATCTGAAGATCCTGCACCAGCACTCATCCCTGTCTGACCCCATGGGAGAGGCCTTCGATTATGCAGAGGCGTTCAAGAGCCTCGATCTGGCTGAAGTGAAGAAGGATTTGCTGGCATTGATGACGGACTCGCAAGAGTGGTGGCCAGCGGATTTCGGCCACTATGGTCCTTTATTCATACGTATGGCCTGGCACAGTGCTGGCACCTACCGCACCGGTGATGGCCGTGGCGGCGCGGGTGCCGGTCAGCAGCGTTTTGCGCCTCTCAACAGCTGGCCGGACAACGTCAGCCTGGACAAGGCGCGTCGCCTGATCTGGCCGATCAAACAGAAATATGGCCGCAAGATCTCCTGGGCCGACCTCATCATCCTGACCGGCAACGTTGCGCTGGAGTCCATGGGCTTCAAGACTTTCGGTTTCTCCGGCGGTCGTCCGGATGTGTGGGAGCCTGAAGAGGATGTCTACTGGGGCGCCGAGAAAACCTGGCTGGGCGGCGACACGCGCTATGGCAAGGAGGCGCAACCGGAAGGCGAAGGCGTGCTGGTGGCCGAGCCTGACCTGCATGGCCGCGAACAGAAGCGGACCGACAGCGAAGGGCGTCATCTGGAAAACCCGCTGGCAGCGGTGCAGATGGGCCTGATCTACGTGAACCCGGAAGGCCCGGAAGGCAATCCGGACCCGGTCGAGTCGGCCAAGGATATTCGCGAAACATTCGGCCGCATGGCCATGAACGATGAAGAAACCGTCGCCCTGATCGCGGGCGGTCATGCCTTTGGCAAGACTCATGGCGCAGGTCCTGCGGATCATGTAGGGGCCGAGCCTGAAGCGGCAGGTCTTGAAGAGCAGGGCCTTGGCTGGAAGAACACCTTTGGCAGCGGCAAGGGCGGCGACACCATCACCAGCGGTCTGGAAGTGACCTGGACCTCGACCCCGACACGCTGGAGCAACGAGTACCTGGAAAACATGTTCCGCTTCGAGTGGGAACTGACCAAGAGCCCGGCAGGCGCACATCAATGGAGACCGAAGAACGGCGAAGGCGCGGGCACCATCCCCGATGCCCATGACCCCTCGAAACGTCATGCCCCGACCATGCTGACCTCCGACCTGGCATTGCGCTTCGACCCGATCTACGAGCCGATCGCCCGGCGCTTTCTGGCCAACCCGGATCAACTGGCCGATGCCTTTGCCCGTGCCTGGTTCAAGCTGACCCACCGTGACATGGGGCCGCTGGCGCGTTATCTGGGGCCGGAAATGCCCACCGAAGAACTGCTCTGGCAAGACCCGTTGCCTGCACTCGATCACGCCCTGGTCGATGAGGCTGACGTGACCTCACTCAAGAGCAAGGTCCTGGCTTCAGGCCTGTCGGTGTCGCAACTGGTGTCCACGGCATGGGCATCGGCTTCGACCTTCCGGGGCTCCGACAAGCGCGGCGGCGCCAATGGCGCACGCATTCGTCTGGCTCCGCAGAAGGACTGGCCTGTCAACCAGCCCGAGCAACTGGCGAAGGTGCTGAAAACCCTTGAGGGGATCCAGGCCGGATTCAACAGTGCGCAATCCGGCGGCAAGAAAATCTCCCTGGCGGATCTGATCGTGCTGGCGGGCAATGCAGGCGTCGAACAGGCCGCCAGCAAGGCCGGGCATATGATCGAGGTGCCGTTCACGCCGGGCCGAACCGACGCCTCGCAAGAACAGACGGACGTGGAGTCCTTCGGTTTCCTCGAACCTGTTGCCGACGGTTTCCGCAACTACCTCAAGGGCAATTACAGGGTATCGGCCGAAGCGCTGCTGGTGGACAAGGCGCAACTGCTGACCCTGACCGCTCCGGAAATGACAGTGCTGCTGGCAGGTTTGCGGGTATTGGACATCAACGCCGGAAACAGCCCGCATGGGGTATTGACCCAGCGTGCAGGGGCGCTGACCAATGACTTTCTGGTGAACCTGCTCGACATGGGGACAGTATGGAATGCCACCTCGGGCGCCAACGACACCTTCCAGGGACGTGACCGCAAGACCGGTGCAGTGAAATGGACCGGCACACGTGTCGATCTGGTCTTTGGCTCACACGCTCAATTGCGAGCCATCGCGGAAGTCTATGCCAGCGCCGATGCCGAGAAAAAGTTCGTCAGCGACTTCGTGGCGGCCTGGACCAAGGTGATGAATCTGGATCGTTTCGACGTCAGGAGCTGAGGTGGGAGCAGCCTGAAGCGGTGTGAGCCGCTTCAGGTCTGCCTGGGGCGTTATGGCTTGTGTTCGTTCTGGCAGTTCGGCTGGCTGGACACTTCATCCATGGCCTCACGCAGCATGCGTTGAACCTCGGCAGGCTCCTTGGCAGCGTAAACACGGCCCCCCGTGTTCTCTGCGATGCAATTGGACAGGGCGCTGTCGCTGATATTGACCACGTTCACTCGCAATCTGGGCTGCTGGCTGGCGATACGTGCAGACACCTCGCAAGCATTCTGCTCACAGCCGTCTTCGCCATCGACAAACATCACCACGACCGCATCCTTGAAGCGTCCATCGACCTTGCTGGCAGCCTGTGCAAGGCTGGCCGCCAGCGGTGTGCCTTGATCCGCCTGAAGCCGGTTGACCCCGGCAATCAGTCGGGGGCGGGCATTGTGGCTGAACACTCCCTGGTCGACCGTGCTGTTACAGCCCTGAAAGGTGATCAGGCGAGTATCGATGTCCGGGTGCAGTTGATCGATCATGCTCGCAAAGGATTGCTTGGCGATCGTCATGCGGGTCGGTTCGGCCATCAGCCGGGCCTTTCTCGGATTGTTGTCCGGCAGGTTGTCACCGACCTTGAAAAGCCATTCTTCGTCTTCAGCCGTTGCGTTGATGTTGATGTTCATCGAGCCAGAGGTATCCAGCACGACGACAAAGTCCGGTTTCGGAGCCCCTGCCGTGCAGGCGTAACTTTCCATCCGGCTCGGGTAAATCAGATTCCACAGGCTGCCACGCCAGGTCCAGAGCAACCACAGTAACAGCAGCAACAAAGGCAGTAGCAGTAGCCACAAGGGAATGCGCAACCACCAGTGACGCGATGGTGTCCGGGGGGACGGCGCAGGCACCGGAGACGCTGCCGGGGAGAGGGGAGCGACGGGGGGCAATTGAGGTGACAGCCCCCAGCGGACAACCACCGGTTCGTCGTTCAGGCTATAGAGGTTGTTCAGGTCCGGAGCCGCAATCAATGTCTCCAGAGCCCGGGATTCGTCGATCTTGCCACGTGCCCCAAGTTCATCGACCAGACGCCGGATAGCCTGCTGGCGCTGTTCGTAGCGAGCCAGTAATGCCTGTTGTGCCGTGATATCAAGGCTGTGATAGGGCAGCGGCTGGCCGCCAAGTTCTGACCACCATTGCAACGAGTCCTGAGGGCCTGTGCGCGGGATGGCATAGAGGCTGGCAACACTGGGCGGAAAGTGACGGTGCAGCAGTTCGACCTTGCTTTCCAGATCGCGTAGCTGCTCTGGAGGCGCGGATGTGGCGTCGCGGGTAATGCGTTGCATGGCACGGGTCCAAAACAGGACGAGGCCCCGAAGGGCCTCAAGAAAGGATCATTCGTAGCCGAGGCTGAGTTGCAGCCTGGAGACCTTTTGTTGCAGGGCCTTGAGTTCCTGCTTGCGTGCTTCAAGCACGGCCGGGTCTGCACTGGCGGTGAGCTTTTTCTGGGCAGCCATCTGTTTTTCCAGATCGCCTATCTGTTGCTGGACCTGAGTCTTGTTGGCGTGACGAGCCTTGAGCTGGCCCAGCAGTTTGCTCATGGAGGTATTCAACGCGGCCTGCCTGCTTTGTTGCTCGGCCAGGCTTTTGCTCGTGGCCTGTTGTTGGGCCACCAGATTGTCGTACACCTCATGGAAAGCCGCGTTTTCGTTGCGTGCGGCCACCAGAGCCTGTTCACGCTGGCGGATCTGATCGCTGTAACCACCGGAGTGATCACAGTTCATCTTGGTGATCAGGCTGGCTTCGGTATTGTTCGAGTCGCAGCTACCCGGTTGGGTGGCACAACCACCCAACAGCAGCAGACCCGAGCTGATCAGCAATGCTCGAATGATCATCTTCACCTCAACCCAGAGTGATAGCAGAGCGCTGGCTGTACAGACCATCCACTTCTTTCTGCAGGGAGGCGACCTTGGTGTTCATCTTGGCGATCTCGCCGTCGATTTCAGTGACCTTGTTACCGCCGCCATTGGTGCGCTCAAGCTGCGCAGTCTTCTGGTATTCGGTCACTTTGGTACGCATGCCATCCAGATCCTTGCGCATTTGCGTCAGGTTGCTGTCGATGCTGGCGATTTCCTGCTGTGCCTTGGCCTTGTCCACCGTCTTGTTCTGAATGGATTTCTGGATACTCGCGATACGCTCTTTGTCGTCGCTGATCACCTGTTGCAGGGTGGCGGTACGCACGGCGACTTTTTCGGTATCGGCTTTCACTTCGTCATTCATCAGTTGCAGGCGCTGTGCCGTGTCGGAGTACTGGCTACGGCGATAGTCGTAGTAATAGTTGGCTCCCATGGCCACGCCGCAGGCCGCGATCCCTGCGACCACCATGCATTTGACCTTGTCATTGGGGCTGGCCACGGCACAAGCCAGAATGCCGACCCCGGCACCGCCAGCACAGGCTGTCAGGCCCGAAGTGGAGAAGAACTTGGCGTCTGTGCTCTGGGTCAGGCGCGGGTCAGGTGCGGGGCCGGATGACCCCAGCATGCTGCTGCCGGTGTTTGCGCAACCGCCCAGCACCAGGCTGACGGACAAGAACAGGCCCGCAATGGCCTTGGGGAGATAATCACATACTTGTTTCATGCTGCTGCTCCTGGTGGTAAACGCGCTTCGGATCACTGACTGACGGCTTTGCAGCGGCCAAGCCAGGCATCGGTGTCGATTTTCTGTGTCTTGAGAAAGGCCTGCTGATTGACCCAATGGGTCTGC
Source organism: Pseudomonas sp. NPDC089734 (assembly GCF_044748865.1). Taxonomy (NCBI): domain Bacteria; kingdom Pseudomonadati; phylum Pseudomonadota; class Gammaproteobacteria; order Pseudomonadales; family Pseudomonadaceae; genus Pseudomonas; species Pseudomonas sp. NPDC089734. The sequence continues at coordinate 193,512 of NZ_JBIVGV010000006.1, read as the reverse complement.
AGGTAAGGTTTCAGTTCTTTGAGTTGTTCGTTACGGGCGACGATTTCACCCATGACCGGAACTTGTCTGGCCAGTAGCGGTTCGCCATAGAGCGTGCCGGAGTCCACCAGACTGCTGGCGTAGTAACGGCTGAGTTTGTGAAGACGGTCTTTCTGCTCGTCGAGCTTGGCCTTGCGCATCGGGCAACTGCTGTCCTGCTCGCTGGCTGAGCAGTTGAGGTCGTAGTTTTTCTGCAGGAAGTCCAGGTATTTGCCGTCATCGAGCATTTTGGTGCACAGGAAAGCGCCCAGATTGAGGCTGGCACGTATTGCCTGATCACGGGTTTCTTCCTGCTGCTGGTTACTGGCACGCAACTGGTTTTCCAGCGCCTTGAGCTGCTCTTTCAAACCTTCGTCGGCCACGCCCGAAGCCAGGGTGCCAAGTGCCTGTACGGTATTCTTGTCGTTACCCTGAGTGGACTCGCCACTGCCGGTGCCGAGCTTTTTCCAGCTGCTCTCGATACTGCTGACCCGCTCGCGGGAGGTCAGGGTGCTGGACACCAGTGCCAGGCGCAGGCCTGTGGTCTTGCTGGTGGCCGCCGCCTTGCTTTCGTAGTAGTTGCGTTCCTTGCGCAAGGCGCTGCGCAATTCACCCTGTGCAGTGCGATAGTCACCCCCGCGCACCACATAGCCACCGGCCTGACCGTGCTGGCGGTCAAGTTTGTTCAGCCGGAACGGCTCGAACATCATTTCATCGACATTGCCGAGCATGTCGTGCAGCCCGAGCGGGTTGGGTTTGAGCAGGCCGGCCAGTTGCAGTTGGCCGTTGGATGATTGCGCGCCGGCGAACCATTCGTAAGCGTTCAGCCCGTCCGGCATCGGGTAGCGCAGGTCACGGAATTCTGCCGTGCTGACATTCAGGCCACCCCGCGCGGCAAACTCCCATTCCACTTCGGTCGGCAGACGCACGAACCCGGCCACGCCGTCTTCCTTCGGCAGCTTGTCGGCTGCGTTCTGACGTAACCACAGGTTGTATTTGTCGGCGGCTTCCATGGCCTGCATCCAGCTCAGAGACACGACCGGAAGCCGTTGCTTGTTCGAGGGCGTCGGGCACTCTGCCTGCGTCAGGGCGCGATACTGCAGGTCGGTCATCTCGTATTTGGCCAACAGGTAGTAGCGCGATTTGGCCGCTTTCTCGGCGGTGAAACTGCCCGCAATGAAGGCCGGATGGGTCTGTTCCACATAGCCCCATTCGCTGTTGTCTCCCCCGATATTGATGGGGTAGTCGTCCAGAGGGCCTGCCAGAGGAATGAAGACTTTGCGAAACACCATGGAGCCATCGCAAGGCATGGGCAACACCACGTCTTCGGCTTCAGGCATGGGGTTGTAAAGTTTTTCCTCCCAGGCTGCCGAAGCCTGGAGGCTGGCTAGTGCCAGTGGCACAAACAGCAGGTGGCGCCAGTGTCTAGAGTTCACGCAGACTCTCCGCAGGTTGGATTCTGATGGCCCGGGCGGCGCCGACCAGTGCGACCAGTGCCGCCACCACAAGGGCGAGCGCCAGCGCTGCGAGGCCATGCCAGGGGGTGATATGGCAAACGAAACTGCCGGTGATACGTTGACCACCCAGTAACTGATTGAAGGTCTGACTGCCCACGAGGTAGCAGCACAGGCCGCCGATATAGCCTGTCAGTGCCAGCACGACAGCCTGCAGGACCACATAGCCTGCAACGGCCGGGCCGGTGAACCCCAGGAGTCGCAACAGGGCCAGGCTGCGGCGCTTGCGGTCGATGTTGGCGAGAAAGGCTCCGACCAGAGACGCCACACAACCCAGCAAGGCTGCTCCGGCAATGACCCCGAAGATCACGCCCAATACGTGGTTGATCGCTTTGACATTTTCGATATCGGCCAACCGGCTGCCGGTTTCAATGTGTTGTGCGTTCAGCCAGCGTTCCAGCGGAGCAACGCTGTCGATATCCCGTGCATACAGGCGGGCGCGGGCATAACGGGGCACCAGTTGATCTGTCGGCTGACCACTAGTCGCGCCGAGCGTATTGACGGCATAACCATCGCGAAAACGCTCCAGCTGCAGCAGCAGGTCGGGATGTATGAAGGCGGCTGGGCGCGAAAAGCTGGCGGCGGGAAGAATCGCGGTCAGGGTCAGGACGGTTTCGCCCCTTTCAGAGGCTCCGTCCAGACGTCGTTGTACCCTCAGGCGCAGAGTGTCGCCGATGCCCAGGGAAAGGCGTTCGGCAGCGGCCGAACTGAGAATCACCTGACCGGGTGCAAGGGCGCTGGCGGGCATGTTCAGCAGCGGATCGGCTTCACGTGTCGGGATGGTCTCGGCATTTTCGACAAAACGGCCCTGGGTACCGATCAGGTCGGCCTGGGTATTGAGTGAGCGGGTCAGGCCGATGGCGAAGCCCGTTTCGGGGCGCTGTTTCAGTTCGTGCAACCATTGCTCGTTATAGTTGCCACTGCTCAGAAGCTTGATTTCCAGATTGCGTGGGTCGCGCAGCAGTTCATCCTGCAATTGGCTGACCACGCCATGTTTGAGCCCGAACAGTAATAACAGCGGGGCAATCACGGCCACCAGCGATGCAGCGATACACAGGGACACTTTGCGGTCATGCCAGAGGTCGGCCAACGCCAGCCCTGCCAACAGGCCCAGACGCTTAGCGGGCCGGTTCAAAGCATGCCTCTCCTGGAAGGTTGGTGGCTGTCAGGCGCGGCAGGCCAAAGCTGTCTATCAGTTCCCAGTCATGGGACACCACCAATGCGCTGAGGCCCAATTCGTCCACCAGCCCCAGCAGCAACTCGAACAATTGTCGGGCATTGTGCGGGTCCAGGGCTGCGGTGGGTTCGTCGGCCAGCAGGAGCTGTGGTTGATGGGCGATGGCGCGAACACAGGCTACTCGTTGACGTTCGCCGATGGACAACTGCTGAGGCAGCTTGTCCAGCAAGGACCCCAGGTGCAGGGCGGCGATGGCCTGTTCCACATGGTCGCTTTCGTGCGGCAAACCCAGCAGGCGTCTTGGCAGGCTGATGTTGTCCCTCACCTTGAGGAATGGCAGCAACCCGCCATTTTGCAGGATGAACCCCAGTGACCGGGCACGCACATCGGCCAGTGCCTTTTGATCATCGGCGGCCAGCAGGGCGGCGATATCCTGGCCCCCCAGGCGATACTGCTCAAGTGCTTCGGGAGCCAGCAACAGGCCCAGGGTTTCGAGCAGTGTACTTTTGCCACAACCGCTTTCGCCGGTAATGGCCAGCACCGAGCCACGCGCCAGTGTCAGTTCGGGCAGATGCACGCGGTGTGCATCGGCTCCGCTTCCTCGCTGTACTTTCAGTCCCTTGATCCGAAGCATGTCAGGGCATCATTTCCAGCGGTACGGGATAAACGTTCTCACGAGCGTCGCTGCCTTCGGCCAGGGATACCCAGCGATCGACATCCGCGTTGTACACCTGGTAATGGCGGAGTTTGGTCGACAGCGTGCGGATGAATTTCTCCTGCGCCAGGCCGTCCCAGCTTTTCCAGGTTTCCTCATCCAGATTCAGCACTTCACTGTGGTAGGGCAGGTCTTCCAGGTATTCCCCCAGCACGCCGAGTTCGGAGAGCTTGGCCGTGCCGTTCTGCTTGAGCTGATTGGGGTCGGTGCCCATGGTGGCGGCAACCGAACGCAGGCGATCGAACATCTCGCTGGGCGAGATCAACCCTTCGTTGGCGGCATCAAGGATTTTCTTCAGTACGTCACTGAGGTCACTGAGTTGCGCCTTGGTCAGCAATACCCGGACATCGGTGGTCGGGACGTTCTGCTTGATCGGGTCCCGGTCGGCGATCCACGCCTGAAATACCGGAGGAGCCTGGCTGCCGGTCTTCTCGCCCAGATAGGCCAGACGCATGGCATGGCCAATCAGGGCCGCGTCATCGAGCATCTTCTGCTCGGCGGGGGATGCCTTGGCGTTCATGGCGCTGCCAATGGCATCATCCCCCATGTAAGCGGCCTTCACCTGTTGGGTAATGGCCCCGGCCAGTGCATCGACCTTGTTGCCAAAGGTGTTCACATCACCGGCGTCTACCGGGTAGTACAGCGATGTGTTGGTCCCGGTGTAAGTGGACAGTGCCTGATACTGGGCTTCGGCCTTGGCGTGGTCTTTGGCCCCGGCCGGGGTTTTCAGATGCAAGGTGTAGATGGCCACGCCAGGGTTGCTGGCTTCGATACGAACCTGCTCGGCATTCAGACCAGTCTTGGACAGCTTGTCGTCGCCTTCCAGAGCGCCAGCATCGGTAATCAGGACCACATAGCGAGCCCCGAAAGGGCTCCAGTCAACCTGCTCGATCGCCTGCATGACACCGGCATACGAGTCTTCGTCGAAGCTCTTGCTCGATACTTTCGCCTGCTTGAGGTCGGCGGCCTTGGCCAGGAAGTCGTCACCATCCTTCACGGTGTTGGGGTCGGCGTACATCTTGGTCACGTATTCCAGCCCCGGCACCGCTTTAGTGCTGGAGCGGAATGCCACCAGACCGAACTTTACCTGACGACCGAGATTCTCTTTGGCGATCTGAGCGTAAACCTTGCTGATGGCCTCACGGGTACGCTCGATATAAGGGTCCATGGAAATGGTCGAATCGATCACGAACACCACGGCGGCACTGAACTCTTTGAGCTGGCTGGCGGCGTTGGCGGCGGCTGGTCCCTGACTCTGGGAAGCGGTTGTCTGTCCCGGTTGCCCGGCTGTCGCGGAATCTGCCTTGCTGACCGATGCCACATTGAGGATACGGGTCCGGAAACCGGCCTCGGTCATGACTTCTTCGCCACTGAGCACTGGCAGCAGATAGAACTGCTTCTGCATGTCGATGAAGTATTCCGGCTCCTGGGCCAGTACGCCCGGCGCAAGCGTGTTCTGCTTGAGCTTGGCGCGCAACGGGGCCACATGACTGACCGGGTCCGGCGCGTCGAGAATGCCTTCAAGGGTCTTGCGTTCCTTGAAGAACATCAGGCGGTCGCGGTTGGCCGGATTGGTGAAAGCCAGGGTCAACTGCATCTTCCAGTCCACGGTGCAGGCCGCAGGCAGCCAGCCGGATGTCTTGCCGAAACTGTCTGGTCCGACCTTGAGCCATTCTGCGTTACCGGCAGTGGCATGTTCATAGACATAGAAGCGACTGAAGGCTGGTTGTTCTGCTCCCGGGGCGGCACCGGCGGCCGGGCTCAAATGGCATCCCGGCGTGGTGAGTACCCGCTGGAACAGGGTTTTCTTGCCCTCCTGGAGCAGTGGCTTGTCAGCGGCCATGGCGTAGCCTGTGCTCAGGCACAGGCAGGCGGCGAGGCTCAGGGAAACGTGGCGCAGGGTCACGGCCTGAGCTCCTTCAGACGTTCGGCGGCTTCGGCATTGTCGGCCTGATAACCGAGGATGGTCTCGTACCAGTAAGCGGCGGTGGCATTATCCGGGGCCGTGAAGCAGGCACTGGGTTGCAGGTACTTGGGGTCGTACTCGCGGGCATAGGCCTGAGCGACTTCGATATTGCCGGCCTGAGCGCGGTTGGCGTACAGCCGCTGGGCCACACCGCACTGCTTGTTGGTCTTGGCCAGATCGATGACCTTGAGCAGCGTGGCGCTGTCCGGTGCCTGTTTGATGCAGGCCTGGACAAAGTTCAGTTCAGTTTCGCTGCTCAATGCTTCGACGCTGCAAGGCACTGCGCTCACAGGAGGTGTGGGGGCCGCAACGGGAGGAGGGGCAACCGGGGCGGCGACGGGTTCAGGGGCTGCCGGTTGCTTGAGCCAGAACCAGAGACCGACGGCGATGGCCAGCAACACCAGGATGCCGATCAGTATCAGGCCTGTCCGGCTTTTGGCTGCTGCAGGCTGTGGGGGCGGCACTGGCTCGGCCATGGGCTCTGGCAGCGGCTCCGCTTCGACAGGCTCGATAACCGGCGGTGGCGGCTCTTGAGGCGGTGTCAGGCTGACGGTGCTTTCTGCGGCACCCGCGCCTGTCGAACTGCCCGCCAGAGATGAGTTCAACCCGGCCGCAAGGCGCATTGGGTTTTCATCTTCAACGCTGCCGTCAGGGCTGCGCAGGCGGAAATTGAAAATACTGGTAACCGAGCTCAGCAGCAGCGGATCGACGATTTCCGGGCCTGCCTGATAGCTGATCGAGTCGCCATCGGCATCTTCCACAAAGTGCTGGGCGAACCAGCAGGGAGCATTGCCCCATTGCCGGTCGTGTTGCAGGTAGTAGTCATCCTGATTGCGCTGGATAGCAAATTCCAGATTGCCAGCATCCTGTTCCCAGCCGCGCACCTGGAGAAAAGCATGTCCGGGAACGGGAGTGGCCAGTGGAGAAAGTTTGATCGTGATGGACATGAGTTATCTCGTCTTGAAGGCCTGGATGACACGGCCCAGGGCCTCATTCTGCTCGGGTGTGATTTCTTTGCCCTTGCGATGGCCCACGTTGTTCTGGGTGTGGATGGCAATGCCGGAAATCCAGTCGTCGGCGAAAATGACGCTTTGATCGTCGGCTTGCGGTGCCAGAAGCGGGAAGCGGCCTGGCATTTCCTTCTGGTAGAAAGAGAAGAGCGGCTGTTTCGTGCCCAGCAGACCTGTCGGTCGCTGGCTGGCAGGCTCTGCGGTGTGACCGAACCAGGCCGCGAAATCATTGAGCAGCAGTTGTGCGGTCAGTACCTGACGCTGAACCAGGTTTTCCCTGCGCACACCGCTCTGAGCACGCTTGAGCAAGGCCTGGCTGAGTTGCAGCGGCAGATCCAGGCGTTCTGCGCAGACCACCAGCTCCTTGACCAGCAAGGCAATGGCTTCAGCGGGCAACTCCAGCATGTCCAGCAAATGCTGGCGACGGCTGAGGCCGCGCAAGTGTGTCGCCCACAGGTTGAACGCTGCCCGGGCGAAGCGGTGTTCATGGCTCTGGTGCTGGGGTGGAGCCACAGCCGCAGGCGGCGTATCGGCGGCAGGGGCAACGGCCTCTCCGAAAATGTCGTATTCGACTTCCGGTTCGTTGTTGACCGGGGCTGCCTCAGCGGTTTCGGTGGCCGGGCTGTCAAAGTCGCCGTTCAGGTAAAGATCGCGCAGTTGCTCTTCAGGCACCGCCATGTAGGCGAGCAGTTCACCCAGTACGTATTTACCGTTCTTGGTGGTGGCGAAGGGGCGGACGATCAGGTTGGCAATGGCTTTTTTCCTGGCGCGTTCATCTTCGCCACCGGCTTCGTAATACTCTTCCAGTCGTGGCAGCAACTGCACCATCAGGTCGTCCAGTTGCTCCCTGATACGATCCAGCTTGAAGTCGATATTGGCGACAGGCGTGAAAGCCGAGCTGAAACGGCTCATGCCGCCATCGTTGATCTTCAGCATCGCTTGCCAGGCATCCAGCGGTTCGGCGACATGGCGTCTGACCAGTTCACTGTTGCCGAAGGCCTTTTGCAAGGCCTGCAAGGCCGACTGTGACGGCTCGTTGAAGCCGATCTCTTCGCCATCCGCTGCCAGATCGATGAAGTTCGTCTTGAAGCGTGGCTTGCGAACCAGGTAGGTGTTCTTGAACGGCGCGCTGCCCCACTGTTTCATCCATTCTTCGTTGCCAAAGCGCTCGATCATGGTCAGTTTGAGCATGTTGTCGCAGGATTCCGGGAACTGTACGGTCTCGCCGTTGAGCGCGCCGCCGATGAAGCCATCGCACATGGTCAGTGCCCAGATCAACCCGTTGCGACCATCGCGCTGCTGCGCACTGCTGCCCTGGGTCTTGTCGATCCAGCTCTTGAGCACGGGGCCTACGCTGACCACTTCGCTCTGCTTGAAGCTGCTGGTACACATGACCAGTGCGTTCATTTCCTGCTCATTGGTGTAGCGCTCGAACAGGTAAGCCACTTTGCCGCGCAGCAACAGTTTGGCAACCGGATTGTTGGTTGCGCCGCTGCTGTCCACTTCGCTGGCTTCATCGATGCTCATCAGCTTCTGGCGGCTGCGATAGCCCGGGAAGTCCAGCAGATCGACGCTGTTGACGATGGCGTTGGCCGGCTCGTTGTCCAATCGGAAAATCAGCTCGTTGGTAAGCGCTGCCAGTTCGGCCCTGCTGACCGATACGGGGGCGCGCAGGCTGCCTTCAACGGCGGGGCGGACCTCCAGTGCACCATCTCCACTACCACCCAGGCGGCTGAGGATGTCCACGTTGATAATGCTGTTGGTCTGGACCATCTGCCCATCGCGCTGGCTGACCAGCGAGGTGAGGGGGGCGAAAACCGTTTCGGCCAGGCCGAGGCGATGCAGGGCGGTTGCCAGTTGCTCATAGGTTTCGGTCATCTTGTTGATGCCGCCCCACAGCAGGGAAAACAACTGGGCTCGTTCACGAACCGACAGACGCGGTGCCAGCTTGACCACACGAGGCCAGTAGCGGGCATTCAACGGACGCACAGCGTTAGGGTAGTTGTGTTCGAGGTAGTCCCATAGCAGGACCACATCATCGCTGTTGACGCCCGGGGTCGGAGCGGCCGCCGAGTGCTCTTCGAAACGTTGCAGCAGGGCGTCGATCTGCGCATCGGTAATCTGGCTGTTCAGGCGCTGATGGTCGAAGTCCTCGAACCAGGCGTTGGCCAGAATAATGGCAACTTCCACCTCGCGGAACAGGCGCAGTTCCACAGGGAATTGTGGATCCTGGCTCGGTTCTGCCCGGCGGGTGAAGCGAGTGACCAGCCCTGTGGCTTCCTTGCCGCCACCGACCGGGTTCACGTGCTTGATGAAGTCCAGTGGCTCAGTGCCGAACTGGGTCAGGAGCTGGCCTTTGCTGTCGGCTGCCAGAGCCGAAATCAGGTAGCTTTTGCCGGCCTGGGACAAGCCGAAGAAGCCAATGCCCATAGGGGTGGCGGACACGCGACCAAGGCTGCGGGCCAGATTGCGGGCACGGTACAGATCACGGCTGAGGGAGTCGGCCTTATTCGCCACTTCCTCGACTTTTTCGGCGACTTCCGCCACCCAGTCCAAGGCCAGGCCTGCGCCCTTGTGTACGGAGGTCCATGCGTGTGCGAGTTGAATCTGTTCGCTGGTCAGGGTAGTCATTTCGGACTCACGCTCCCGCTGTCGAGCCAATAGTTGGAGGCACCGCCTTCAGCGCTCAACATGGTGTAGAGCTGCAGCCTCACGTCCTTGCGGTCGAAGGATTGGTCCAGGACGTTGCTTTCGATGTTGTCGTCTATCACCAGCGTTTCGGCGATGATGTCGGCGTCGCTGCGGTCTGCGTCCGCGCTTTCTACGCGGAAGCGCAAGAGCAGACAGGCTTCCTTGCCGTCAGTGGTCGGCTTACCGACCAGCTTGCGAGTGCCTCGTTCGGTGAGCTCGATCAGGTACAGCGGTGCGGCGACCCAGCGCTCGGCATTCAACTGGCGATAACCCAGTCGGGTCTTGCCCAGGACCCGAAGTTGCGGGCCGTCGAGTTGCGGGTCGTGCAGTTGCAGGGATTCATTGCCCTGCGAGTCTGTTCTGATCACGTCCCGATAGAGCAGGTCGTGGTCGATGACCAGGTTGTTTTCGTCCAGTTTGCCGATGTGGCGCATGGTCGAGTACGGCTTGAGGCGGCCAACGCTGAAGTAGAAGTTCGACACTTTGCGCTGCTCGCTGAGCAGGCACAGCATGGCTCCCACGGCTGCGGTGCTCTTGGGGTCGTCAATCTGGCCATTGCGGTGGAACGGGTACCAGCCACCGGTGCGATAACCGTTCATGGGCACGATGCGCCCTGGCGGCAGTGGCACCTTGCGGCGGATATAAGCCTGAACGCCTGGCAGGCGTGAAGGGCGGCCCGTCAGCAACAATGCGTCACAGGGGTACTGGAACACCACTTCACACAGGGCATCGAGAATCTTGATCAGGTTGATCTGGCCTTTGAGGAAGGCCTGATGAATGGCTGGCAAGTCGATGCGCAATATGACCTGACCAAGATCGAAGCCATCGCGACCGCCGTCGATACGACGTACGCCACCGGCCACGTATTCGCGGATGCGCTCGCTGATCGCGTCTTTTTCCAGAAGCTCTGCGAAGCTGTAGTCATGAGCCGGGCTTGGCAGTTCCGGGTCGTATGCTTCGTAATCCTTGAGCAGGCGCAGCCCCAGAGGCACGAAGACTTGCAGGTTAAGTTGCTGGCGCAGGATCGCGTCCTGGGCGCTGGTGCTTTCATCGCCACACAGGCGTGAAAGCAGCGAGCGGGGCGATACCACGCCAAAGTCTTTCAGGGCCTGTTCCAACGGAGGCAGTACGAAGCGTTGAATGATATCCAGCAGGATGTCGTCCCCGGCAACCTTGAAACTGTCGCGAAAGCGTTGTTCCGGAATGATCGAAACGTTACTGCCGCTCGCCTGTTCGGCACCGCGCTCAAGTGCGTAATCCGTGATCACCAGGTCCGTGGTTCCGCCGCCGATGTCGATGCTGGCCAGTGTGATCCGCTCCCGATCGGCCTTGTCTGGGCGCGCCAGGGTATCGAAGAACTCCTGGGCATGGCCGGCAAAGTTCTCGCGGATTTCGGTGTACAGGTAGACCAGTTGGCCGCAGGTGGCTTCATCCCATTCCACTTTCACACGTGGCAGGGGAACGCGTGGGGCAGGCACCGACGAATTAAGACCTTTGGCTTTGCTCGGGTCGAGGTCGCCTTCATGCCAGCCCATGCATTTCCAGACCAGTGCCAGGGCTTGCAACAACCGGTCATTGAGCAGGCAGCGTTCGACTTGCGGCATGCCCGGCGGCACGGTGAGGGTAATGCTGGACAACTGCCGCGGTCGTTGAGTGTGACCCATACGGGTCCGTTGCGCCGGGCTGTTGATCTGCGACAGGGCTTGAGTCAAGACCTCGGCGAGCATGAACGTCATCAGCGAGCTGCGCGAGTATTGCGGGGAGAACGCGGGCAGTCGGTCGTCCTCGTTCTTGAGCTTGTAAAATGCCTGGCCCAGCTTGGTGATCTTGTGCGAGAAGGGAGCAGCAGTGGCTTTGGGTTCACTGTCGCTCTGCACATAGGAATTGTTGAAGCGCCATCCGTGTGTGTAGGCGTTCTCATCCCAGAGATAGCGTTTGGGGCTGGACAGGCCGGTAGAGCCTTCAGTACCACGACGACGCCCGGACAAACGCCCGGCCTCCACACCGACACGGGCAATGGTGGGCCATTGAAACGCATCATGGCGACCGCTCTGAACCGAGAAGTTTTCCTTGCCGAAGGCGGCCTGTGAAAACTCCACCCGGCTTTCGAACGGCTGGTTGTAAACCCGTTCCGGACGTACCAGATCGCGGATCTGCAAGATGTAGTTGTGCTTCATCCCGTCGCCGGATTGCCCGTGATTCTCGATCAGGATGCCGCAGGTGCGTGAGTTCCCCACGTCCAGCACCAGATCCACCGGAATGGGCGGATCGATGGAGTCGACGCCATTGGCGGTGAGTTTGACCTCGGGTATTTCGATGCGGGCCGGTTCGCTGGTGCGTTGCTCGGGAATCGGTCGGGCCATGAGGCTCAACAGGTTCAGGTAGTGGCCAATATGGCGCTGCTCGACCAGCTCTTCGTCGATGTCTTCCGTGGGGCGGTGCTTGTTGCCTTCACGATAGATTTCCGCCAGCCAGTCCTGTACCCATTTCTGGTCCAGAAACCAGCGGCTCTGACGAGCATGGCACGCCAGGCGGAAAGACGAACCGGCATTGATATCGTCCCGAGTGGGGGCCAGGTATTGCATGCCGGCGGCGGATGCCATGGCGCGGGTGTCGAACGCCAGCGTCAGGCGGTGAGTATTGCCGTCTACATCGGCTTGTTCCAGTTCGACCAGACGCGCCCGGGCCCAGTTGGTCGGGCCTTCGTCATAGCGTTCTGGCGGCAGAAAGCGGAAAAACGGTACGGGCAGCCACAGCCCATCCAGCAGCTTGAGGCTGGTTTGCATGCTCAAGGTCAGGTCTTCGTCATCGACTTCGCTGACCAGACGCTCCTGCGCCTGTGACTGTGCCAGTCGCTCGCCAGACTGACTGGCTGTGCCCACTGGCCCGAAATGGAAATACTGCTTGGTTTCCTGATTCTGCAGCAGGCGTGCGATCAGTGTATTGCCCATCCTGGCAAAGCGCCCGGCGGGCTCGTTACGCAGATCAAGCTTGACGGCGAAGTCCATGAACTGGAGTCCGCTGTCATTGATCAAATGGACGGTTTCTTCAAATTGCGTAAGTTCTGGCAGCATGGGTCCAGCCTTTATTCGCGCCGCATGGACATGGGAAATTGAGTGTTGCCGTAGTTGCCCTGGCAATCAGCGATGCTTTGGGCGCCCGGCTTGCAGGAAACCTGAGGCATGTCATAGCGGCTGCCATCGGTGCAACTGGCCTGATCCTGGCTGTTGATGCCCAGATTGCCGCCATTCATCGCCGCATTGACCGCGCCTGTACAGGACACGCCATCAGGACGACGGATCGTGACGTTGCCTTTGCCTTTCTCGAAGGCATATTGGAGACGCAATGGTTTTGAGGTCTTGGCGTCCATGATGCCGGCACCTGCACGGTAATTACCGTTGAGGAACGAGGCAGGGCCTTCGGCTACATCCGCTGGAATGCTCAGCGGTTCTCCAGGTATGCCCGGTGGTGTCGGAGCGCTGCCGGCGGTTGGCTGCTCGGCCGGAAGTTCCGGTTTTGCTGCTGATTCGGGCGCAACGGGGTCGCTGACAGCCGGTTCGGACGCTGGCGGTGTTGGTGATGTTGGCGCGGTGGTTGATGCGGGTTCAACGGGTGGCACTGGCGGCAGCGGGTTACCGACGGCTGCCCCGGAGGCAGGCAGTGTCGCGCCGCTGGTGATGACATTACCCGCAGGCAGATTACCCGAACTGATGTCATGGGTTGTCGTGGAAGTGTCCGTACCAAGAGGTGTCAGACCACCAGTTTGCAGCGTTGCAGCTGGCACACAACCGCGCAGCAGGCCGAACAGCAGCAGGGCCAGCGTCAACAACAGCAGTGGCCATAGCCACCAGAAGCGACGCCACCATGGGAGGGTGGGGACAACGGGCGATGCTGTTATCTGTGGTGTGGCCAGATTTGCAGGGGAAGGCGAGTCTGGTAAAGGAGACGTACCTGCAGGTCGCGGAGCCAAAAAGTACAAAGGCTCACGTTGCCGGTCAGATTCACTGCGCACGAACCCCCAGAACGTCAGCACTGGCTGCATATAGGATTCTGTATCGCCGTTGGCATTGGTGCGGGTGGTCTTGACCAGATACACATGGCTTTCGTCAGGCGCGTGGGAAACCAGTCCCAGTAATTTGCCAAAGATGATCTGATCGCTTTGGCCGTTCTTGCTTCCAGACTGCACCAGAGCCTGGCTCATCCCTGCGATGGTTTCCTTGAAACGCGCGAGTTGAGCGCGTGCTGCGTTACGTTCGTCCTCGCTGGCCGCACTCCAGGGCACCACATCACCGGGAACCGGGCTATACCAGTCAATTACGCTGCCTTGCTCGTTGCTTTTCGGCACAGCAAGAAACCTGGCCAGATCGGGATCTTTGCGGTTGAGGGCTGAAATAAGCTGCAAGGCGGACTTGTAGACCGGTTGGCCGGTTTCGCCCAGCGCGATGAGCTCATCACTTTTGCCAGTACGAAGCAGCGCACTTTGGGGACTGGATGTACCGGTTGCGGGTGGCCTCTGCAATGACGCGCCACTTGCGGCGGATGTCTGACCCGACAAGGGGGAAGATTGGGTAGGGGGCGTCGTATTGGCTGTCAGAAAGTGCAGCGGTTCACGGTGTCGATCAGCTTCGTTTTCTACGAACCCCCAAAAGGTCAGCACAGGCTGCATATAGAGTTCGTTATTGCCATTGGTATTGGTCCGGGTGGTCTGGACCAGATACAGATAGCTTTCGGCAGGTACATGCGGGACAAGTCCCAGCAATTTGCCAAAGATGATCTGATCTCTTTGCTCAACCTTGTTTCCGGCCTGTACCAAGGCCTGGCTCATCTCGGCGATCACGTCCTTTATACGAAGCAATTGAACCCGTGCGTCGTCGCGTTCTTCTGCGCTTGCCGAGGTCCAGGGCACTACATCGCCGGGAACCGGGCTATACCAGTCAATGATGCTGCCTTGCTCGTTGCTTTTTGGCACGGCAAGGAATCTGGCAAGGGAGGGGTCTTTACGAGTGAGAGCAGTGATGAGCTGCAAGGCTGTTTTGTATACCGATTGCCCGGTTTCGCCTACAGCAATGAATTCGTCACTTTTACCCGTACGAAGCAGCGCGCCCTGCATGCTAGACATTCCCTTGAAAATTCAAACCGTTGGCTAAGCATGATGCTGCCTGAGGCGGCAACAGTAATGGCAAAGTGATGTTTGCGTCAATTTTTATACAAACAGTTTCAAGGAAGAAAAAGAGACAGTTGACCGATGACAGCAATAGAGCAGCCACTCCGCCTTGTCGGGCAGATGTGCTCCTGAACGATGAGTTCTCTTGAGGGTAAAAGAAGGGATTTGCGGTCCCTGCAATTCAATCCGACAGCGCCATCCTCAGCGCCACAGCCACTTCAAGCAGCTTGTGGGCCTGGAATCCGACTTTTGTCGACAGATCTTCGTTGCCAGCTTCTTTAAGCATGATGACCAGATCAAGCAGCTTGCCGACTTCGACTTCAATGTTACGAATGGAGTCTGACACCTGGTACTGAAGTGAATGTGCCATATCTATCGATCTCCGCCACGATACGCCAACTGGAGTATTGCGCAGTTTCGATTACCTGCGTGCCACAGGATGCTACAGCCTCTTCTTTCATAACTGAATATGGAGGTATCAAACATCCTGCGTTTGCAGAGTGTTTGGTACCAATGTGTTGAGCCGTGTCATGAACCTGGAAGACTCTGTTGTTTTTTGGAGCCCAGAGGAGAGATTGTCTGGTTTGATGACAGGCAGGTGTCCGAGTGTCACTGTCGCTTGCGCAGCAACACAATGAAGAAAACGCCCCCGATCGCTGCCGTTGCGATACCGATGGGCAGGTCCTGCGGGGCAATCAGCGAGCGGGCGGCGACGTCCACCCAGATCATGAACAATGCTCCGAGCAGGGCGCTGACCGGTAGCAGTCTGCGGTGTTCGGCACCCACCAGACGGCGGGCCATGTGCGGCAGCATCAGGCCGACGAAGCCAATGGCCCCGGAGAGCGACACCAGAACGCCGGTGAGCAGGGAGGTGCTGACGAACACCTGCCAGCGCACATGCCGGGTGTTGAAGCCCAGGCTCACAGCTGTCTGTTCACCGCTCATCAAGGCGTTGAGTGCACGTGTCAGGCACAACAGGACAATGAATCCGCCCAGCACGCAAGCCGCTGGCAGCCACAGCAACTCCCAGCGTGCCAGCCCCAGACCGCCAAGCATCCAGAACATCACGGAGTTGGCCGCATGCTGGTCGCCGGTGTAGAGCAGCAGGTTGACCAGCGCCATCAACACGAAAGACACCGCAACCCCGGCCAGTAAGAGGCGTTCACTCTCCAGGCGTCCATGCCGGCTGGCGACCGTCAACACCAGCAACATGCTGCCCAGCGCGCCGATGAAGGCGGCCAGCGGCAGGCTGAATGCGCCGACAAACTCTCCCAGATACAGCACCGCAATCACCGCCCCAAGGGCCGCGCCGGAACTGACGCCCAACAGGTGCGGGTCGGCCAGCGGGTTGCGGGTCACGGCTTGCAGGGCTGTACCGACCAGCGCCAGGCCGGCCCCCACTAAAGCGCCGAGCAATACCCGAGGCGCCCGGATCAGCCAGATGATCTGTGCCTGCCCCTGGCTCCAGTCCACCACAGCATCGAATCCGCTCTGATGCAGGACAATCCCCAGCACTTTGCCCAGCGGCACTCGCGCCGGACCGAAGCCCAGAGCCAGCAGGCACGACACTATCAAGAGAACGAGAAGGCCAGCGATGAGCCAGCGATAGCCGATCACATTGCGGATCGGCTTCACTGTTTTTTCCCATTGAACAGTTCGGGGTGCAACGCAGCCGCCAGCGTTTCGATGGCTTCGGCATTGTTGACCGAAGGTGTAACGGCGACATAAGGCAGCACCACGAAGCGCTTCTGACGAATGGCCTCGACGCTGCTCAAGGCTGCGTTCTGTAATAGAAAGTCGCGCTTGTGCTGCCAGGAGGTCGATCCGTAATCGACGATCACGATCACCTGCGGATTGCGCTCCACCACGCTCTCCCAGTTGACCTGCGTCCAGCTGGCCTCGACATCGTCCATGACGTTCTTGCCGGCAGCGGTCGCGATGAGAGCCTGAGGCATGCCCAGCTTGCCGGATGTAGCAGGGCGGTCTTCGCCACTGTCATACACGAACACCCGTGGCCGTTGCTGTACCTGACTCAGCCGGGCCGTGACCTGTGCCACACGTTGTTTCAACTGCTTGATCAAAGCTTCTGCACGGTCCGGTACGGCGAAGATCTGCCCCAGGTTATGCAGGTCGCGATACAGGTCATCGAGGCTGGCTTCACGCTGGGCCATGATCCGCGAACAGGACTCGCTCAGTTCATAGACGGGAATGCCGAATGGTTGCAGGGTTTGCGGCGTCACCGGGCCGCCGACGCGCATGCCATAGCTCCAGCCGGCGAAGAAAAAGTCGGCATTGGCGTCCAGCAGGTTTTCCACCGAGGGGTAACGTTCGGCCAGTTCAGGCAGCCCGTTCAACGCTTCGCGCAGGGCCGGATCAAGGGTTTTCCAGCCGGTGATGCCGGTATAGCCCACCATGTTCTGGCGCAAACCCAGGGCCAGCAGCATGCCGGTCAGGTTGATATCGTGGCTGACGGCCCGTTGAGGGGGATGATCGAACGTCACTGCGCGCCCGCAACTTTGCACGGTCAGGGGGAAGGCATCGGCTGCCGCATACAGGGGTAGGGCGGCAAGCAGCATCAGGCAGGCCAGGACTCGAATCATGATGGGCTGATCCAGGTAATGCGTGGGTGAGGGGCCAGTGGGTGGGTATCCACCAGCGCATGGACGCCGAACACGTTCAGCAGTCTCTGTTCGGTCAGGACTTCGGTCGGGGTGCCGCTGGCCACGATCCGACCGTGGTCGATGACATACAGCCGGTCGCAGAAAGCTGCGGCCAGATTGAGGTCATGAAAACTGGCCAGCGTGCTGAGTTTCAATTGCCGCAAATGATGCAGCAGTTCCAGCTGGTAGCGGGGATCGAGGTGATTGGTCGGCTCGTCGAGAATCAGCAGCCCCGGTTGCTGTACCAGCGCACGGGCCAGCAATACCCGTTGTTTCTCGCCACCCGACAAGGACGCGAACGAATGTTCGCTGAGCCCTTGCAGGCCGACCTGGCTCAGGGTTTCGTTGATCAGGGCCAGATCACCGGCGCTTTCGCTGTCGAACCAGCCTTGATGCGGCGTGCGCCCCATGGCCACGACGTCTTGCACGGTCAGGCCGAACTCCTGCGGAAACTCCTGCAACATCACCGCAATGTGCTGTGCGCTCCAGCGTGGTGTCTGCCGCCAGATATCCTGTCCGTCGAGTTGCAGCGAGCCGCTGTCCGGTTCGTTGAACCGGTAGGCGCAACGCAGCAGGCTGGTCTTGCCGCTGCCATTGGGGCCGATCAGACCGACGAACTCGCCTTCCTCGATGCGCAGTTCGATACCGTCGAGCTGCCAGGGCTGGCCCTGACAATGCGGGGGCGTCCAGTGCAGGCGGTCGATATGGAATGTAGACATGCTCGGTTTCCAGACAGACTGGCGACAGGCGTTGTGCCTGTCGCCACTCGGATCAGAAGTTGTAGTCAGCCGTGACGAAGAACGAGCGGGGTTGCCCCATCAACCACTGCTGACCACTGTTGTACTGGGACGCGGCATAGCGACGATCCAGCAGGTTGTTCAGTTGCAGGCCCAGACGCACGTCAGGTCGCACCTGCCAGCCCAGATTGGCGTCCAGTACCGTGTAGCCCGGCACTGTAGTCGTATTGGCGGTGTTGGCATAGCGCTCGTCCACATAACGCAGACCCATGCCGGCGTCCAGGTCCTCACTCAGGGCCTTGCTCACCCACAGATTGGCAGTGCGGCGCGGAACATCGGTCGGATGATTGCCGGCGCGGGACACGACCTGCCCGGAAACGCTTTCGTCGAAATCGTCATATTCGGCGCGGACCACCGATGCGTTGGCCGACACATGCCAGCCCTGGGCAAGGGCCAGTTCCAGCGAGGCTTCCAGACCGTCGGACGACTGTTGGCCAACTTGTTGCGTCACGCGGGTTATCGGGTCGAGGGTCAGGAGCTTTTTCTTGACGATGTGATACGCCGCCAGGGTCCATTCGCCACGGCCGTCCCAGAATTGCTGCTTGAGACCGAACTCGGTCTGCTTCGCTTCGGTCAGGTCCATCTGCTGCTGGGTCGGAGTCATGCTGATCAGGTTGCTGACCCCGTCTTCACTGGTTGAATACTGGCCATACAGAGACAATTGGTCGGTCACGGCAAACACCAGCCCGGCGCGCCAGTTACCGCCCGTGAGGCTGCGATCACTACGGGTGTCGGTACGCATGGCGGTACGGTCGATGTGGTTCTGATCACGGCGGATACCCGTGACCAGCGACCAGCGCTCGGACAGTTGCAGGCGGTTTTCGGCAAACATGGCAAAGGTGCGCGTGGTGCTTTCGCTCAGCGGCAGGAACGGCGACTGGCTCTGGAAATCGCCGGGTGCCGGATTCCACGGGTCGATGAAATCGCCGCCGACATCGTTGTAAGGCGAGTTGTTGGAGACGTCGAAACGAATCCGGTTGTATTCGGCCCCGACCACCGTGCGGCTGTCCAGGCCGAACAGCGAATGATTGAAGGTGAAGCTCTGGCGGTCGCCGACCTGTTCCTGATCGTGTTTGATTTCCAGATAGTCGCTGCGCAGCAGTTGTCCCTGGGCGCTGTCCCAGCTATAGACTTCGGCGTTGCGCCAGTGGCGACGGCTCTTGATGTAATAAAGCTGGTTGCTGGCGCTGACGGTGTCGCTGATGACCCAATCCGTGTTCAGGCGGGTCCATTCATCGTTATAGCGTTGTACGGCATTGCGCAGGTTGTAGTTCTTGTCCCGCAGGCTGTCGCGGTAGTTGCCGTCGATCAGTGGCGTGCCGAAGTAACTCATCGGCTCGCTGTCGCCACGCTCGTGGGCGAAGGTGAAGCTCAGGTCATCAGTGGCTTGCCAGCGCAAGGCTGCGCTCATCGCGAGGCTGCGGGAGTTGCCGTTATCGACCCAGCCATTGCTTTCCTGCTGATTCAGGGTGAGGCGATAGCTCAGTGTATCGCTCAGCGAGCCGCCGCTGTCCAGGCCCAGTTGCTGGCGGTCATTGGAGCCGTAGCCCAGGCGCAGGCGATTGCGGATTTCACCCTCGAACGGCTTTTTCGGCACCACGTTGATCACTGCGCCCGTGGCACCTTCGCCGTACAGCACCGAGGCCGGGCCACGGATCACGTCGATGCGCTCGACCATGAATGGGTCGACCGGGAACGTCTGACTGCCGAAACCGGTGTACAGCCGCGAACCGTCGAACAGGGTCATGACCGACGAATGCCCGGTGAAACCGCGTGCGGACAAGGCGGTATTGCCATCGCCGGGCGTGGCGATGCTGGTGATGCCGGGGGAGCGGGTGACAGCTTCCTGGACGGTGAGGTTGTTGCGGTTTTCAATGACCTGGCTGTCGAGGCTGCTGGTGCTGGCCGGTGTTTTCAGGGCCGTGAGTTTCAGGCGTGAGCCGGCGGGTGTCGGCGTCGCCAGATCGGTCACCGGTGCATCGGCGCTGTCGGTGATTGCCACAGAGGGCAGGGCCAGAGGCTGTTCGTCAGCGGCCAGTGCCTGTGACGAAAGCGCCAGGCAGGGGAGCAGACTGATACGGAGCGAGTGAGTCGCCAGGGAGTGAAGCAGGGAAGAACGGGACATGCGATTCCAGCCAGACAGGAATGAATGAATCCCGGAGGGAACAACGCATAGGGAATTGCAGGCACAATGAAGCCCGCAAAGACCGGCCTGCGCCCGCCCACCGCGGGTTTGCCAAACAAGGTTGCAGGCCGGTCTCCGGGCTTGCGAGGGTCATGAGGCATTCACCTTCCCATGCCGTGGCACAGTGGTGTGTCGAATGCTTCGCTCGCTTACCGTTGCGGGGGCAGCGCCGGACTGATCACTTGGGGTGTGACGCACCGGCTTCCCGTTTAATCCCGTGCTCGGCGGCAGGGGACACCTGAAACTGGCGCGCATCTGACCATCGACGAGGGAAACAGTCAATGGCTGATGCTGTGCTGTCGTTCCGTCAGCCACACTCCTGTAGGACCGGATTTATCCGGGAAGGCATTTTTCTGCAGTGGACATGTCCGGATTGGACGGGGCTTTTTCGCGGATAAATCCGCTCCTACCGAAACCAATGTGTAGGAGCGGATTTATCCGCGAAGACGTCCATGAGGCGGAGCAGATCCGGATTTTGCTATGTAGCGAGTATCGGTTCCGCCTTTACGGCGGGCCCCTTTGTTTCGGCAAAGGGGCGAAACCATTGGCTCCGGTTCGGCCCCGCCTGACGGCGGGGTCCCCTCGTTTCGGCGTTGTTCCATGGGGCCGCGCCGATGGGCCATCCATGGCCTGGCGGCGCTTGCTCGGCTCCTGCCTCGCACCCCACTCCACAACACCTGCACTCGGCCTTCACCCACGTCGCAATCGGTGGTGTCGGGGCTTTTTGTGCTTGAAAAGCAAAAGCAAAGAAAAGCGAAAAGGGCTCTTTGCCGCGGTGGTGTGAGCAACGCCAAACGCGACGTAGGTGAAGGCTGAGTGGAGGTGGTGATCCGGTGGGAATTCTGCAGGGATGCAGAATTAGCCGCACTGGGCCATGGATGGCCCATTGTGGCGACCGCCGGATCAGCGCCGGAGCGAAGGGATCCCGCCATCAGGCGGGGCCGAACCCGGAGCAATGGCTTTGCCTACTTTGTCCGAAAACAAAGTAGGGCGCCGTAAAGGCGCAAGGCGGCATAAAGTCGAACGATCTACCCAGTAACAAATACGTTCCTCGTCAGGGAACATATCCGGATTTTGCTGTGTAGCGAGTATCGGTTCCGCCTTTACGGCGGGCCCCTTTGTTTCGGCAAAGGGACGAAACCATGGGCTCCGGTTCGGCCCCGCCTGACGGCGGGGTTCCCTTGCTCCGGCGTTGTTCCATGGGGCCGCGCCGATGGGCCATCCATGGCCTGGCGGCGCTTGCTCGGCTCCTGCCTCGCACCCCACTCCACAACACCTGCACTCGGCCTTCACCAGCGTCGCAATCGGCGGTGTCTGGACTTTTTGTGTTTGAAAAGCAAAAGCGAGAAAAGCTTCTTGCGGAGATAGTGCAGACACCGCCAAACGCGACGTTGGTGAAGGATCAGCGCCGGAGCGAAGGGACCCTGCCGTCAGGCAGGGCCGAACCCGGAGCAATGGTTTTGCCTACTTTGTCCGAAAACAAAGTAGGGCGCCGTAAAGGCGCAAGGCGGCATCAAGCCGAACGATTCACCCAGTAACAAACACGCTCCTCGTCAGAGAGCATATTCGGATTGGCCGGAGAATCTTCGCGAATGAATTCGCTCCTACCGATGTCCATCGCGCAAGGCGGTCTCAAGGATCACAACTGATGCCGATACGGCAAATCCGGACCCACTTTCGTACAGGTCAACGCCGCTGCCCTGACCGCAAACCCAAGCATTTCATCAAGCGTCTCCCGCGACAGAGACGGCAAGCTTTCCGGGCTGTCCAGCTGACGCTCGATAAGGAACGTCAGCAAAGCGGCCTGGAACGTATCGCCTGCCCCCACCGTATCGACCGTCGTAACGCTCTGTGCCGGAACCGACCAGCTCCCATGTTGACGGGTAAAAATGCTGGCGCCTTGTGAACCCCGGGTCAGCACGACGAACTGGCAACGCTGGCTCAGCCAGTCCTGTGCAATGTCTTGCGGGTCGCGGCCTGGATAGAGCAGATGGAGGTCTTCGTCGCTGACCTTGATGATATGCGCATGATCGGCAAAGGCCCGGATCCGGGTGCGCCAGCGCTCTATGTCCGGCTCGGGGTTGAGTCGCACGTTTGGGTCCAGGGTAATCAGGCGGCGACTGCTTTCCCGGGCGACCAGTGCCAGCAGGGTATCGGCAATCGGCTGCACCACCAGCGAGAACGAACCGACATGAATCCCGCGTACCTGCTCATTGAGCGTTGGCAAGTGCTCCAGTTGCAACTGCCGGTCGGCACAGCCTTCGCCTCGAAAGCTGTAGGTGGGCGAGCCATCAGACCCTACTGCGACCATGGCCAAGGTTGTCGGGGCGTCGAAATCGATCAGGTAGTCGGGGGCGACCGTTTCCTGTTCCAGCACGGCCCGTAGCCGCCGGCCCAGGTAGTCAGTAGAGAGGCCGGCAAAAAAAGCCGAATCGCCCCCCAGACGGCGCAGTCCTATCGCCACGTTGAACGGTGAGCCTCCAGCAATGGCTTCCAGACCCAGTTTGTTGAGCGGGCCATTGCTGTCCGCTCGGGTAAACAGGTCGAACAGGGCTTCACCACAGACGAGAAACATAAGTGCTCCATGAAAAGGCAGGGTCAGACTGCTCGTAATTGTTGTTGATAATGGGCATAGACCCGCTCGTAAGCGACCACATTTTCGGCAATGGGACGGGTTTCGCTGTCAGGGTCGAGCCTCACGCAGCGTTCGCACAGCGTTTGCAGGTCCGCTGCCGATCCGTTCTCGCCAGACCAGCACCAGGCCGCCTGAATCGCCGCGCCCAATGCTGCCGCTTCGGCGTATTCGGTACAGATGACTGGCGTATTCATGATGTCGGCAATGATCTGGCGCCAGATCGCGCTTTTCGAGCCGCCGCCGATCAGGCGGATGGTCTGGCTCTTGATACCGCTGGCTCTCAGCAGGTCCAGACCGTAGCGCAAGCCCAGGCTGGTACCTTCCACCACGGCCCGACACAGGTTGGCCCGGGTCAGGTTGGTGCTGTTCAGGCCCAGGATGCTGCCGGTGGCATCGGGCAGGGCAGGGACGCGTTCACCATTGAGAAACGGCAGCATGAGCACGCCGTCCGCACCGATGGGGGACTGGGCGATGGCCTGATTGAAACCGTTGATATCCAGGGCGAACAGTTCACGGATGGCGCTGGTGGCGTTGGTCAGGTTCATGGTGCAGATCAGTGGCAACCAGCCGCCGGACGAGGAGCAGAAGGTCGCCACGGAGGGTTGTTCGCTGACTTTTGGCTGATCTGTGAAGGCATAGACGGTGCCGGACGAACCCAGGCTCATGGTGATCAGCCCCGGCTGGATATTGCCGGTGCCGATGGCCCCCATCATGTTGTCGCCACCGCCGCTGGAGACCACCGCGTCCGGATTCAGTCCCAGACGCCGGGCGACGTCGTCCCGAAGTGTGCCGACCTTGTGGTGAGCCGGAAGCAGTTCGGGAAGCGCCTTGCTCAAGCGCCCCGTGGGGTCGATCTGCGCCAGAAGCGGCAGGTCCCATTCCCGGCTGCGGACATTGAAATACCCTGTTCCCGAGGCATCGCCATGATCGGTGCAGCAACGTCCGGTCAGCCAGTAGTTGAGGTAATCGTGAGGCAGCAGGATCTTGTCGATGCGCTCGAACAGATCCGGGTGCTGCTCCTGGGTCCACAGCAGCTTGGACACCGTATAGCCCGGCGCAATGACCAGCCCCAGCCGTTGCAGCGAACCTTGTTCGCCCCCCAGAGAGTCCAGCAGGCGCTGGTTTTCAGGTGTGCTTTCCGTGTCGCACCACAGTTTGGCCGGGCGCAGTACCTGACCGTCGGCGTCCAGCAACACCAGGCCGTGTTGCTGGCCGGACACTCCGATTCCCTTGATCTGCTGGCCTGAAATACCGGCTTGAGTCAGTGCGCTGCCGGTGGCCTGCTCCAGTGCGTCAATCCACTGCTGCACATCCTGTTCGCGCCGGCCATGGGCGTTGCTGATCAGGCTGTGGGGAGCCGAGCCTTCGCCCAGAACCCGGCCGCTGTCGCTGTCCAGCACAATGGCTTTGGTGCCTTGTGTACCGCAATCGATTCCCAGAAACATGGCAGCCTCTCAAGGGACTTTGGCCAGGATTTTTTCCAGCGTACCGCTGACGCCCAGATCCCGCAGGTTATTGAGGTTCTGCTCGAAGGCGGCGACAAATTCGGCAGAGCGGGGGATGGCCAGGCCAAAGATTTCTTCCACGTCCAGCAGTCGCTGGGTCAGCAGCACGTCATCGGCCACCAGTGCCTGGCAGAACTCGGCCCGTGGATCGGGAATCCTGTAGGTCGTACCGTTCTCGTCCACCCCCTTGAGGTACAAGGCCCAGGCGGCCACCACCAGCGAAGCCCGCTCCAGATTGCCCTGGTCGAGAATCAGACGGTTGATGGTCGGAATGGTGAACTTGGGGAACTTTGAAGAGCCATCCGAACACACGCGTTCCAGCTGGTCGGCAATGGCCTGGTTGGAGAAACGCTCGATCAGCGTGTCCTTGTAGCCCTCCAGGTCGATGCCCGGCACGGAGGCCAGTTGCGGTGTGACATCCAGGTCCATGTAGGCGCGGATGTAACGGACGAACAGCGGATCGTTCATGGTGTCGTGGACGAAGCGATAGCCCTTCAGAAAGCCCAGGTACGTCAGGGCCAGGTGGCTGCCGTTGAGCAGCTTGATCTTCATTTCCTCGTAAGGTGTCACGTCGTCGGTGAACTGTACGCCGACCTTTTCCCAGGCCGGTCGGCCATTGACGAACTTGTCCTCCAGCACCCACTGCACAAAGGGTTCGCACACCACCGGCCAGGCGTCGTCGATCTGTTTCTCGTCGGCCAGTTTCAGGCGGTGGGCCGAGCTGGTCATGGGCGTGATGCGATCGACCATGGCATTGGGGAAGCTGACCTGCCCGGCAATCCAGTCATGCAGGTCGGCATCGCGCAGGGCGGCAAAGGCCAGCAATGCCTTGCGGGTCACGGCACCGTTGTGGGGCAGGTTATCGCAGGACATCAAGGTGAACGCGGGTATGCCGGTTGCACGGCGTCGGGCCAGGGCGGCGCAGAGAAAACCGAACACTGTACGAGGTTCGTTGGGGTGAGCAAGGTCGTGGCGTATCTGAGGCAGATGAGCCATGAACTGGCCATTGCTGTCGTCGATGCAGTAGCCGCCTTCGGTAATGGTCAGTGAGACGATGCGGATCTCGGGGCTGGACAGTTTGTCGATCAGGGCCTGAGGGTCGTCCTCGGCCAGCAGCATGCCGCTGATGGCGGCAATGATCCGGGTTTCGGTGTCCGGCGTATCACCCAGTTCATAGAGGGTGTACAGATAGTCCTGGCCCGCCAGCGCATCGCGTACGCCACGATCTTCAGGGCGAAGACCGATGCCGCAGATGCTCCAGTCCAGGCCTTCGCCGCTGTTCATCAGGGCGTCGGTGTAAAACGCCTGATGCGCCCGGTGAAAACCGCCGACACCGATATGGGCAATGCCTTGCCGGGTGTCTTCGGATGAGTAGACGGGACGGGCGATATCGGCCGCCAGTTGCGACAGGTTCTGTTTGTTCAGTTTCATGGCAGGGTTCTCCAATACTCAGGCGGCAGCCTGCAAGGCTTTGGCAATCACCAGACCCCGGGCGTCGAACAGGTGGCAGTGGGCACTGTCGAGATGCAGGTTCAGGGTTTCGCCGTACTGGCTGGCCAGGTCGCCACGGATGCGCATGGTCAGGGCTTCGTCCGAGCGGGTGCGCACATGGCAATAGGTATCGCTGCCCAGGCGCTCGCTCACATCGGCGATGACCTGCAAGGTGCAGTCGCCGTGACGGGCGATGTCCAGATGTTCGGGACGAACCCCCAGCGTGACCGGGTCGCCCACGCTCAGCCCGCTGCTGATGACCGGCAGGGTGATACGCGTACGAGCCTCCAGTTCGACCTCGCAGCCCTGGCTGTCGATACGGCTGATCCGGCCTTTGAGAAAGCCCATTTTCGGTGTGCCGAGAAAACCCGCGACAAACAGGTTGGCCGGGTGGTGATACAGCTCCAGTGGCGAGCCGACCTGTTCCACCTTGCCGCCATTGAGTACCACCACCTTGTCGGCCAAGGTCATGGCTTCGACCTGATCGTGGGTCACGTAAATCATGGTTGCCTGCAATTCCTTGTGCAGACGCGACAGCTCCAGCCGGGTCTGCACCCGCAGGGCGGCGTCGAGGTTGGAGAGCGGTTCGTCGAACAGGAAAATCTTGGGATTGCGCACGATGGCCCGGCCAATGGCGACCCGCTGGCGCTGACCACCGGAAAGCTGTTTGGGCTTGCGCTCCAGCAAGGGACCCAGTTCCAGGATGCGTGCGGCTTCATCGACCTTCTTCTTGATCTCGGCCTTGTTGCCTCCTGCCAGGTCCAGCGCGAAAGACAGGTTCTTGCCGACCGTCATGTGCGGGTACAGGGCATAGGTCTGGAACACCATGGCCAGGTCGCGCTTGGCCGGGGTGACCTGGGTAATTTCGCGGCCATCGAGTTCGATGGTTCCGGACGTGACTTCTTCAAGCCCGGCAATCAGGCGCAGCAAGGTTGATTTGCCACAGCCCGAGGGACCGACGAAGACCACGAACTCCCGGTCTTTCACCTCCAGATCGATGCCTTTGATGATCTGGTGACCGTCGAAGCCTTTTTGCAGATTTCTGATGCTGAGGTTAGCCATGACGAACTCCGTTTTTATTCTTGAATCCGGATTATTTGACGGCGCCGAACGACAGGCCGCGCACCAGTTGTTTCTGGCTGATCCAGCCGAAAATCAGGATCGGCGCGCAGGCCAGGGTCGAAACGGCCGAGAGCTTGGCCCAGAACAACCCTTCGGGGCTTGAATACGAGGCAATGAGTGCGGTGAGCGGCGCAGCACTGGAAGAGGTGAGGTTCAGGGACCAGAAGGCCTCGTTCCAGCACAGGATCAGGGACAGCAGCGCCGTCGATGCCAGGCCTCCCTTGCAGATCGGCATCAGCACTCGAAATATCTCCTGACGTGTGCTGGCACCGTCCAGGCGCGAGGCTTCGAGGATTTCTCCCGGAATGTCCTTGAAGTAGGTGTAGACCATCCAGACCACGATCGGCAGGTTGATCAGGGTGTAGATGATGATCAGCGCCAGACGCGAATCCAGCAGGCCGAAGGTCTTGGCCAGCAGATAGATCGGCATCAGCACGCCCACCGGCGGCAGCATCTTGGTCGAGAGCATCCACAACAGGGTGCTCTTGGTACGTTTGGTCTCGAAGAAGGCCATGGAATAGGCCGCCGGAATGGCCACCAGCATGCACAGGGTCGTGGCGCTGAAGGAAATCAGAATCGAGTTCCAGGCGAAGTGAAAGTAATCGCTGCGCTCCTGGATGTGCAGGTAGTTCTCCAGGGTCGGTGTGAAGAACAGTTGCGGCGGTGTCGCGAAGGCGTCGATCTCGGTCTTGAAGCTGGTCAGTACCATCCAGAAGATCGGGAAGAATATCAGTGCGGCGATCAGCCAGCACAAGGCTCCGAGCAGCAGGCTTTGCAGGCGGCGTGATTGTTTGAGCGTCATCATGGCAAGGCCCTCATGACTTGTCGGTGAGGTTTTTGCCGATCATCCGGATCAGGACGATCGCCGCGATATTGGCGATGACGACGGCAATCAGACCGCCCGCCGAGGCCATGCCCACATCGAATTGCAGCAGCGCCTGGATGTAGATCAGATAGGCCAGGTTGGTCGATGCGAACCCCGGCCCCCCGTTGGTGGTGGTGAAGATTTCCGCGAACACCGACAGCAGGAAAATCGTCTCGATCATCACCACCACGGCAATCGGGCGGGCCAGATGGGGCAGGGTCAGGTGCCAGAAAATCGCAATCGGGCCTGCACCGTCGAGCCGTGCGGCTTCCTTCTGCTCCTGGTCCAGCGACTGCATGGCGGTCATCAGGATCAGGATGGCAAAGGGCAGCCACTGCCAGGAGACGATGATAATGATCGACAGCATGGGGTAGTGGGCGAACCAGTCGATGGGCTGCGCCCCGAAAAATCTCCATACGGCAGCCAATACGCCGGAAACAGGATGGAAAATCAGGTTTTTCCAGATCAGGGCACTGACCGTCGGCATGATGAAGAACGGCGAGATCAGCAGAACCCGGACGATGCCACGGCCAAAGAAGTCGCTGGCTTCCAGCAGGGCTGAAATCAGCACCCCAAGGATCACACTGATGGCCAGCACACTGCCCACCAACAGCAGCGTGTTGCCGGCGCCGGGCAGAAAGCCGCTGTCGGTGACGAAATACTCGAAATTCTCCAGCCCGACGAATTCGTTTTCACCGGGGCTGAGCAGGTTGTAGCGAATCAGCGAGAAATAGAGGGTCATGCCCAGCGGCACGATCATCCAGACCAGCAATAGCGCCACCGAAGGGCTGACCAGAAACCAGCCGGGTTTGAGCCGACGGTTTCTGGCTGTAGGGTTTTCGCCGGACAGCTCCGGGCGAGGTTGAGTGGCTGAGGTTTTCATGAAGAGCTCCGAACCTTGATACGCCTGTCAGCGGGAGTCGAGGGGCGCATGGCCCCTCGGCTTGAGTCGTGAGGACTACTTCTTCGCGTAACCGGCCCGCTTCATGTCTCGCTCTGTCGCGCTCTGTGCGGTTCTCAAGGCGTTATCGACCGTCGTCTGGCCGATCAGGGCTGCCGAAAACTGTTGCCCGACACTGGTGCCGATGGCCTGGAACTCGGGAATGGTCACCAGCTGTATACCCACGTAAGGCACCGGCTTGAGGGTCGGCGTCTTGGGGGTGACGGCCATCAAGGATTTCAGGGTGATGTCCGCAAACGGTGCGGCTTTCTTGTATTCATCGGTGTAGGTGGATGCGCGGGTGCCTGGCGGTACGTTGGAAACGCCGTCTTTTTCGGCGACCAAAGCGGCATATTCCCTGGATGTGGCCCATTGGGTGAAGGCGGCAGCGTCTTTGCTGTTCTTGGCGCTGGTCGGGATCGCCAGTGCCCAGGAGTAAAGCCAGGATGCGCCTTTGTCCGTCACTTGATGAGGTGCGTACGTGAAGCCGACATGGTCGGCGACCTTGCTCTGGCTCTTGTCGGTCACGAAAGAGCCCGCCACGCTGGCATCGACCCAGATGGCGCATTTGCCGCTGTTGAACAGCGCCAGGTTTTCGTTGAAGCCATTGCTGGATGCGCCCGGTGGCCCGGACTGTTTCATGGTGTTGACGTAGAAGTTGAGGGCTTCTTTCCACTCGGGCTGATCGAACTGGGGTTTCCATTGTTCATCGAACCAGCGGGCGCCGTAGGCATTGGCCACTGTCGTGATCAGGGCCATGTTTTCACCCCAGCCGGCCTTGCCACGCAGGCAGATGCCGTATTGCTCCTTCGACTTGTCGGTGAGCTTGCCGGCGAACTCGGCAATCTGGGTCCAGGTGGGACGTTCGGGCATGGTCAGGCCCGCATTCTGGAACAGGTCCTTGCGGTAATAAGTGATCGAGCTTTCTGCATAGAACGGCAGGGCGAACAGTTTGCCGTCCACGGACAGGCCGTCGCGCACGGACGGAAATACGTCATCGAGCTGGTAGCTGGCAGGCAGGTCCTTCATCTCGGTCAACCAGCCCTTGGCACCCCACAGTGAGGCTTCGTACATGCCGATGGTCAGCACGTCGAACTGGCCACCTTTGGTGGCAATGTCCGTGGTCAGGCGCTGACGCAGAACGTTTTCTTCCAGTACGACCCAGTTGAGCTTGATATCAGGGTGCTGTTCTTCAAAGGTTTTGGAGAGGCGTTGCATGCGGATCATGTCGCTGTTGTTGACCGTGGCGATGGTCACGGTCCCTGCTACGGCGTTGCCGCCGAGCATGAAACAGGTACTGAGGACGGAACTGGCAATCAGAAATTTTGCTGGGGTCTTCATTGATCACTCCTCTTCCATGCTCGGAGAGCTACAGAAGGTCAGTTATTGTTTTTGTCTCTTCCGGAGGTGGGAAGATGTGGGCTGATTACAACGGCCCCGGCGTGCGATGACAAATCCTGCACCGCACTGCAACTGATACTTTCTTGCAGTGGAACGATACTGAAAAACGCACAGCAACGACGTTCGGCCAAGCTGCAATGCAGATTCAGCGTAGACGACGAGGCAGCCGGGAGGGTGAATCAGTACAGGTTTTGCTCGGTGAGGCGCTGGACGGCAAGACGCCGGTAATGGGATGGCGTCATGCCTTTAAGCTGCTGGAAGCGGCGATTGAAGTTGGAAATGTTATTGAAACCCGACTCAAAACAGACATCGGTGACCGGCTTGTCGCCATCGGCCAGCAGTTCGCAGGATTTGCTGATGCGCAGGCGATTGACGAATTCCACGAAGCATCGCCCGGTGGCCTGCTTGAACACCCGTGAGAAATACGTGGGCTTCATGCCCAGATAATCGGCGACTTCTTCCAGGGGCAGTTCCCGGGCGTAATGGGCAAAGATGTAATCCACGGCGCGGTTGGTTCGGTCTACGCTGTGTTCGTCGGCCAGGTGCGAGGCGGGTGTGCCCGATAACAACTGGAAGTCATCGGTGGCGGCCAGCAACTCCAGAAGAATCAGGAAATGCCCCAGCCGGGTGAGGCCGCTGGAGTCGGCAATCTTCTGCATCAGTTTCATGGCCTGCCGGATCGTGCGCTTGCAACGGAATTCGATGCCGTACTGGGCGCGCTCCAGCAGCGGGGTCAGGCTTTTCAGTTCGGCAAACACCTGATTGCCACTTTCCAGCAGCTCGTCAGTGAAGTTGACCAGCATGTCGCGCCGGGGCACGACTTCGTCTTCATGAACCTGGCTGATCCAGTTATGGGGCAGGTTCGGGCCAGTGAGAAACAGGCTGCCGGGGTTGAAGTTGCCGATGTAATCGCCAATGAACACCTTTCCGGAACTGGCGACGATCAGGTGCAGTTCGTATTCCTTGTGAAAATGCCAGCGCACCAGCGGGCAGGGGAAACCATGTTCGCGATAGATGATCGACAGGCCGTTATGGTCGTCCATCAGTTCGTAGGAAGGGTCCGTGATTCTTGTTGTTTTTGTCATGGTTTGGCTGTTTCCAGAAGGTGCCAGCCTGCTAATGTGCCTCAAGTGTCCCGCTCATGCCCAGTCGCTTTGCACAAACACCCGGAGTCGCTGCCCGATGAAACAGATCCTGCTGATCGGTATAGGTGCCGGAGATCCCGAACAGATCACGGTACAGGCCATCAACGCCTTGAACCGCGCCAGGGTGTTCTTTCTGCTGGACAAGGGCTACGCCGACGATGACCTGCTGCGTCTGAGAACGGACATTTGTCAGCGTTATATCCGGAACGATGAGTACCGGCTGGTACAGGTCCGCGATCCTCAGCGCGAAGATGATCCTCAGGGGTATGCGCGGGGGATCGAACACTGGCATGAACAGCGGGCCGTACTGTTCGAGCGCCTGATTGCCGATGAGCTGCAGGAAGGAGAGGTCGGTGCCT
The DNA here is from genome assembly GCF_044748865.1 of Pseudomonas sp. NPDC089734. Classification (NCBI taxonomy): domain Bacteria; kingdom Pseudomonadati; phylum Pseudomonadota; class Gammaproteobacteria; order Pseudomonadales; family Pseudomonadaceae; genus Pseudomonas; species Pseudomonas sp. NPDC089734. The sequence continues at coordinate 162,152 of NZ_JBIVGV010000006.1, read as the reverse complement.
TTCTGGTCTGGGGCGATCCGGCGTTGTACGACAGCACGATCAGAATTCTCGATCAGGTGCTGGAGTCGGGGCGGGAAGTTTTCGAGTATCAGGTGATTCCGGGGATTACCAGCGTTCAGGCGCTGGTGGCACGGCACCGGATACCCCTGAACCGTATTGGCGAACCGATCCGGATCACCACCGGGCGGCGACTGGCCGACATGGCCCGGGACGAACCGGAGAACGTGGTGGTCATGCTCGATGCGCATTGCACCTTCGAGCGTTTTGTCGATCAGGGACTGGATATCTACTGGGGCGCTTACCTGGGCACGCCGGACGAAATGGTGCTGTCCGGCAGGCTTGATGAGTCGCTGTGCGCACAGATAAAGCGGCTACGCCACGAAGCGCGCAGTCGCAAGGGCTGGATCATGGACACTTATCTGTTGCGCAAGCCGCTGTAGTTCAGTCCTTGCGATTCTTGGCCTCGATCCACTGGGCCATGTACTGGGTGCTCTTGTGTTGATGGTGGCGCAGCATGGCCCCGGTGAAGTTCGCGACCCGATGCCGGGGCAAGTCCTGACGCAGGGTTTCGATGCGCTCGATCAGGCTCTTGCAGTGCTGCCGGTGCTGAAAGCGCTCCTGCAGAAGTGTCCGGCTGGCCGCTTGTGCTTCGTTCCACAGGTTCTGGTCCTGATACAGGCGTACCGCCGCCTGGGCGATATCGGTCGCACTGCTGGCGACAGTGCCGGGCCAGGGCAGGTTGCCGCTCATGGCTTCGGCACCCACCGGGGTCGTGACGGACGGTGTGCCGCACAACATGGCATCCAGCAACTTGCCCTTGATGCCCGCGCCGAAGCGCAGCGGTGCCAGGCAGATGCGCGCATCGGCCATCACTTTCAGGGCATCTTCCGCCCAGTTCATGATGTGAAAACCTTGAGATGCGTTATGCAGGGCCGTGGCCTTGGGCGGCGTGTAGGCACCGTAAATGTGCAATTGTGCGCCGGGCAGTTGCTGGCGGATCAGGGGCCAGATGGCGTTCTTCATCCAGAGCACGGCGTCCCAGTTGGGCGCGTGACGGAAGTTGCCGATGCACAGGAAGTGTTCCCGTTGCTCGAAGGGGATCGGGTTGTCCGGCACGCCATCGATCATCAGCGGGCACCAGTGCAACAGCGACTTTGGAACGCCGAACTGGCTGCTCAGAAGCTCGATCTCTACATCCGAGATCATCAGGTTGAGGTCGCAGCGATACAGGGAGGCCACTTCGCGTTGGGCCAGGTCGCTGACGGCAATTTGCTCAAAAAGACGGCTATTATCCATCTCGAAAATGTCTTTGAAATCATCGGCTTCTGGTGATGAATTCAAGTGATCCTTGATAATCTGGTGGCGCGTGTGACGCAGGCTCTGGAAGTCTGAGGTTTCCAGCACCCGCAAGGCATTAGGGCAATGTTTTTCGACCCTCCAGCCAAACTGCTCCTCGATCAGGAATTGATCGAAGAGCACGACGTCAGGCTGCAGTTCGCTGACGAAGGCATCGAAACTGCTGCTGTTGAGTTCGATGGGGACTTCTTCGATCCCCAGGCTCTTCAGGTCGGCCTTGTGCTCGCCTTCCGAAGCCGGGCTGGCAAAGGTGATTTCCCAGTCGTGTTCGAGGAAACACTGGATCAATTGCATGACATGGCCGCTGGCCGCCGAGGAACGGGGTTCGGGCCAGACATAGCCAATGATCAACAGTCGGGTTTTTGCTTGCGGTAGCGTCTGCTGGTGTGGAACGTCATTCTTGATCAAGGATGCTGTTTACCTTGTCGCGCAATTCATCGATGGAAAAGGGTTTGCCGATGGCGTGCATATCCGCCGGGACTTCAATGTTTTCCGAGTAGCCGCTGGCGAACAGGATGGGCAGGTGCGGGCGCAGTTGCCGGGTCTGCCTGGCCAGTTCGGTCCCTCTCATGTCGGGCAGGCCCTGGTCGGTCATCAGCAGGTCGATACGGATGGCCTCGTCCTTGATATGAACCAGAGCTTCCTGAGCATCGGAAGCCTCGATGACGTGGTACTCCAGTTCTTCAAGAACATCGACAATCAGCATGCGCACGATACTGTCATCTTCGACCACAAGAATGGTGTTGGCTGCGTCAGGCATGGCGATTTCCTAAAAAATGGTAGTGAAGGCGGCGCATGAGCGCGGCCTGCGGGCTTTTGTACGAAAAGTCACGGTGTCCGGATCATGCGGTCCCGAGAAGATGACTCGCTTGACCGATCCCCGTCGACCTTTTGCCCGTTCCTTCCATCAGTAAATAAAACACAACCAGAAGTTCCATCTGACATCGATTTGAATAGCTATCCTTTGCCAGTAGGCTTTACTCGCTAGATATGGGCGAGCTTATCGCCTATTTATGTGTGAAATTTCAATCCTCTATGTGAGAAAACTGAGTCTTTTTCTTGCCATTGCGGCAAACTCTATCGTTTTGAGATATCGCCAGGGACTTTTCATGATCCGGACGTCTGTTGTCGATGAGCAGCGCTTTCGCAAGTTATTGACCCGTAACATCAGTCTGCCGCTGGCGGTTGGCGTTTTGAGCGCAGTGTTCTTTGCGCTGCTGATCAGCTACCTGCTTTCGGTGATCCAGTGGGTCGAGCACACGGATCGGGTGATCAACAGCACCAACCGCTCAATGAAACTGTCCATCGACATGGAAACCGGCATGCGGGGATTCCTGTTGACCGGCGAACAGCACTTTCTCGACCCCTATGAAGTCGCCAGACCGGTACTCAGGGCCGAGCTGAAGGGGCTGGAAGGGTTGGTGGCCGATAACCCGACTCAGCTTGACCGCTTCCGGCGTCTCTCCGCCCTGCAGCAGGAATGGGATCGCTTTGCACAGGAAATGATCGAGCTGCGCCGCCAGAACGGTGATTATCTGGAAGCGACCCGATCCGGGCGTGGCAAGCGTATTACCGATGAAATCCGTATCGAGTACGATCAGGCGGTCGCCATGGAACAGCAACTGCGCCTGGCCCGAAATGCCGACGTGACCCGTACGACCATCTGGTCGGTGGCTCTGTACCTGTTCTTCATCCTGACGGTCAGCGGCATTCTGGCGTATGTCGGTCGGCGTGATTTACTTTCTCTTTCAAATACTTACAGTTCAAACATCAAGCAGATTGAAGAAAACGCCGAGCGTTTGCACAAGGTCGCCTGGTTGCGTAATGGCCAGAGTGAGCTGGCCGAGCAGGTGTTGGGACAACTGACGCTCAATACCCTGGGGCGCAATATCCTGCAATTCTTCGCCCAGTACCTGGGGACTGTGGTGGCAGCGGTCTACATGCGTCAGGAGCATGGCGGCCTGGTGCGCGTCGCGACCTATGGTCTTTCCCGTGAGCACGAACAGCAGGAACAGACGATCTACAGTGGCGAAGGCGTCATCGGGCAGGCTGTGCAGCAGGACAGGATCATCAGGCTCGATGACCTGCCCGCCGATTACTTCAAGTACAGCTCGGGGCTGGGCGAGGGCTTGCCGCAGAGCGTCGCGATTGTGCCGACCAGCAATGACAATCAGGTCAATGGCGTAGTCGAACTGGGCTTCTTGAGGCCTTTGACCGAGAAGGACATTGAATTCCTTGAACTGGTCTCTGACAACATCGGCACGTCCATTGAAGCGGCCCGTTACCGCCAGCGTCTGCAGGAGGTACTGACCGAGACCCAGCAGCTCAATGAAGAATTGCAGGTCCAGCAGGAAGAGTTGCGCACGGCCAACGAAGAACTCGAAGAGCAATCGCGAATCCTCAAGGAATCCCAGGCTCACCTGGAAACCCAGCAGGCAGAGCTTGAGCAGACCAATGAGCAACTGGCCGAGCAAGGCCAGGTACTGGCGGATCAGCGCGATGCCCTGGACCAGAAAAACGAAGAGCTGAGTCAGGCCCAGGTCGAATTGCAGGCCCGTGCCGATGAGTTGCAGCGTTCCAGCAAATACAAGTCCGAATTCCTGGCCAACATGTCCCATGAGTTGCGTACGCCACTCAACAGCTCACTGATCCTGGCCAAGCTGCTGTCGGAAAACGCGACAGAAAACCTGACCGAAGAGCAGGTCAAGTTCGCCGAGTCCATCTACTCGGCCGGCAATGATTTGCTGAACCTGATCAATGACATTCTCGATATTTCCAAGGTCGAGGCCGGCAAGCTGGAAGTCCGCCCGGAAAACAGCAACGTGCAGCGTCTGGTGGAAGGCTTGCGCAGCCTGTTCCAGCCTTTGGCCGCAGAAAAGGCCCTGGATTTCAGCGTAGAGCTGCAACCCGGTGCGCCGACCATGCTGTTCACCGACCGTCAGCGGCTGGAGCAGATCCTCAAGAACCTGCTGTCCAACGCCATCAAGTTCACCGAAAGCGGTGCCGTGAGCATGATTGTCTCCCGCCAGCCGGGAGCCGGGATCGTCTTTACCGTGCGCGACTCGGGGATCGGTATCGCCGAGGAGCACCAGCAAAGCATTTTCGAGGCCTTCCGCCAGGCTGACGGCACCACTAACCGCCGTTATGGCGGCACCGGTCTGGGGTTGTCGATTTCCCGCGATCTGGCCGCGCTGCTGGGGGGCTCCATCAGCGTCACCAGCGCACCGGGACAGGGCAGCATCTTCACGCTGGTGCTGCCGGAGCAGTATGTCGAGCAGGAAGGCGAGGACGAGGGCGGCGAGCGAACCTCCATCGTGTCATCGCCGATTGTCACGTTGCCGGTGGTCACGCCGCCTGTGCCCGAACCCTTGCCCTTCACACCGCCGCCGCCCTTTGCCGACGACCGTGACAAGGCTCCCTTTACCGGGCGCTGCATTCTGGTCATCGAAGATGAAGTGCAGTTCGCGCAGATTCTCTATGACCTGGCCCATGAACTGGGCTACCAGTGCCTGGTCGCACACGCTGCCGACGAAGGCTTCAACCTGGCAGCCCGTTTCACGCCTGACGCGATCCTGCTGGACATGCGCCTGCCGGATCATTCGGGGCTGACCGTATTGCAACGGCTCAAGGAACTGGCACCCACCCGCCATATCCCGGTGCATGTGATTTCTGTCGAGGACCGTCAGGAAGCCGCCATGCACATGGGGGCCATCGGTTATGCCATCAAGCCGACCACCCGCGAAGAACTCAAGGACGTTTTCGCCAAGCTCGAAGCCAAACTGACCCAGAAGGTCAAGCGCATCCTGCTGGTGGAAGACGATGCCTTGCAGCGTGACAGCATTGCACGGCTGATCGGCGACGACGACATCGAGATCACGGCCGTGGGCTTTGCCCAGGAGGCTCTGGACCTGCTGCGCGAAAACGTCTACGACTGCATGATCATCGACCTCAAGTTGCCGGACATGCTGGGTGATGAACTGCTCAAGCGCATGTCCACCGAGGAAATCCGTTCCTTCCCGCCGGTGATCGTCTACACGGGTCGCAACATGACCCGGGACGAGGAGGCCGAGCTGCTGAAGTATTCGCGCTCGATCATCATCAAGGGAGCCCGTTCGCCGGAGCGCCTGCTCGATGAAGTGACCCTGTTCCTGCACAAGGTCGAGTCGCAGTTGTCGAACGAACGCCAGAAAATGCTCAAGACTGCACGCAGCCGCGACAAGGTGTTCGAGGCGCGCAAGATCCTGGTGGTCGATGACGATGTACGCAATATCTTTGCCCTGACCAGCGCCCTGGAGCACAAGGGCGCGGTGGTCGAGATTGCCCGTAACGGTCTTGAGGCCATTGCCAGGCTCAACGAGGTGGAAGATATCGATCTGGTCCTGATGGACGTGATGATGCCGGAGATGGACGGTTACGAAGCGACTATCGAGATCCGCAAGGACCCTCGCTGGCGCAAGCTGCCGATCATCGCGATCACTGCCAAGGCGATGAAGGATGATCAGGAGCGGTGCCTGCAGGCGGGTTCCAATGACTACCTGGCCAAACCGATCGACCTGGACCGACTGTTTTCGCTGATTCGTGTCTGGCTACCGAAAATGGAACGTATCTGAGTGAAAGTGGCCCAATCGTTTTACCCTTTCAGGTCTTGTCATGGTTCTTGATCGAAATGCTGAAATCGAACTGCGACTGCTGATCGATGCGATTTATCTGAAATACAGTTATGACTTTCGTGATTACTCCGGCGCCTCGATCAAGCGCCGGGTCAATCACGCCTTGCGTCAGTTCGATTGCGGCACCATCTCGGCCTTGCAGGAAAAGGTGCTGCACGACCCGGCGGCGTTCATGCAATTGCTGCAGTTCCTGACGATTCCGGTCAGCGAGATGTTTCGGGACCCTTCGCATTTTCTGGCGATTCGCCAGGAAGTCGTGCCGCTGCTCAGAACCTATCCCTCGATCAAGGTGTGGATTGCGGGGTGCAGCACGGGGGAGGAGGTGTATTCCATGGCGATCCTGTTGCGGGAAGAGGGCCTGCTGGAGCGTACGATCATCTATGCGACCGACATCAATCCCCGTTCTCTGGAGAAAGCCAAGCAGGGTATCTTTTCCATGGAGAGCGTGCGTACCTACAGCGAAAACTACCGCAAGTCCGGTGGCTTGCGCGATCTTTCCGATTACTACACCTCGGCCTACGACTACGCGATTTTCGACAAGACCCTGCGCGAGAATGTCACCTTTGCCGACCATAGCCTGGCGACCGATAGCGTGTTTTCCGAGACACAATTCATTTCGTGTCGTAACGTATTGATTTATTTCAATAAGAAGCTTCAGGATCGGACCTTTGGACTGTTTCATGAGTCCCTCTGCCATCGCGGTTTCCTGGCGCTGGGCAGCAAGGAAACCCTGGATTTTTCCGCCTATAGCGATGCTTTCGAGACGCTGGTCAAACCTGAGCGAATCTACCGAAAATCATGAGAACGACTTTTAGTGGCGCGTCGACCGATAGCGACTTGCCCCGTGTGGATGCCATTGTGGTCGGGGCTTCGGCAGGGGGCGTGGAGGCGTTGTTGAACATATTCGGCGCCTTGCAGCGGGGCTTCGGTCTGCCGATCATCACCGTTCTGCATCTGCCCGAGGAACGGCGCAGCCAGTTGGCCCATGTGTTCCAGAATCGTCTGGCGATACCGGTCAAGGAAGCCGAAGACAAGGAAGCCATTGTGCCCGGTACATTGTATTTTGCGCCGGCCGGGTATCACCTGTCGGTCGAGACGGACAGAAGCTTGTCATTGAGCCAGGAAGAGCGCGTGTTTCATTCGCGCCCCAGCATCGATATCCTGTTCGATTCGGCTGTCGATGCCTTTGGTTCGCGTCTGGCTGGCGTACTGCTGACCGGTGCCAATTACGATGGTGCAAGTGGTCTGGCAAACATAAAGAAGCACGGTGGTTTCACCGTGATTCAGGATCCCGAACAGGCCTTGGCGAGCACCATGCCGCAGGCGGCTCTGGCGTTGCAGTCGCCGGATTACCTTCTGTCCTTGAATGACATAGGCCAACTGCTGGTCGAGCTGGAACGAAGCGCATGCTAAATGAAATTCAGGCAAAACTGCTGATCGTCGACGATTTGCCGGAAAACCTGCTGGCGCTGGAAGCGCTGATAAAGCGCGAGGACCGCGTGGTGTTCAAGGCCTTGTCTGCCGACGAGGCTTTGTCTCTGCTGCTGCAACACGAATTCGCTCTGGCCATCCTCGATGTGCAGATGCCCGGCATGAATGGCTTCGAGCTGGCCGAGATGATGCGCGGCACCGAGAAGACCAAAAGCATTCCCATCGTGTTCGTCAGCGCTGCGGGGCGTGAGCTCAACTATGCCTTCAAGGGCTATGAAAGCGGTGCAGTGGACTTCCTGCACAAGCCTCTGGATATCCACGCGGTCAAAAGCAAGGTCAATGTGTTCGTCGATCTGTACCGTCAGCGCAAGGCCGTGAAGCAACAGGTCGAGGCGCTGGAGCAGAGCCGTCTGGAGCAGGAAACCTTGCTCAAGCGCCTGCAGGTGACTCAGGGGGAACTTGAGCATGCCATCCGCATGCGTGATGACTTCATGTCCATCGTTTCCCACGAGGTGCGTACGCCTCTGAACGGCCTGATCCTGGAAACCCAGTTGCGCAAGTTGCATCTGGCCAAGGACAACGCTGCCGCGTTCACGCTGGACAAGCTGCGCGGCATGGTCGAGCGTGATGAGCGTCAAATCCAGAGCCTGATCCGCCTGATCGAGGACATGCTCGACGTATCGCGCATCCGTACCGGGAAGCTGTCGATCCGGCCCAACCCCTTTGACCTGACCGAGCTGGTCTCCCAGTTGCTGGAAAATTTCTCTGCCCAGATTGCGGCAACGGAATCCACGGTCACCCTGCTGGCCGATGAGCCTGTCATTGGCGTCTGGGACGAATTTCGTATCGAGCAGGTCGTGGCCAACCTGCTGACCAATGCTCTGCGCTATGGCGCCCGCAAGCCGATCGAGATGCGCGTGTACTGTGTCGATGGCGAGGCCCGGGTCGACGTGCGCGATCAGGGGATCGGGATTTCCGAGGAAAACCAGACGCGTATCTTCCAGCAGTTCGAGCGGGTAGCCGCCAACCATGCGGTGGCCGGCCTGGGGCTCGGGTTGTTCATTTCCGAGCAGATCGTCATTGCCCACGGCGGTCGGATCCTGGTTGAAAGCGAAGAGGGCAAGGGGTCGATGTTCCGGATCTGCCTGCCTCTGTAAGGACATATCGCCTGATCACCCCGGTGGGAGCGAATTCATTCGCGAAGAGGCCGTACACCCGGCAGAAAGGTATCGCCCGGGCCGCCGTCTTCCCGGATAAATCCGGTCCCACCCCGGTGGGAGCGAATTCATTCGCGAAGAGGCTGTATGCCCGACAGAAATATATCGTCCGGTCCGCCGCCTTCCCGGATAAATCCGGTCCCACCCTGGTGGGAGCGAATTCATTCGCGAAGAGGCCGTACACCCGGCAGAAAGGTATCGCCCAGGCCGTCGTCTTCCCGGATAAATCCGGTCCTGCCCCGGTAGGAGCGAATTCATTCGCGAAGAGGCCGTACACCCGGCAGAAAGGTATCGCCTGGGCCGCCGTCTTCCCGGATAAATCCGGTCCTACCCCGGTAGGAGCGAATTCATTCGCGAAGAGGCCGTACCCCCGGCAGAAAGGTATCGTCCAGGCCGCCGCCTTCCCGGATAAATCCGGTCCTACCCCGGTAGGAGCGAATTCATTCGCGAAGAGGCCGTACCCCCGGCAGAAAGGTATCGTCCAGGCCGCCTTCTCGGATGAATCCGGTCCCACCCCGGTAGGAGCGAATTCATTCGCGAAGAGGCCGTACACCCGGCAGAAAGGTATCGCCCAGGCCGCCGTCTTCCCGGATAAATCCGGTCCCACAGGTTTTGCGCAAATGTGCGCAACCTCTGGAGAGTGCCGTGGTCGTATTGGCAGCTATTTAAAGATCAAAGGCAGTTTCATGAGCGCTGATGCAGAAAACGTCGTACTAATCGTCGAAGACGAACCCCTGATTCTGATGTTGCTGGCCGACTATCTGTCGGGCGAGGGGTATCGGGTCTTGCAGGCGGAAAACGGTGAGCAGGCGTTCGAGATCCTGGCGACCAAACCCCATCTGGACCTGATGATCACGGACTACCGTCTGCCAGGCGGGATTTCCGGGGTCATGATTGCCGAGCCGGCAGTCAGGCTACGGCCTGAACTCAAGGTGATTTTCATCAGCGGTTATCCGGCGGAAATCCTCGATTCAGGCAGCCCGATCACGGCGAAGGCACCGATCCTGGCCAAGCCGTTCACGATGGAAAGCCTGCAATCGCAGATCCACGACCTGCTGGCCTGAGCGGCGGTATGGCCCGATCAGGCCTCGATCATTTCCCTCACCTTGGACGTCAGGTGGTCGAAGGCAAAAGGCTTGGTGATCATCTGCATTCCGGTGTCCAGGAAGCCCGAACGTGCGGCGGCATGTTCGGCATAGCCGGTGATGAACAACACCTTGAGTTCAGGCCGCAGTTCACGGGCGATTTCCGCCAGTTGACGACCGTTCATGCCGGGCAGGCCCACGTCGCTGATCAGCAGGTCGATGCGCTGGCCTGATTCCAGGACCGGTACCGCGCCGCGTGCATCGCCTGCTTCGACATAGGCATAGCCCAGTTCGCTGAGCACTTCGCAGACCAGGGCCCGCACGGCCGGGTCATCTTCGACGATCAGGACGGTTTCGCCGTCCCTGGCATAGACGGCATCACTCTGGTACTGCAGCTCTTGTTCGGGTTGATCGCCCTGGAAACGGGGCAGGAACAGTTGCACGGTCGTGCCCCGGCCGACTTCGCTTTTTATGGCGACATGACCGTGGGACTGCTTGCTGAAGCCATAAATCATCGATAACCCCAGCCCCGTACCCTGGCCGATGGGTTTGGTGGTGAAGAACGGATCGAAGGCGCGGCTGACCACCGCTTCAGGCATGCCGCATCCGTTATCGCTGACGCTCAGGACGATGTAGTCGCCCGGCAGAAGGTTTTCATGGGCGTTGGTGAAGGCCTTGTCCAGCCGCTGATTGAAGGTTTCCAGCAGCAGCAACCCCCCGTCGGGCATCGCATCCCTGGCATTGAGCACCAGATTGAGCAGGGCATTTTCCAGCTGATTGTGATCGGCCACGGCAACCCAGAGCTGTTCGTCCAGTTGCATGTCCAGACGAATGCTTTCGTTGAGGCTGCGTTGAATCAGCTCGCTCATGGTGCTGACCAGCTGGTTCATTTCCACCGGCTTGGCGTCCAGTGACTGGCGACGGGAAAAGGCCAGCAGGCGATGGGTGAGGGCGGCGGCGCGATTGGCAGAGGTCACGCCCAGGTCGATCAGGTTGTCCAGGTCCTCGGTACGGCCTCGTGCCAGGCGTCTGCGGATCAGTTCAAGACTGCCGATGATGCCGGTCAGCATGTTGTTGAAGTCATGGGCGATGCCGCCGGTCAACTGGCCGACGGCTTCCATTTTCTGTGACTGGCGCAGGACTTCTTCCTTGTGGCGCAGCTGCGAAGTACGCTCCTCGACTTGCTGTTCAAGGGTTTCGTTCAGGCGCCTCAACTGGGTCTCCGCTTCCTTGCGTTCGGAGATGTCAGAGGTCACGCCGACCAGTGAGCTGACCTGGCCATTTCTGGCCCGAATCGCCCGGGCCCGGACATCGACCCACTTTATCGAGCCGTCAGGCCAGACATTGCGGTATTCGATGATGAAATCGACCCCGGTATCCAGGCTGCGCTGCAAGGTGGACTGCATCCGGGGCTGATCGTCCGGGTAGACCGCTTCCAGCCAGTCGTCATAGGTGAGGCTTTCGTCTTCATGACGGCCATAGTGAGACTTGCTGATCGCCGAACAGGTCAGGACCAGAAAACCGGCTTCCAGCTGCCAGGACCCCAGGCGACCCGCCTTGAGTGCGTTTTGCAGGCGTCGCTCGCTTTCCAGCAGGTCTTCCATGCGCGCCCGGGCTTCGTATTGTCGTCGCCGACCGCGTATGGCCGTGGCCACAAGGCTGACCAGTGTGGCCGGATGAAAAGGACGTTCCAGAAAGGTGACGTTACCCAGCAGGTTGCCCAGTCGTGCCGAAGGGTTCTGCTCCGGCCCCCCATGGTGCGTCAGCAGCACGATGGGCAGGTCGGACCAGGCTGGCTGGTTGGCCAGAAGGCTGACCAGAGTGTCGATATCCGCACCCCGCAGGGCCTCATCGGCGATGACGGCCAGTCCTGCCCCGGTGCTCAGCTCCTGGGCCAGCTCATGAAGGTCACGAGCGACAGCGGAGCGAAACCCCGCTTCCTCAAGGATCATCACGGCGATCTGACTGTCTCGCCCTCGGGGAGCCAGGATGATTGCCCGCTCCGATAACAACCGGCTGGTGCTCACTCGTCTTCATCCTTGAGCAATGGCTGGCTTTCACCAAAATAACTGGGAACACCGCGCAGGACGCCCTGGAAGGCGGCAAGTGGATGGCCTATTTTCAAGCCATTCCTGCTGATCCGGTACTCACGAATCGTTGATTCATGGGTGCCCGTGCGTTTCTTGATAATGGAGATGGCACGGCGAATCTGGCCCAGCGCTTCAAAATAGCGCAACAGTATCACCGTGTCGGCCAGATAAGTAATGTCGACCGGGGCCTGCATGTCGCCGACCAGTCCATGCTGGGCCACTGTCATGAAGGTAGAGGCACCCTGGCGGTTGAGGTACAGCAGCAGTTCATGCATGTGCAGAACCAGAGAGTTCTCTTCTGGCATTGCAGCCTGATAGCCGTTGATGCTGTCGATGACCACCGTCTTGATCTGCTGTTTATCCACGCAACGCCGGACCCGATGGGAGAACTCGCCTGGAGACAGCTCGGCAGCGTCGACCTGCTCGATCCACAGGCTGCCGGTGTCCTGAAGGGCCTGGAGATCGATTCCTATCTTTTTCATCCGGTCGAACAGCAGGCTCAGTTCTTCATCGAAGATAAACAGGCCGACCCGCTCACCACGGGTCACGGCTTCGGCTGCGAACACCAGGGCAATCAGTGTCTTGCCTGTGCCGGCCGGGCCGAGAATCAGCGTGCTGGAACCGCCGTCTATGCCACCGCCGAGCAGGTCATCGAGCTCCTTGATGCCGCTGCTGATCTGCGAGCGGACATACTCGTTGCGATGCTCGGCCGCGACCAGCCGGGGAAAGACATGGATACCGTCTTCCAGGATGGTGAAATCATGGAAACCACCACGGTACTTCTGACCGCGATACTTGACGATTTTCAGGCGTCGTCGTTCGGCACCGTAGTTCGGCGTCAGCTCTTCCAGTCGAATGACGCCGTGCGCGATGCTGTGTACGGTCTTGTCCAGCGACTCTGTCGTCAGGTCGTCGAGCAGCATGATCGTGGCGTCATAGCGTGCAAAGTAATGTTTGATCGCCAGGATCTGGCGTCGGTATCGCAACGAGCTCTGCGCCAGCAAGCGGATCTCCGACAGGCTGTCGATGACCACACGCGAGGGTCTGATGCGTTCGACCACCTCGAATATTTGCCGGGTCGCTTCCCCGAGTTCGAGGTCGGAAGAGTACAGCAGGCTCTGATGCTGCTCGGCATTGAGCAGGCTTTCGGGTGGGGCCAGCTCGAAGATTTCAATATGTTCGTCCAGTTTCCAGCCATGGGAGCGGGCACCCTCGCGCAGCTCTCGTTCGGTTTCCGAAAGCGTGATGTAAAGGCAGGTTTCGCCCGCTTCTGCACCCGCTTGCAAAAACTGCAATGCGACGGTGGTCTTGCCGGTTCCCGGTTCCCCTTCGAGAAGAAAAACGTGATTGCGTGAAAGGCCTCCCGAAAGGATGTCATCCAGGCCTTCGATGCCGGTTGCCGCTTTTAAGTTATCCAAAACATGCCCTCTTGATTCCGAATGACAGGCAGTGAATCTGGACCTCAGCCGAGTGTGGCGGTTCATACTTTTTCAACGGCCAGAGGGCAGGACATCGGCCTCAAGGTCCGCTAAATGTCATAAAAGCCTTCTACGAGAGCCATTATTGGCTTGTTATAGTCCGGCCACCCGAACAAGAAGCATGCCTGAGGAGAATGCCATGTCCGATTACCAAACATTTCTCGTGGAATTGACCGATCACGTCGCCCATGTGCAGATCAACCGGCCCGAAAAGGTCAATGCCATGAATGAGGCCTTCTGGCGCGAGATCATCGAGGTCTTTCAGTGGATTGACGATAACGACGAGGTTCGTGTCGTTGTCCTGAGTGGTGCGGGCAAGCATTTTTCCTCGGGTATCGATCTTGCGCTGCTGGCGTCGCTGGCTGCCCGGATGGGGGCGGATGTCGGACGCAATGCCCGCTTGCTGAGGCGCAAGATCCAGCAGATGCAAGCGTCATTCACCGCCGTGGACAAGTGCCGTAAACCGGTGCTCGCAGCGATTCATGGCTATTGCCTGGGCGGGGCCATCGACCTGATAGCCGCGTGTGACATGCGCTATGCGGCTCAGGATGCGCTGTTCTCCATTCGTGAAATCGATATGGGAATGGCAGCCGATGTCGGCACCCTGCAACGTCTTCCCCGGATCATCGGGGACGGGATGATGCGGGAGCTGGCTTATACCGGGCGTAACGTCGATGCCGAAGAGGCCCGGCGTATCGGTCTGGTCAACAGCACCTTTGCCGACGCGCAAAGCCTGCTGGAGGGCGTTTTCGCGATTGCCCGTGACATCGCCGACAAGTCGCCCATCGCCATCGAGGGCACCAAGAAAATGATCGACTACATGCGCGACCATCGCATCGATGATGGCCTTGAACACGTTGCCATCTGGAACTCGGCCATGCTGCAATCGGCAGACCTCAAGCTGGCCATGGCTGCACACATGAGCAAGCAGAAGCCGGTTTTCGACAATTGAAGAGCAAAGAGTCTTGCGAGTGACCAGAGGAGTTTTTTCATGACACGCCCCGAGCGCTGGACAACCGCCGTTCTGGATACGGGAGCTGAAGGTGGCTGTGCCGTGGTCTACAGCCGTCAGGGCTTCCTGTTAGACGACAACGGCGTCATGTTTCCCAGAGAGTGGGTCAGGCGTCTGGAACTGCCGGTACAGAGCGAGCATGGCATCGGTCACTTCGATGGCGAGCCGGTGTATGTGGTGGTGCTTGAGCAGGCGGTCGAGGTCGAGGGATGTACCTGGCAGGGGTTGCGCCAGTTCATGCTGCAAGGCGATTTTGCGGTCTACCGGATGCTGGGGTATGCCGCGCAGATCGGCACCTGGGCCAGGGAACATCGTTTTTGTGGGGCCTGTGGTCGGCCCACGGTGCAGATTCCCGGCGAGCGTGCCATGTACTGCGAGCATGACGACCTGAGGTTCTACCCGCGCATTTCACCCAGCATGATCGTGCTGATTACCCGGGGCGATGAAATCCTGCTGGCTCGTTCACCGCGCTTCGTCACGGGCGTCTACAGCACCCTGGCCGGTTTTGCCGAGCCCGGCGAGTCGGCCGAGGATTGTGTGCGCCGGGAGGTCATGGAAGAGGTGCAGGTCCGTATCAGGAACATTCGCTACGTGGGTAGCCAGTGCTGGCCGTTCCCGCACTCCATGATGCTGGGGTTTCATGCCGAGTATGAAAGTGGCGACATCGTGCCCCAGGCCGACGAGATCGAAGATGCGCGCTGGTTCCGCATTGACGACCTGCCGCCCTTGCCAGCCAATCGTTCGATTGCGCGCTATCTGATCGAGTTGTACCTGGCCCGGCGATCAGGCGCCCCCGAACCAGTGCTGCCAGGCTAGGCGGACGGTCAGGCCGAGTACGACGATGATGAAGACGGGGCGGATGAACTTGGCCCCGCCCTTGATCGCAGTGCCTGCGCCAAAGTAGGCACCCAGCATCACCGAAAGACCCATGCACAGGCCGATGACGAAGTCTACCTGACCCGAGAAGATGAACACCGACAAGGCCACGGCATTGCTGACGAAGTTCATGGTGCGCGCCACGCCGCTGGCCTTAACCAGGTCCACCGGATACAGCAGCAGGGTGCTGACGGTCCAGAAGGCGCCGGTGCCGGGGCCTGCCACGCCGTCATAGAAACCCAGGGTCAGGCTCTGGGGCCATTGCCATTTCTTCCTGATCGGGGCATCGCTGTCCAGCGGCGCCTTGGGCGTGCCGCCAAACAACAGGTACAGGCCGCAGCCGAACACGATCAAAGGCAGCATCTGGTTCAGCCATTCGGCGGGCATATAGTGAGCGATCACCGCACCGAGCGCGGCCCCCACGGCCGTGCCGACCAAGGCGTGGACCCACTGGCGAGGGTGAAAAAGCTTGCGCCGGTAGTACGTGAAGCTGGCTGTTGCAGAGCCGAAGGTCGAACTGAGCTTGTTGGTGCCCAGTACCATGTGCGGCGGCAGCCCGGCCGTCATCAGGGCGGGTGTGGTCAGCAGGCCGCCACCGCCGGCAATGGCATCGATGAAACCGGCGATGAAGGCAACAACGATCAGAACAGCGAGGGTGGTCAGGTCGACACTGAGTTCAAAAGGCATAGTCGGGACGGCTTATAGGGCAGGGGGGCAGAATGGCTGCCCGAAGGCCGCGCATTCTACCCTATGTGTGCCCCGATTCAGACAATGGTCGAAGGGGGTTTTTCAAATCTCCCCTGACCCGACCCAGCGCTGCTCACGCGCTGACAATCGAATCGCGGCGGCCAGTCGCTCGATCTGCCAGGCCTCTTCAAAATCCGGGCCGCGCTGGCCCTGACCGCACACGGCCTGAATCAGCGCATGCACTTCCAGTGCCTTGAGTTCGTTGTAACCCAGTTGATGGCCCGGAGCGGGGCAGAAGGCGGCATAACCCGGCAGCGACGGGCCAGCCAGCAGTGTCTGGAAGCCATCGCGACCGGTTGCTCCCGGGCGATAGAGGCGCAGTTCGTTCAAGCGTTCCTGATCGAAGGCCAGCGTGCCTTTCGTGCCACTGATCTCAAAGCTCAAATGATTCTTGTAGCCATGCTTGAGCCAACTGCTGCTGAAGGTGCCCCGTGCGCCGCTGGCAAAGCGCAGCAGGGCGTGGGTCTGATCGTCCACGGCAATGGGGCGCAGTTCGCGGCTGCCGGAGGTGGCCGGGCGCTGGCGGTGCACGGTATTCGAGTCGGCGCATACCGCTTCGACATCGCCCAGCAGGTGGCGGGCCATGGCCAGCAGATGACTGCCCAGATCGGCCAGTGCGCCACCGGCATGCCCGGCTTCGCAGCGCCATGACCACGGAGAGGCCGGATCGCCCATGAAGTCTTCACTGAATTCGCCCTGAAAGCTGATGATCTCTCCCAGTTCTCCAGCTTCGATCATGTCCCTGGCCAGGCCGATCATCGGGTTGTGCTGGTAGTTGTAGCCCACCTGGGTCACGACACCGGCCGCCTTGGCGCTGCGATACATTTCCGTGGCCTGCTCAAGGCTGACCGCCAGCGGTTTTTCGCAATACACGGCCTTGCCCGCAGCGATGGCCGCCATGGCCATGGGGTAATGCAGATGATTGGGTGTGGTGATTGCCACGATCTGGACGTGCGGATCATCGATCAGTTGTTGCCAGTCGCCATGGCTGCGGTCGAACCCCCAGGCCTGGGCGCATTGTTCGGCACGTGTGCTGTCGGCATCGGCCAGTGCCGACAGGCGGAGCTGAACGGGCAGTTCAAAGGCGGCACTGACATTGCGAAAGGCCAGGGCATGGGCGCGTCCCATGAAGCCGGTGCCGATCAGACCAATACCCAGTGGCGCAGCGAGAGGGGTTTTCCGCATGACAGTCTCCATGAAGGATTATTGTTTTCGGAAAATATATTCTACAAATTCAAATTATGGAAATTTAATTCTCTATTTGTATTGAGAGCAGCCCTGCAGGAGCGAATTCATTCGCGAGAGACCCGTGAAATTGAAGAAAATCTATAGCCTTCAATGACGTCATCGCGAATGAATTCGCTCCTACGGTGACAGCGTGGTATTTCAGGAAAGAAAGCCGCCATCGACGTTCAGCGACACGCCCGTGGTATAGCTCGATGCTTCACTGGCCAGATACAGCACCGCACCGGCCATTTCCTCGGGATCGGCCACGCGCTTGAGGGGGATCTGTGCCAGCGCCATGTTGAGAATGGCGTCGTTCTTGACCAGTGCCGAGGCGAATTTGGTGTCCGTCAGGCCGGGCAGCAAGGCATTGCAACGAATACCGAAGGCAGCGCACTCCTTGGCGAAGACTTTGGTCATGTTGATGACCGCTGCCTTGGTCACCGAATAGATGCCCTGGAATTCGCCCGGTGACACGCCATTGATCGAAGCCACGTTGATGATGCTGCCGCCACCGTTGTCGCGCATCAGCTTGCCGGCCTCCACCGACATGAAGAAATAACCGCGAATGTTCACGTCCACCGTCTTCTGAAAGGCACCGGGGTCGGTGTCCAGCACATTGCAGAACTGTGGGTTGGTGGCCGCGTTATTGACCAGAATGTCCAGGCGGCCGAACTGTTGGCGGATCTGCGCGAAGGTGCTCTGTATCTGCTCCATCTCGCCGATATGGCACGCCATCGCTGTCGCCTTGCCGCCTTCGGCGATAATGGCTTCGGCGACCTGCTGGCACCCGTCAAGCTTGCGGCTGGAAACAATGACATGGGCACCTTGTCGGGCCAGCAGCCGGGCAATGGCTTCTCCGATGCCACGGCTGGCCCCGGAGACAAAGGCAATCTTGCCGTCAAGATCGAATAACTGGGTTCTGGACATGGTGGTTTCCTTGGGTCACTGCACTCAAAGGCTGGAGTTATCGATCACTTGCAGACTCATGCGCTCCAGTAGCGCGTTCATGTGAATGAACGACGCGAAGCGCTTGTCCTGAGTCTGGCCATGAAAGAACCGGTAGTAGATCTGTTGCACGATGCCAGCGAGACGAAACAGGCCGTAGGTGTAATAGAAATCGAAGTTATCGATACGGATGCCTGAACGTTCGGCGTAGTAGTCGACGAACTGCTGACGGGTCAGCATGCCGGGGGCATTGCTGGGCTGGCGGCGCATCAACTGGACCGGGGCAGGGTCGTCAGCCTGTATCCAGTAGGCCAGGGTGTTACCCAGGTCCATCAGCGGGTCGCCGAGTGTGGTCATCTCCCAATCCAGCACACCGATGATGCGCATGGGATTCTGCGGATCGAGAATCACGTTATCGAAGCGGTAATCGTTGTGGACGATGGCGGGTTTCGGGTGATCGGCAGGCCTCTTTTCCGCCAGCCAGTGCTTGACCCTTTCCCAGGCCGGAGCATCGGGCGTCATGGCTTTTTCATAGCGATCACTCCAGCCCAGAATCTGCCGCTCGACATAGCCCTGAGGTTTGCCCAGATCGGCCAGACCGCAGGCTTGGTAGTCGACTTGATGCAGTTCCACCTGCTTGTCGATGAAGCTTTTGCACAATGCTTCAGTCTGCCCGGCATTCAGGTTCAATGCTGGAGGCAGGTCCGAGCGCAGGATGATGCCCTTGACCCGTTCCATGACATAGAAATCGGAGCCGATCAGGGTGTCATCGGTGCAGTGCAGATAGGCTTTGGGGCAGTAGGGGAACGCATCCTTGAGGCCATTGAGAATGCGGTACTCGCGGCCCATGTCGTGGGCCGACCTGGCCTTGTGCCCGAAGGGGGGGCGGCGCAGGACAAATTCCTGTTCGGGATACCGTATCAGGTAGGTGAGATTCGAGGCTCCGCCCGGAAACTGGCTGATCACGGGCAGGCCGCTCAAGCCGGGTATATGGCTTTTCAGGCAGGGATCGATAAGGCGTGCGTCCAGCTCTTCACCGGGGCGGACATCAGTGGACTGGTCGGTGAGTGTCATGCGGGTCCCTTCTGCTTATTATGGTCTGCCAGCATCATTGGCCAATCTAATGAGCAAGGTGTTCCTGAACAACCCTGCGGCCGCCTTATAGGCTAGCGTGTTGCCATTCGATCAGCCGGTTTGATTGCAGGCGAAAAAAAACCGAAGCCCTGAAGCTTCGGTTTTTCATGTGCGGCGCTGACGTGCTCTCGTCGGTTTAAACCGGGAACAGCTCGCTCAGTTTCATGGCCAGCATCATGTCGCCTTCTGCGCGCAGCTTGCCGCCCATGAATGCCTGCATGCCATCGGTCTCGCCGCTGACGATGCCTTTGAGGGTTTCGCTGTCCATGACCAGGGTCACGTTGGCGTCAGGGTTTTCGCCTTCCTGCAGTTCGCAGGTGCTGTCCTTGACGATCAGGGCGTAGTGCTTGTCTTCGTCAGTGATGTTGAAACCGAAAACCAGATCCAGGCCCGAAGCGGCGCTTGGGTTGAACTTGGCTTTCATGGTTTGGACGGCGTCGGCTACTGAGGTCATGGTTTTATCCTTTTGTGGTTGGTTCTGGCGCCGGTCGGGGCGCGGTGTGCCGGGCTCAGCGATAAGTGATGAGCTCCGGCGCCTTCAGCAGTTGCAGGTGGGTGTAACTGTTGAAGGAAGCCAGGGTCACCTTGCTGCCACTGAATTCAAGCTGGTGCAGCGAGGTATTGGTGATATGCCAGTTAAGCTCGAAGGCCTGATGTGCAGGCACTCCGGTAACAAGGTGCAGCAAGGCGGTGATGGTGCCGCCGGAGGTGAACACGGCGATGCGTTCATGCTTGCCTGCTGCCTCGATGATTCGGTTCAGACCTGCCTGTACATCTGCGACGAACGCCAGCCAGCTTTGCATGCCCGGCATGTCGTGTTCGCCACCGAGCCAGCGGCTGATGATCAGCGCGAACAGGCGCTGGAACTCGGCTGGGTTGTGGCCAATGTTACGCAGGATATTCAGCGCCTCGGGCTCTTCGGGCAGCATGGCCGGTATCAGCGCACGAACGACACCTTCGGCATCGAATTCATTGAAGGCGCTGTCGATTTCCAGGGCTGGGGGCTCAAGGCCGGCTTCGGCCAGTTGTGCGAGAGCGGTGTGTGCAGTGTCTTTCTGACGTTTCAGGTTGCCCGACAGGCAGCGATCGAAGCTCAGCCCCAGTTGCGCCAGATGATTGCCGAGTACCTGAGCCTGACGAATGCCGACAGGCGACAGGACGTCGTAATCGTCTGCACCGAATGAAGCCTGGCCATGTCGTATCAGGTAAATGCTGCCCACGTCCGTGTCGTCTCGGTACGTTGAAGGTCTGGCGAGGTTATGAGGGATGGCCGGGACCTGTCAACGAAAAAACATACGGGCGTTTGAAATTGGCGTTTTAATGCTTTGCAACACAGTCTCATCAAGCCGTGTGCTGGTGATCGGGCAGGCGCCTCGGTATGCTTGGGCCATCGCGGCCCTTGACTGGAAAGGGCGCAACGCAAGTGAGGAGTATCTGTGGATTTCGTTGCCGATTACGCAAGTTTTCTGGCCAAGACGGTCACGTTGGTCGTCGCCATTGTCATCGTACTGGTCGCCATCGCATCCGTACGTGGAAAAGGTCGTCGCAGGACCGCCGGGCAATTGCAGGTCACCAAACTCAATGACTTCTATAAAGGTTTGCGCGAGCATCTGGAGCAGTCGCTGCTGGACAAGGTTCGCCTGAAAGCCTTGCGCAAGGAGCAGGGCAAGGCCCTGAAGAAAGAAAAGAAGCAGGCCGAGCCCGAGCCGAAGTCACGGGTCTACGTGCTGGATTTCAATGGTGACATCAAGGCCTCGGCCACTGAAAGCATGCGCCATGAAATCACCGCGCTGCTGACCCTGGCCACCGACAAGGACGAAGTGGTGCTGCGTCTGGAAAGCGGCGGCGGCATGGTTCACAGCTATGGCCTGGCCTCATCGCAACTGGCGCGTATCCGTGAGGCGGGCATCCCGCTGACCGTATGCATCGACAAGGTGGCGGCCAGCGGCGGCTACATGATGGCTTGCATCGGTAACAAGATCATCAGCGCCCCGTTTGCGATTCTGGGGTCCATCGGCGTCGTGGCCCAGTTGCCCAACGTCAACCGCCTGCTGAAAAAGCACGATATCGACTTTGAAGTGCTGACCGCTGGCGAATACAAGCGCACCTTGACCGTATTTGGCGAAAACACCGAAAAGGGTCGTGAAAAATTCCAGCAGGATCTGGACATCACCCATGACCTGTTCAAAGGTTTCGTCGCCACCTATCGCCCGCAATTGTCCATCGATGAAGTGGCAACCGGTGAGGTCTGGCTGGGCATGGCGGCCCTCGAGAAGCAACTGATCGACGAGCTCAAGACCAGTGACCAGTACCTGGCCGAACGTGCCAGGGATGCCGAGGTGTTTCACCTGCACTATGCCCAGCGCAAGAGCTTGCAGGAGCGTGTCGGGCTGGCGGCAGAGTCCTCGGTGGACCGTCTGGTCACGGGCTGGTGGAATCGCCTGACTCAGCAACGGTTCTGGTGATATTTCGTGAGGGTGTAGGACCGGATTTATCCGGGAAGAGGCTCGTACATTCACGGCATCTGTGCTGTCGGAAATAATGCGCCACTCGATCCGCTTCCACAGAAATACGCTTTGACTCATGCAGGCATGAAAAAGCCCGGCCCTCAGAAGAGGGCCGGGCTTTTTCGTTTCAGACCGTTGGCTGTATCAGCGACGACGGAACAGCGGCAAAGGCTCGTCGGTTGCCGCCTGGTACGTCACCGAGAAGTCCTTGAGGCCTTCAAGGGCATCGTAGGGATCCTTGTCGGCACGGACGGCGAACGCATCGAAGCCGCAACGGCGCAGGTAGAACAACTGGTCGCGCAGCACGTCGCCAATCGCCCGCAGTTCGCCCTTGTAGCCATAGCGATCACGCAACAGGCGTGCGTTGGAATAGCTTCGACCGTCGGTGAAGGCCGGGAAGTTCAGGGCGATGACCTGGAAGTGCTCGACATCGGCACCGATCTCTTCGGCTTCTTCATCGCTGTCCAGCCATACGCCCAGGCCGCCGTCGCGGGCCTTGAGTGCATGACCATGCTCGCGCCACAGCGCGAGAGGAACGATCAGGTCGTCGCAGTTGGACAGGCTGTCGAAGGTCGTGTCCTTGGGCAGCAGGTGCCAGGTTTCGTCGATGACTTCGTTGTTCTTAATGATTCGCTGCATAGACGCGCTCCTTGAAAGGGTCAATGCCGATACGCTGGTAGGTGTCGATGAAACGCTCGTCTTCGGTACGTTTTTCAACGTAGACGTCGATCAGTTTCTCGATCACGTCCGGCATTGCCTCCTGGGCGAAGGACGGGCCGAGGATCTTGCCCAGGCTTGCATCACGGCTGGCGCTGCCGCCGAGTGAAACCTGATAGAACTCTTCGCCTTTCTTGTCCACGCCCAGAATGCCGATATGGCCAACGTGGTGGTGACCGCATGCGTTCATGCAGCCGGAAATGTTCAGGTCCAGCTCGCCAATGTCGAACAGGTAGTCCAGGTCGTCGAAGCGACGCTGGATCGACTCGGCAATCGGGATCGACTTGGCGTTGGCCAGGGAGCAGAAATCACCGCCAGGGCAGCAGATGATATCGGTCAGCAGGCCGATGTTCGGGGTGGCGAAGCCGTTTTCGCGCAGCTCGCTCCAGAGGGTGAACAACTGCGACTGCTCGACGTCGGCCAGGATGATGTTCTGCTCGTGGGAGGTGCGCAACTGGCCGAAGCTGTAACGGTCGGCCAGATCGGCAACGGCGTCCAGCTGCTTGTCGGTCAGGTCGCCAGGGGCCACGCCGGTTGGCTTGAGCGACAGGGTCACGGCAATGTAGCCAGGCTTCTTATGGGCCAGGACATTGCGGGTACGCCAGCGGGCGAAACCAGGGTGCTGTGCATCCAGGGCAGCCAGCTCGGCGTGCTGATCGCTGAGGGCCTTGTAGTCCGGATCGACGAAGTGTTTCGAGACGCGCTGGACTTCAGCTTCGGTCAGCGTGGTCTGGCCACCGCGCAGGTGAGCCATTTCCGCTTCGACCTTCTCGGCGAAGACTTCAGGTGTCAGGGCCTTGACCAGAATCTTGATCCGGGCCTTGTACTTGTTGTCACGACGACCGTAGCGGTTGTAGACCCGCAGGATCGCGTCCAGGTAGCTCAACAGGTCCTGCCAGGGCAGGAACTCGTTGATGAAGGAGCCCACGACCGGCGTACGGCCCAGGCCGCCGCCGACCAGTACGCGGAAGCCCAGCTCGCCGGCAGCGTTACGCACCGGCTCCAGGCCGATGTCGTGCACTTCGATGGCAGCGCGGTCACTGGTCGAACCGTTGATGGCGATCTTGAACTTGCGCGGCAAGTAGGCGAATTCCGGGTGGAACGTAGTCCACTGACGCACGATTTCACACCATGGGCGCGGGTCGACGACTTCGTCGGCGGCCACACCGGCGAACTGGTCGGTGGTGACGTTGCGCAGGCAGTTGCCGCTGGTCTGGATGGCGTGCATCTGCACGGTGGCCAGTTCGGCAAGGATATCCGGCACGTCTTCCAGTGCAGGCCAGTTGAACTGCACGTTCTGGCGCGTGCTGATGTGGGCGTAGCCCTTGTCGAAGTCGCGGGCGATCTTGGCCATCATGCGCATCTGGCGCGACGTCAGTTGGCCGTAAGGAACGGCAACGCGCAGCATCGGTGCGAAACGCTGGACATAAAGGCCGTTCTGCAGGCGCAGAGGGCGGAATTCTTCTTCGCTCAGTTCACCCGCCAGGTAGCGTCGGGTCTGGTCACGGAACTGCTTGACGCGGTCCTCGATGATCCGCTGATCGTACTCGTCGTATACGTACATATAGGTCCTGTTCTCAGGCTTCGTAATGAAGCAAGGGTTGCTGCGTCAGTGATCGCGTCACTAGTTCGCGACGAAGCCTTGCGTCATCTAGACAATTCTGCGCGCACGGCCGCGCACTCCCGGCGGAGCGGTGGCGAAGATACCAGTTTGCGGATATCGGTAAAAGTGATGTTTATATATATGCAAATCGTTAAAAGCGATAAGCAAGTCGGCCTTTGAGCAAATCCCTGCTTGATGTGTGGTCAAGTGTGGACTTTACTGACTGCTGATCGTTGTCCGATGAGGGGCGCGACCTGTCTTTTCATATGCAATCACCTATAAAACCGACAAGAGGCGATGCGATGAGCAAACACCCGAAAACCACCCGAACCGATAGCCATGTGGATGCCTGGGCCATTTTCTTTCTCATTCTTCTGGCGGTAGGAGCCGCTGTCTTCTGGGTCAGTGGGCAATAGTCCTGTAGCCAGGTTTGAAGGTCCTGCTCTCCAGTATTTGGGGAGGGCAGCCGATAGCCATTCATATCGAGAGCAGTTTTGTTCAAGGCTCAATGCATATGAATGGTTTTGTCTTCTTCTGCCTGACCGTTTTCGGCGGTTTATGGAGTGGCTCGCTCCTGGCCGCTTCCGTTGTCTTTCTCAGCCCTGGCTTTGCTTCCGATGGCTACTGGCAAAGCTATGAGCGGGTCATGCAGTCGGCGGCCGGAGCCACCGGCATGTCACTCAAGGTGTTGTACACCGATCGTGACACCCGAAAGCTGCTGGATATGGCGCGAGAAACGCTTCAGGGGCCCAGGGCGCGCCCCGATTATCTGGTGTTCTCCAATGAATTGAATGTAGCGCCCGAGATCCTGCGTTTGTCCGTGGGGAGCGGGGTCAAGCTGCTGGCCGTCAACAATACGCTGACGGGGGATCAGCGGCGGATACTGGGCGACATGTCGGTTCGATACCCGGATTTCATCGGCAGTCTGGTGGGCAATGACGAAGAGGGCGGTTACCTGACGGCCAAGCGCCTGATAAGCCTTTATCCCGAGCGGGCCGATGGTCAGCCTGTCGAGATGCTGGCCTTTTCCGGTACGAACTCCACCCCCGTTTCATTGGCGCGCGAGCAGGGAATGCGGCGGGCGCTGGCCGAATATCCGCACATTCACCTGCGTCAGATCGTATTGGGCGGCTGGCGTCGGGACCGGGCGCAGGAGCAGGCCAGGGTGCTGCTCAAGCGTTATCCGAATATCCGGTTGATCTGGGCCGCGAACGAGCAGATGGCTTTTGGGGCCATGGACGCATTGCGCGAACAGGGCGGTGAGCCGGGCAAGGATGTTTTCTTCAGCGCCATCAATGGCACGACTCTTTCGCTTCAGGCGCAGTTGAATGGTCGCTTGAGCGCAGTGGCGACCGGGCATTTCACCATCGGAGGCTGGGCCATGCTTCTGCTGCATGACTACGACACGGCCGACGTCCGGACTCGCGCCGGAATCGGTGAGCGCAGCGTGCGGGTGTTACAGCTGGTCGAGCCGGCGGATACCAGGCGTTTTCTGGAGGCGGCGAAAGTCGAGAATTATCACCTCGATATGCAGGCGTTCAAGAGGGCGTCGAGCGATGATGACTCGCCGTTCGCCCTGAAGAACATGTTGCCGCAGGTTCCGCCTGCCACGAAGTAAAGCGTGTAGGAGCGAATTCATTCGCGAGAACCGATTGAAGGCGATAGATTTCCTTCAGCTTCACGGGCCTCTCGCGAATGAATTCGCTCCTACAGTTTTGCGTGGGGATTACTCGTCGTAACCCAGGTTTGGTGCGAGCCAGCGCTCGGTGACACTCAGGTCCTGACCCTTGCGAGCGGTGTAGCTTTCGACCTGATCCTTGTCGACCTTGCCCACGGCGAAGTATTGCGCCTGTGGATGGGCGAAGTACCAGCCACTGACAGCAGCTGCCGGAAACATCGCGTAGTGTTCGGTCAGGAACACGCCGCTCTTGCCCGGCGTGTGGGCCGGTGTGCCTTCGGGCAGCGGATCGAGCAGGGCGAAGAGGGTGCTCTTCTCCGTGTGGTCCGGGCAGGCCGGGTAGCCTGGAGCAGGGCGGATGCCCACGTATTGCTCCTTGATAAGCGCCTCGTTGTCCAGGTGCTCGTCCTTGGCGTAACCCCAATACTCCTTGCGCACCTGCTGGTGCAGCCACTCGGCGCAGGCTTCGGCCAGACGGTCGGCCAGAGCCTTGACCATGATCGAGTTGTAGTCGTCGCCCTTGTCCTGGTAGGCCTTGGCCACTTCTTCGGCACCGATGCCGGCGGTGGTGATGAAGCCGCCCACATAGTCGGTCACGCCACTGTCCTTGGGCGCCACGAAGTCGGCCAGGGAGAAGTTCGGCTTGCCGTCGGTCTTGATGATCTGCTGACGCAGGTGATGCAGCTTCGCCAGAGGCTTGCCGTCGTCACCGTAGACTTCCAGATCGTCGTCGTTGACCTGATTGGCTGGCCAGAAGCCAAACACCGCACGGGCGCTGATCAGCTTTTCGTCGATCAGCTTGCGCAGCATGGCCTGGGCGTCGGCAAACAGTGTGGTTGCCGCTTCGCCAACCACTTCGTCGGTCAGGATGCGCGGGTATTTGCCGGCCAGATCCCAGGAAATGAAGAACGGCGTCCAGTCGATGTACTCGGCCAGTACGTCCAGGTCGATGTCTTCCAGGATATGAGTCCCGGTAAAGGTCGGTTTGACCGGCTCGTAGCTGCTCCAGTCGAACTGCGGCTTTTTCGCCACCGCTGCACCATAGCTGAGGCGTTCGGTGCGGGCGCTGCGGGCCGAGGTGCGCTCACGCACTTCGACGTATTCGAGACGGGTCTTCTCGATGAAGCCTGCTTTCAGGTCCTTGGACAGTAACTGCGTGGCCACACCCACGGCACGGGAGGCGTCGGTGACATAGACGACTGCGTCGTTACTGTACTTGGGCTCGATCTTGACGGCGGTGTGTGCCTTGGAGGTCGTCGCACCGCCGATCATCAGAGGCAGATGGAAATCCTGGCGCTGCATCTCACGGGCCACATGGACCATCTCGTCCAGGGACGGCGTGATCAGGCCGGACAGGCCTATGATGTCGCACTTCTCGTCGCGGGCCACCTGAAGAATCTTCTCGGCCGGCACCATGACGCCCAGGTCAACGATGTCATAACCGTTGCAGCCCAGTACCACGCCGACGATGTTCTTGCCGATGTCGTGGACGTCGCCCTTGACCGTGGCCATCAGGATCTTGCCCTTGGCCTCGGGCTTGTCGCCTTTTTCCAGCTCGATGAACGGGATCAGGTGCGCCACGGCCTGTTTCATCACGCGAGCGGATTTCACCACCTGCGGCAGGAACATTTTCCCCGAGCCGAACAGGTCGCCGACCACGTTCATGCCGGACATCAGCGGGCCTTCGATCACTTCGATCGGGCGTGAGAACGACAGGCGGGATTCTTCGGTGTCTTCGACGATATGGGTCGTGATGCCCTTGACCAGCGCATGCTCAAGGCGCTGATTCACCGGCCAGCTGCGCCACTCTTCGGTTTCGGCTTCCTTGACGCTGCCATCGCCCTTGAAGCTGTCGGCAATGGCCAGCAGGGCGTCGGTACCCTCGGGGGTGCGGTTGAGGACCACATCCTCGACCCGCTCACGCAGCTCGACCGGGATCTGGTCGTAGATCTCCAGCTGACCGGCGTTGACGATACCCATGCTCAGGCCGTTGCGGATCGCATGCAGCAGGAACACCGAGTGAATGGCTTCGCGCACCGGGTTGTTGCCACGGAACGAGAACGACACGTTGGAGACGCCGCCGGAACTCAGCGCGTAAGGCAGCTCGTCACGGATGTAGGCGCAGGCATTGATGAAGTCCACCGCGTAGTTGTTGTGTTCTTCAATGCCGGTGGCGACGGCAAAGATGTTCGGGTCGAAGATGATGTCTTCCGGCGGGAAGTCGACCTCATTGACCAGAATGTCGTAGGAGCGTTTGCAGATTTCCTTCTTGCGCGCTTCGGTATCGGCCTGGCCCACTTCGTCGAAGGCCATCACCACCACGGCCGCGCCATAGCGTTTGCACAGCCTGGCGTGATGGATGAACTGCTCGACGCCTTCCTTCATGCTGATGGAGTTGACGATGCCCTTGCCCTGGATGCACTTGAGGCCGGCTTCGATCACGTCCCACTTGGAGGAGTCGATCATGATCGGCACGCGAGAGATGTCCGGCTCGCCTGCGATCAGGTTGAGGAAGGTCACCATGGCCTTCTTCGAGTCCAGCATCCCTTCGTCCATGTTGATGTCGATCACCTGGGCACCGGCTTCGACCTGTTGCAGGGCGACTTCCAGGGCTTCGGTGTAGTTGTCTTCACGGATCAGGCGGGCGAAACGGGCAGAACCGGTGATGTTGGTGCGCTCACCGACGTTGACGAACAGCGACTGGCGATCGATGGTGAACGGTTCCAGGCCCGACAGGCGGCAGGCGCGCGGAATGTCGGGGATCTGGCGCGGGGCGTAACCGGCCACCGCTTCGGCAATGGCCTTGATGTGGGCTGGGGTGGTGCCGCAGCAGCCGCCGACGATGTTCAGGAAGCCGCTCTGGGCGAACTCTTCGATGATCTTTGCCGTCTGGCTGGGCAGTTCGTCGTATTCACCGAAGGCGTTGGGCAGGCCGGCGTTCGGGTGTGCGGAAACATGGGTGTTGGCCTTGGTGGCCAACTCCTGCAGGTAGGGGCGCAACTCGCTGGCACCCAGGGCGCAGTTCAGACCCACGGAAATCGGCTTGGCGTGGCTGATCGAGTTCCAGAACGCTTCGGTGGTCTGGCCCGACAGGGTCCGGCCAGAGGCGTCGGTGATGGTGCCGGAAATCATGATCGGCAGTTCGAAGCCGATTTCCTCGAATACCCCTTGCACGGCGAAGATCGCGGCCTTGGCATTGAGGGTGTCGAAGATGGTTTCGATCAGGATCAGGTCGGCACCGCCCTCGATCAGGCCGCGGGTGGCTTCGGTGTAGTTTTCCACCAGCTCATCGAAGGTCACGTTGCGGTAGCCGGGGTTGTTCACGTCAGGCGACAGGGAACAGGTGCGGCTGGTCGGGCCCAGAACGCCGGCGACGAAGCGTGGCTTGTCCGGGGTTTCGAGGGTTTTTGCATCGGCGACCTTGCGGGCCAGACGCGCGCCTTCTACGTTCAGTTCGTAGACCAGCGATTCCATGCCGTAATCGGCCTGGGAAACCTGGGTGGCGTTGAAGGTGTTGGTTTCGAGAATGTCGGCACCTGCGTCCAGATACGCTTTCTCGATGGCACCGATGACATCCGGGCGGGTGAGCACCAGCAGGTCGTTGTTGCCCTTGACATCGCTTGGCCAGTCGGCGAAGCGTTTGCCACGATAGTCTTCTTCTTCGAGCCGATAGCTCTGGATCATGGTCCCCATGCCGCCATCGAGGATCAGGATCCTCTGTTTCAGTGCGTCGAGAAAAGCTTGCTGGCGGGCGCTGCGGTCAGACATGGGGCTACCTTGAAAAGCCGATACAGAAAGGCCGGAATCATATCAAACCGGAGCGCTTTTGGTGTTGATGGGGTTCCTTCATGAAAATAGCTCATGTTGGTGCCCGTTATCCGCTGTAGAATTGCGCGTTTTTCATTTCAAGGCCCAGGATATGCCGCACCGCTCATTGCTAAGCCTCGTTCTGCTGTTATGGTGCTGCGCTGTCCAGGCACAGGGCGTCGCGTCGCCCCCTCAGCCCAATATTTCCTACGTGCGGGATATCCAGCCGATCCTGACCCAGAAGTGCGTGGCCTGCCATGCCTGCAACGATGCACCCTGTCAGTTGAATCTGGGCAGTGGAGAAGGGGTGAGTCGCGGGGCCAACAAGATCCCGGTCTATCAGGGGGAGCGCAGCACGGCAATGGCCCCTACGCGGCTGTTCTACGATGCCAGTGGCACCGAGGCCTGGCGGCGCAAGGATTTCTATTCGGTGCTCGATGCCCAGGGCAGCCAGGCGGCCTTGATGGCACGCATGCTGGAACTGGGGCGCAGTGCGCCATTACCGCCCAACAGCAAGATCCCCGACGATATCGTGCTGGGCCTGAACCGGGAAAACCTGTGTCCGCTGCCGGGAGAGTTCAATGCCTACGCCAAGGCGCATCCCACCGGGGGCATGCCTCTGGCGGTGACAGGGCTGACCGACGCCGAGTATCAGACCTTGCAGCGCTGGCTGTCGGCCGGTGCTCCGGTGGAACAACAGCCCGTCATGCCCACTGTCGCCGAAGCGGCACAGATTGCCGAGTGGGAAGCCTTGCTCAACCGTTCCGGTGCCAAGGAAACTCTGGTGGGGCGCTGGCTGTACGAGCACCTGTTTCTGGCGCACGTCTATTTTGAAGGCGGCGATACCGGGCATTTCTTCCAGTGGGTGCGATCCCGTACGCCAAGCGGCAAACCGGTCGACCTGATCGCTACCCGTCGTCCCAATGACGATCCGGGCAATGACTTCTATTACCGGTTGATACCGGTGCAGGGCGTGATCGTCCACAAGACTCATATCACCTACGCGCTGGGCCCACAGAAGCTGCAACGGGTCAAGGAGCTGTTCTATACCGCCAACTGGCACGTCGATTCGTTGCCCGGTTACGGGCCAGGGCATCGTGCCAACCCGTTCCTGACCTTCGAGGCCATTCCGGCGCAGGCGCGCTATCAGTTCATGCTCGATAACGCCGAATACTTCGTGCGCACCTTCATTCGTGGCCCGGTGTGCCGTGGCCAGATTGCGACCGACGTGATTCGCGATCATTTCTGGGTACTGTTCCAGGAGCCGGGTCATGATCGTTACATCGTCGATGCCCAGTACCGTGGACGTGCAACGCCACTGCTGGCCATGCCGGGGCAGAACGATGAAGTCGGTAGCATCCTGAGCCTGTGGCTGTCCTACCGGGACCGTCGCAATGCCTATGAAAACCTGCGCCGCGACAGCTATGCCAGCATGACGCCGCCAAGCTGGTCCACGCTCTGGTCCGGCAACGATAACTCCCTGCTGACCGTGTTCCGGCACTTTGACAGCGCCTCGGTGAACAAGGGGTTGATCGGTGATGTGCCGCATTCACTGTGGCTGTTCGATTTCCCGTTGCTGGAGCGTACCTATTACCAGTTGGCGGTGAACTTCGATGTCTACGGCAATATTTCCCATCAGGCCCAGACCCGGCTGTATTTCGACCTGATCCGCAACGGTGCCGAGATCAACTTCCTGCGTCTGATGCCCGCCGACAAGCGCGAGAAAATGCTCGACGACCTGTATCAGAACTCTGGCAAGGTCAAGATGTGGCTGGATTACCAGCATATCGATGACGATACGCCCAGCGGTCTGAAGCTCGACGAACATCGCCCCCGTCAGGATTTCGCGCAGAAGCTGATCCAGCGTGCCGGCACGCTCAATGCTGCGCCTGATCCGATCAATCGCTGTCAGGGCGCTTACTGTTCGCGCGCTGGTATCAGCCCGGGCTTCGCTCAGGCCGAACAGGCTCTCAGTCGTCTGGTGTCGAGACCCGCCGCAGGCCTCAAGGTCATTGACCAGTTGTCCGAAGCGACGATGTTGCGTATCGAAGACGCTACCGGCAAGCGCATGGTCTACAGCATGTTGCGCAACCGGGCCCACAGCAACGTGGCATTCCTGCTGGGCGAGTCCTATCGCTATCAGCCGGGGCTGGACACCCTGACCATTTATCCCGGTGTGCTGAGCAGCTATCCGAACTTCATGTTCAATATCGCGGCCAGCGAAGTGCCAGCGTTTGTCGAGTCCATGCAGCAGGCGCGTGACCCGGCCAGCTTTGAACGGATCGTCCAGCGTTGGGGTGTGCGTCGCACCCATCCGATGTTCTGGACCTGGTTCCATGACCTCAATCGCTACATCCAGGAAACCGAGCCGAGAGAAGCCGGTGTGCTGGACATGAACCGCTACGAAAACCTGTAGATCACGTTGCAGGCCACGTACGACGTGGCCTGCAGCCACTACTGTTTCCTGAACGAAACGAAGTTTCTCCGATCTTTTTGGTCATCCCACTGTCCGACCTCATGCGTGTCTGGCCCGCTTCGGGACCGGACGTTGGTTGAAGGCGGGTGACAAGAGGTTCGTGGATGTTGATTTCGGTTCAGGCTTTGCGGGCATTTGCCGCATGGGTCGTGGTGTGTCATCACTTCATGCAGATTTTTTTCGATTTCAAGGCCAGCGGTCCGGTTGGCGAATTCTTTGTTTCCAAGGGTGCGGTGGGCGTCGATATCTTTTTTGTCATCAGCGGGCTGGTGATTTTCCTCTCGACCCACAACAGCGACATGCCTGCCGGGCGTTTCATCCTGCACCGCCTGATCCGCATCGTTCCGGCGTACTGGCTGTATACCGCCGCCATGGGGCTATTGCTGCTGGTAGCGGCACCCTGGCTGCCGCATCAGGTCATCGGCTGGCAGAACTTCCTGCTGTCGCTGTTCTTCATCCCTTCGGAAAACCCCGGCGGTTATGGCCTGTATCCCACGTTGAACGTTGGCTGGACACTGAATTACGAGATGCTGTTCTACGTGCTGTTTTCCATGGTCTTTCTGTTCGAGCAGCGCCACCGGCCATTGATTATTGCTGCTGCCCTGTTTGTCGTGACCGAGATCCTGGCCCGCAGCGGGTTGATCAGCCGGTTCTACGGCAACGATATCGTCTATGAATTCCTGTTGGGGATCGGCATTGGCATGCTTTATCGCCGGGGCCTGATCAAGGAAGGGCTATGGCTACCCGTGGCGGGGATCGTGGCGGCATTGCTTGCGATTCATCACCTGGGCAACGATCAGCGCCTGCTGAACTGGGGACTGCCAAGCGCCCTGATCGTGTTGTGCGCCATCTCGCTTGAGCCATACATGCGCAATAGTCGATTGCTCAAGACGCTGGGTGACTGTTCCTACTCGGTGTACCTGCTGCATGTGCTGGTGCTGTATGGCGGTTTGCTCATGGCGCAGCGTTTTGCCTTGAGTCCGTATCTGGTATTTGCGTTCTGCGTCCCCATCATCGCCATAGGGGCGTGGGGCAGTTATGAGTGGATCGAGAAGGGGCTGTACCGTCGAATGAGGCGCAGCCTGGAGGCTCGGCAGGCGGAACGGCCATCGGTGGTTCTTTCCTGACAAAAATACTGGGACTTTGTATGGCGCACCCGATTGGCGTAAACTGCCGACAAGTCTGCGAGGAACGTACATGACCGCTATTACTATTACCGATGCTGCCCACGATTATCTGGCCGATCTGCTGGAAAAGCAGAATACCCCGGGCATAGGCATCCGCGT
Organism: Pseudomonas sp. NPDC089734; assembly: GCF_044748865.1. NCBI lineage: Bacteria > Pseudomonadati > Pseudomonadota > Gammaproteobacteria > Pseudomonadales > Pseudomonadaceae > Pseudomonas > Pseudomonas sp. NPDC089734. The sequence goes on along the minus strand of NZ_JBIVGV010000006.1, from coordinate 128,810 downwards.
GTTTATCACCCAGCCTGGCACCCAGTACGCTGAAACCTGCATTGCCTATTGCAAGCCGGGCGAAGAAAAACCTGAAGACAAGGCCATCGGCCTCAAGAGCTTCACCGCCTGGATCGACGGCTTCAGCGAAGCCTTTCTGGACGATGCCGTTGTCGACTACGCCACGGATCGCATGGGTGGCCAGTTGACCATCAAGGCCCCTAACGCCAAGGTGCCGATGGTCAATGCCGACAGCCCGATCAACGAGCGTATCAACTACTACCTGCAAACCGAGATCAACCCTGGGCTTGCCAGCCACGGTGGTCAGGTCACGCTGATCGATGTGGTCGAGGAAGACGACCAGAATATCGCCGTGTTGCAGTTTGGCGGTGGTTGCCAGGGTTGCGGTCAGGCGGATGTCACCCTGAAGGAAGGTATCGAGCGTACCTTGCTGGAGCGTATTCCTGAGCTGTCTGGCGTGCGCGATGTGACTGACCATACCCAGAAAGAAAACGCCTACTACTAAGTTGTTTCTGTAGGAGCGGATTGTGTGGGAGCAGATTTATCCGCGAATCGTCTGTTCGGCTTGATGCCGCCTTGCGTCTTTACGGCGCCCTACTTTGTTTTCGGACAAAGTAGGCAAAACCATTGCTCCGGGTTCGGCCCTGCCTGACGGCAGGGTCCCTTCGCTCCGGCGCTGATCCGGCGGTCGCCACAATGGGCCATCCATGGCCCAGTGCGGCTAATTCTGCATCCCTGCAGAATTCCCACCGGATCACCGCCTCCACTCAGCCGTCACCAGCGTCGCGTTTGGCGGTGTTCACGCCATCGCGGCAAAGAGCTTTTTAGCTTTTCTTTGCTTTTGCTTTTTGAACACAGAAAGCCCAGACACCACCGATTGCGACGTGGGTGAAGGCCGAGTGCAGGTGTTGTGGAGTGGGGTGCGAGGCAGGAGCCGAGCAAGCGCCGCCAGGCCAGGGATGGCCCATCGGCGCGGCCCCATGGAACAACGCCGGAAACGAGGGAACCCCGCCCCAAGGCGGGGCCGAACCGGAGCGAATGGTTTTCCCCCCTTTTGCCGAAACAAAAGGGGGCCGCCGTAAAGGCGGAACCGATACTCGCCACACAACAAAATCCGGATATGCCCACAGTAGAGAAACGTACCTGTTCTTGGATGGTTCGTTCGGCTTGATGCCGCCTTGCGCCTTTACGGCGCCCTACTTTGTTTTCGGACAAAGTAGGCAAAACCATTGCTCCGGGTTCGGCCCTGCCTGACGGCAGGGTCCCTTCGCTCCGGCGCTGATCCGGCGGTCGCCACAATGGGCCATCCATGGCCCAGTGCGGCTAATTCTGCATCCCTGCAGAATTCCCACCGGATCACCGCCTCCACTCAGCCGTCACCAACGTCGCGTTTTGCGGTGTCCGCACTATCGTGGTAAAGAGCATTCTTTGGCTCTTATTTGCTTTGCTTTTCAAACACACAAAGCCCAGACGCCACCGGCTGCGACGCTGGTGAAGGCCGAGTGGAGGTGTTGTGGAGTGGGGTGCGAGGCAGGAGCCGAGCAAGCGCCGCCAGGCCAGGAATGGTCCATCGGCGCGGCCCCATGTAACAACGCCGGAGCAAGGGAACCCCGCCGTCAGGCGGGGCCGAACCGGAGCCAATGGTTTCGCCCCTTTGCCGAAACAAAGGGGCCCGCCGTAAAGGCGGAACCGATACTCGCCACACAACAAAATCCGGATATGTTTCCTGACGAGGAGCGTGTTGTTCTGCGGTGTCTGTACCATCGTGGCAAAGAGCCTTCTTTCGCTTTTCAAACACGAAAAGCCCGCAGTAGGGCGGAACCTGTAGGACCGGATTTATCCGGGAAGAGCCTGATACATTCGCCGCATCTGCGCTGGCAGAAAAAATGCTTTCCCGGATAAATCCGGTCCTACGGTCTGAACAAATGCGCATGCCCCGCACGATACAGCGATGACTCGCTGAACGTGTCACTGGCCAGCACACGTCCCACCAGTATCAGCGCCGTACGCTTGAACCCCTTCGCCTGTACCTTCTCGCCAATGTCGGTCAGCGTCCCCTGAACCCAATCCTGATCCGGCCAGCTGGCACGATGAACCACGGCTATCGGGCAGTCCGCACCATAATGCGGTATCAACTCATCGACGATTTTCTGCAGATTCTTGACCCCCAGATGAATGGCCATGGTGGCTCGATGCTGAGCCAGGCTCGCCAGTTCTTCGCCTGCCGGCATTGACGTCTTGTCGGCGTAGCGAGTCAGGATCACGCTCTGGGAGATATCCGGCAGGGTCAGTTCGCTGCCGAGCAGCGCCGCACAGGCGGCAGTGGCAGTCACACCGGGGATGATTTCAAAGGGAATACCCAGTTCGCGCAGGCAGCGAATCTGCTCACCGATGGCGCCATACAGGCTCGGGTCGCCGGAGTGGACGCGGGCCACATCCTGGCCTTGTGCATGAGCAGATTTCATCAAGGCGATGATCTGTTCCAGGTGCAACTCGGCACTATTGACCACTTGAACGGCCCGATTGCCTTCCAGAACGGCCACTGGAACCAATGAGCCAGCATAAATAATGACCGGGCAGGAATGGATCAGTCGCTGGCCTTTAACGGTAATCAGCTCCGGGTCGCCAGGACCTGCACCGATGAAAAAGACGGTCAATGGGTTCTCCAGTGTCGGGCGCGGTGAATGAGCGGCGGATTATCAACCCGGAGCAGGGCCGGATGCCAAGGCAAATGTCGCTTGTGGGCTTTTCTGGCGTGAAATCACCAGGGTGGCCGGGCCTTTGCCCGGTTGGCTGGCCAGCGCCAGGGCCGCACTTTCAGCAACGCCGTAACAACCCGTATGCTCGAAAGCCTTGGGCGAACGATGAGTGAGCTGAGGTTCGTAAGCTGCCAGTTGGTCGGCGCTGAAAAAGATCAGCGGGACTGACAGCCTTTCAGCCAGCTCCAGCAAGCCCGGTTCGTCCTGCTTGATATCAGTGGAGGCGAGGGCGGTGATGGCGCTGATATCCAGGCCATGGGCCTGCAAGCTGCGCTCGATCAGCTCCAGCAACAGCGTGGCTGTACAGCCACGCTGGCACCCGATCCCCGCTACCAGAGACTCAGGCATGCAGGTCGGTGTTGTTGCGACGGAACAACCAGGCGCTGATCAGGCCCAGAGCAATCCAGAACAGTGCGTTGGTCAGCAGCGACGCCAGGATGAACTGCGACTCCAGGGCTTCGGGAGCCAGGCTCTCATGGGTTGCAGGCTGTGGCGCGCCGATCAGATGAGGTACGACAAGAATGGCTGCGCCCAGCACCTTGAGCAGCCCGTTCTGGCCGAACACCAGCAAGGCCAGACCCGCGGCGGTGGAGGCGGCCGTGCCGATCCACCAGTATTGACGCAGGTTCAGGTCGGCGGCTGCCGTGCCGGGCAGTTCGGGTGGCAGGCCCAGCGTAGGGGCCAGGACGAATACCGCAAAACCGGCCAGCCCCCAGAGCGCGCCTTGAGAGGTGCGGCCCGGCGCACGCAGGGTGTAGAGGGCGGCCAGCATCAGGGCAAAGCCGACGGCAACCACCAGATTGCCACCGGTGGTGGAGAGTACGCGCTGCCAGCCATCTTCCGGTTCCCAGGCTTCATCGTCGTGACTGTGCGCGGCGGTGCCTTCGGCATGCTCGTGTAGATGTTCGGCGGGAGCCTTTTCGTAGGTTTCAGCCTGAAGAATCAGGGGCGCGACCCAGAAGCTTTGCAGCAGGGTCAACAGCAGGGCCGCCAACAGGCCGGTGAAGCCTGCCGTCTGGGCGATTCGCTTGAACATGGCGTCAGGTCTCAATGGCAGGGGAAGGCGGCGCTGTGACGTGTGTCGTGGGCGGCGTTGTGAACGGCGGCAATGTGCGAGAAACCGGCGAAATACACCAGGCAGGCGCCAAGGATCGCGGCGCTGAGGGCGGCGGTCAGGCGTTGGGTCTGGGTGGACGTGGTGCTGGCCGAATGGCTGCTGCTGATGGTCGACATGGCGCTTCCCTCTGGTTTCTGCAGATGGCCATGCGCACAAAAGCCTGCTGACGACGGTCAGAAGGCTTCAACTGCGCCCGCCCACCGCGGGTTTGTCATTGAGTCAGTAGCGGGCCGGTCTCCGGGCTCGCGAGGGGCGTGGAGTTCACCTTCAAGGCCACCTTCCCATGCCGCAGCACAGTGGTTCTGGCCTTCTCTCGCTTACCGTTGCGGGGGCAGCACCGGACTGACTCAGGGTTCTGAGCGCACCGGTTTCCCGTTTCACCCCGTGAGGGGCACCCGTAACAAGTTGTGTAGGAGAGCATGGGCGGCCACTGAACGTCAATCTGAACGATTGACCTGCCTGCGACCACTGCGTAGCCTTGCGCACTTGAGGTTCTTTACCCGCGAAGAAGGTAAAGCTAGGCTCTGTACGAAAAGTCGGCGAGCTAAGGTCAGGCAAGGCAAAAACAGGCGAGGAAGCGGAGTTTACGTGTTGTAAATGAGCATTCCGAGCCTGTTTTTAACGCAGCATCACCGAGCACAGCCACTTTTCGTACAAAGCCTAAGACGGGAATGCGGTCCAAGCCGCAGCTGCCCCCGCAACTGTAAACGGTGATCTTTATCGCACGGCCACTGCGCAAGCGGGAAGGCGCGATGAATGCCGGTCGGCCATGCTGTCGACACGCCGCCGTGAGCCAGGAGACCTGCCTCGAACCGGGCCACAGGCCCACGAATTCTCACTACAACCGGGCGGGGTGATCCGGTGGCGATTCGATCCGTGCCTTGTGCCCGGCTCTCGTCCTGCTTGCCCGCCGTATTGCCAAAGGGCATCCGATGAAAACACTGGCCAAACTTCCCGTCACCATCGTCACCGGCTTTCTGGGCTCGGGCAAAACCACGCTGTTGCGCCACATGCTCGATAACGCCGAAGGGCGTCGTATCGCCGTGATCGTCAATGAGTTCGGTGAGTTGGGCATCGACGGCGAAATCCTCAAGCAATGCACCATTGGCTGCACTGAAGAGGAGGCGACCGGCCGGGTTTATGAGCTGGCCAACGGCTGCCTGTGCTGCACGGTGCAGGAAGAGTTCTTCCCGGTGATGCGCGAGCTGGTGGCACGTCGCGGCGACCTGGACCACATTCTGATCGAAACTTCGGGGCTGGCACTGCCGAAGCCGCTGGTTCAGGCTTTCCAGTGGCCGGAAATCCGCAATGCCTGCACCGTCGATGCGGTAATTACCGTTGTGGACAGCCCGGCGGTCGCGGCAGGCACTTTCGCCGCGTTCCCCGATCAGGTGGATGCCCAGCGCAAGCTTGACCCGAATCTGGACCATGAATCCCCGTTGCATGAACTGTTCGCTGATCAACTGGCCAGCGCCGATCTGGTGATCCTCAACAAGGCCGACATGATCGATGCCGACGGCCTTGCAGCCGTGCGCGCCGAAGTGGCCGAAGAACTGCCGCCAGCGGTCAAGGTCATCGAAGCCAGCAACGGCCGTCTGCCGATCAATGTGCTGCTGGGCGTCGGTGCCGAGTCGGAACTGCATATCGATGGTCGCAAGACTCACCATGACCATCACGACGATGATGATCATGACGACCACGATCATGATGCTTTCGACTCGATTTCCATCAAACTGCCGCAAGCCGATGAAAGCCTGCTGCTCGATGCCCTGACGCAACTGGTGGTGAAGCACGGCATTCTGCGGGTCAAGGGCTTCGCTGCGATTCCCGGCAAGCCGATGCGCCTGCTGATCCAGGGTGTGGGCACACGTTTCGACAAGCATTTCGACCGTGCATGGCGTGCCGATGAAGAGCGCATCACCAATCTGGTGCTGATTGGCCAGGAACTGGATGCCGCGGCGCTGGAAGCCCAGCTCAATGCTGCGATTGCCGGTTGATCCATGCACCTGCTGAGAACCCAGCCGGGCGGTTTCGTACCCGACGATAGCATTGCCGACCTGGGGCAGACCCCGGCCGAGCTGGTGATTCTCTGCAGCGGCGATTCGAGTCTGGCGCTGCTGGCCGAGGCCGCGCAGCAGTTGCCCGAAGATTACCCGAGCCTGCGACTGGCCAACCCGATGCAGGTGCAGAACCACGCCTCGGTGGATCTGTATGTCGATGACGTGCTACGTCACGCCAAAGTCATTCTGATTTCCCTGCACGGCGGCATCGGCTACTGGCGTTATGGCGTCGAACGCCTGATGGAACTGGCGGCCCGTGGCGTGCAGGTCATTCTGGTGCCCGGCGACGACCGTCCCGACCCTGAACTGAGCGATCTGAGCACGGTGCCTGCCGACGCACGGGACCGGCTCTGGCAGTTTCTGCGTCAGGGCGGTCTGCAAAATGCGCTGGACCTGTATCGCTGTCTGGCCAGTACCTGGCTTGAGCGCGATTACCCATGGTCAGAACCTGCGCCCTTGCCGCGTACGGCGATCTACCATCCGCAGAAGCCGGGTGCGGAACTCGCGGACTGGCAGGCCGACTGGAGCGCCGGGCAGCCGGTGGTGGCGCTGTTGTTCTATCGCTCTCACTTGCAGGCAGCCAACACCGGTTTCATCGATGTGTTCTGTGAGCGCTTGCAGGCCGAAGGCTTGAATCCCTTGCCCATTGCGCTGGCCAGCCTCAAGGAGCCGGGTTGCCTGACGAAGGTCGAGGACTGGCTGGACGAGGTCGAAGCCGAACTGATCCTCAACACCACGGGGTTTGCCCAGTCCAGCCCGGAAGCGCCACATTTGCGTCCGTTTCGTCGCAATGTACCGGTGATTCAGGCCATTTGCGCCCAGGATAACGAACCCGGCTGGCAAGCCAGCGAGCAAGGCCTTGGTGCGCGGGATCTGGCAATGCACATCGCCTTGCCGGAGCTGGACGGGCGAATCATCAGTCGGCCCGTCAGTTTCAAGGATCTGGCCTGGCGCAGTGAGCGCAGCCAGTCGGATGTGGTGTGCTATCGCGCCCATCCCGAGCGCATGGACTTTGTCGCGCAACTGGCCCGGCGCTGGATCGAACTGGCGCGCCTGCCCAATGCCGACAAGCGCGTGGCCCTGATTCTGGCCAACTACCCGACCCGCGATGGCCGGATCGGTAACGGAGTCGGGCTGGACACCCCGGCGGCGGCGCTGAATATCCTGCGCGCCATGCAGGCCGAGGGGTATCCGCTGGCACCCTTGCCCGAAAGCGGCACGGCATTGATTCATCAGTTGCTGGGCGGTGTCACCAACGATCTGGACAGCCTCGATCTGCGGCCCTGCCAGCAAAGCATGGCACTGGATGAATACCTGGAAGCGTTCAACGCCTTGCCGCCGTTCAGTCGCGAGGCGGTGAATGTCCGTTGGGGCATGCCACAGAGCGACCCGATGTTCCGCAGCGGGCGAATGATGATTGCCGGTATCCGCTTCGGCCTGACCTTTGTCGGTATCCAGCCGGCGCGTGGTTATCAGGTCGATCCCAGCGCGGTCTATCACGACCCGGATCTGGTGCCGCCACACGGTTATCTGGCGTTCTACTTCTGGCTGCGCAAGGCCTATGGTGCGCATGCGGTGTTGCATGTGGGCAAGCACGGCAACCTGGAGTGGCTGCCGGGCAAGGGCGTCGGCCTGTCGCAGGACTGCTGGCCCGATGCCGTGCTGGGCGCGATGCCGAATATCTATCCGTTCATCGTCAACGATCCGGGCGAGGGTGCCCAGGCCAAACGTCGTACCCAGGCGGTGATCATCGACCACCTGATGCCGCCGCTGACCCGCGCCGAAACCTATGGTCCGCTGCGCAATCTTGAACTGCTGGCGGACGAATACTACGAAGCCCAGTTGCTCGACCCGCGTCGGGCCATCGAACTGCAGCGCGATATCCTCAAGCTGGTGCGCGAGACCCATCTCGATCGCGAGCTGGCTCTGGATGAAGGAACCGACAGCGACGCTGATGCCGCCATCTGGTTGCCGCGCCTGGACACTTACCTGTGTGACTTGAAGGAGTCGCAGATCCGCGATGGCCTGCATGTCTTCGGTCAGTCACCGGAGGGGCGTCTGCGGATCGACACGCTGCTGGCGCTGTTGCGTATCCCTCGAGGTGACGGGCGCGGTGCACAGTCGAGTCTGCTGCGGGCGTTGGCCAAGGCTTTCGGGCTGGGCTTCGATCCGCTGGATTGCGAGCTGTCCGAGCCCTGGACCGGAACGCGCCCGGCGGCTTTACAGGCCGTCAGTGCCGACCCATGGCGCACGGCGGGCGATACGCGGGAGCGTCTGGAGTTCTATGCCTTTGCCCTGATCGAGCGTGTTGTCCGGGGCGACGTCATGGAAGAGGTGCCAGCCAATAAAGAGCTGGAGCTGATCCTTGAGCATTTGCGAGAAGTGGTCGCGCCTCGTCTCGATGCCTGCGGCCCCGGCGAAATGCGCGGCCTGCTGGATGCCCTGAGCGGGCGATTCGTGCCCGCCGGCCCCAGTGGCGCGCCCAGTCGCGGACGGCTGGATGTGCTGCCCACCGGCCGCAATTTCTTCACGGTGGATGTTCGCAACCTGCCGACCACCACGGCCTGGCGGATCGGTTTCCAGTCGGCAAACCTGCTGCTGGAGCGTCATTTGCAGGACCATGGCGATCACTTGCGTCAGCTCGGCCTGTCGGTCTGGGGCACGGCAACCATGCGCACCGGTGGCGACGACATCGCCCAGGCCATGGCCTTGATGGGCGTGCGACCGGTCTGGGCGACGGGCAGCCAGCGGGTCGATGACTTCGAGATTCTGCCGCTGAGCCTGCTGGACCGTCCGCGTGTAGACGTGACCCTGCGGGTGTCCGGATTCTTCCGCGACGCCTTCGCCAACCTGATCCGTCTGTTCGATGCTGCGGTGCAGGCCGTGGCGGCTCTTGACGAACCGGACGACCAGAACCCGCTGGCCGCCCGTGTGCGTGAAGAGCGCCGCAGCTTTCAGGACGCTGGGCTCAGCGAGGAAGAAGCGGCACGGCAGGCAGGCTGGCGCATCTTCGGTGCCAAGCCCGGTGCTTATGGCGCGGGTGTACAGGGCGCTATCGACGGACGTCTGTGGCAGAGTCGCGAAGATCTGGCCGAGGTCTATCTGAACTGGGGCGGCTATGCCTATGGTGCGGCCGACGAAGGCACGCCGGCCCGGCAGCAGTTTGCGCAGCGACTGTCGCAGGTTCAGGCGGTGGTTCAGAACCAGGACAACCGCGAGCATGATCTGCTGGACTCCAACGATTACTACCAGTTTCAGGGCGGTATGCTGGCGGCTGCCGAAAGCCTCGGCGGTCAGAAGACCGCCAGCTATCATGGCGACCACAGCCAGCCGGACCTGCCACGGATTCGTACCCTCAAAGAGGAACTGAACCGCGTCATACGCAGCCGTGCGGCCAATCCCAAATGGATCGAAGGCGTCAAACGCCATGGTTACAAGGGCGCCTTTGAAATGGCGGCGACGGTGGACTTTCTGTTCGCGTTCGACGCCACCACCGAATTGATCGATGATCATCAATATGCATTGCTGGCCGATGCCTACCTGCTTGATCCGTCGACCCGCGAATTCATCCGGCAACACAACCCCGATGCCCTGCGGGACATGACCGAACGCATGCTTGAGGCTCAGCAGCGCGGGCTCTGGCAGGAACCGGGCGATTATCGTGAAGCGCTGGAAGACCTGTTGCTGGATATAGAAGAGAACTGATGACTGTGCCTGACCCAAGCATGACCGACACTCCGCATTTCCCCCTGGCGGCTGTGGTGGGCGCCGACGATCTGAAACTGGCGTTGTGCCTGACGGCCATCGATCCACGCATCGGCGGTGTGCTGATCGAGGGGCCGCGGGGTATGGCCAAGTCAACGCTGGCGCGTGGTCTGGCGGATCTGCTGGCCAGTGGTCAGTTCGTCACTCTGCCACTGGGCGCGACTGAAGAGCGCCTGGTCGGCACGCTGGATCTGGATGCGGCATTGTCCGAAGGGCGTGCGCAGTTCTCGCCCGGCGTACTGGCCAAGGCCGACGGCGGCGTCCTGTATGTGGATGAGGTCAATCTGCTTCCTGACCATCTCGTCGATCTGCTTCTGGATGTGGCTGCCAGTGGTATCAACCAGATCGAGCGCGATGGTATCTCTCATCGGCATGCGGCGCGTTTCGTGCTGATTGGCACCATGAACCCGGAAGAGGGCGAATTGCGCCCGCAACTGCTCGATCGTTTTGGTTTGAACGTGGCGCTGAGCGGGCAAACGCTGCCGGCCGAGCGCAGTCAGATCATCCGCCGCCGTCTGGATTTCGATGCCGATCCCCAGGCTTTCTGCCAGCAGTGGCAAGCGCAGCAAGTGGCTCTGAAACAGCGCTGCGAACAGGCCCGTGCCCGTCTGGCCGCGATTGAGCTGGATGATCGGGCGCTGGGCCTGATTACCGAGCGTTGCTTTGCCGCGGGTGTCGATGGCATGCGTGCCGATCTGGTCTGGCTGCGTGCGGCGCGTGCACATGCAGCGTGGCGTGGCGTGAGTGAGATCGAGGCGCAGGATATCGATGCCGTGGCCGAGTTTGCCCTGCGTCATCGGCGACGTAACGCCACGCCACCGGCACAAAGCCCTGAGACGCCGCCTTCCGGCCAGGCCCCTCGGCAAGATCCACGGCCTGAAAGCGGGCAGGGGAATTGGGGGGAGTTACCGGCTCGTCCCGTGCCGACCGGGGAGCGTCGTGAAGTGCCGAGCTGGCCAAAAAAGCCCTAGGCATCCGCCCTCGTTCTGCGCCGGGGGCGGATGCCAGCCCCCGTCCAGGCAGGCTGAGTTCGGGGCGACATGGCGCACAAGGCTCCGGAATGGATGGAGTCATCGTCTGGGCCTCCACGTTATTACGCGGACGTCCGCAACGTCGTCACGATCTGGTGCGTCAGCCTCGCAGCAGCCGTCCCATGGAATTGTTGCTGGTGATTGTCGATGCCTCGGCCTCGACGTTGCGTCATCAGGCCTTGAGTCAGGCCAAGGGCGTGCTGGCCCAGGCCTTCGACGAAGCTTACCGCCGTCGCACACGACTGGCGCTGCTGACGGCCAGCGGCAATGTTCCGCGCTGGCAGTATCAGGGGTTCAAGGCTTCGGCGGCGTTGCAGCCCTGGCTGGATGCGCTTGGCGCTGGCGGTGGAACGCCACTCTTTGCCGCCATCGAACAGGCGATCACATGGCTGGAGCAGCGTAAGAAGCGCTATCCCACCGAGCACCAGCGCGTGCTGATCCTGACCGATGGCCGGGTCAAGGAGATGCCGCCCTGTGCAGGTTTCGAGTGCGAGAGTCTGTTGATCGATATCGAGAAGGGGCCGATCAGGCTGGGACGTGCGCGGGCGTTGGCGAACAGGCTGGGTGCCGGTTATCGGCATATCGATGAAGAGCTTCGCGAATGAATTGGCTCCCTCGGCACGCAAACTGTAGGAGCGAATTCATTCGCGAGACGTCATTGGAGGCGATAGATTTTCTTCAGTTTCACGAGGCTCTCACGAATGAATTCGCTCCCACGGATTTGATGAGAGCGAACTCACTCGCGAAAGGCGACGCTATCAGGCCGGCATGGTCCACGGCTTGAGGCTGTAGCCGTCATTGCTGATTTCGGCGCGGGCCTGTTCCAGCGCACTGGCCAGTTGGGCCGGGTCGGAATAGGTGCTGCTCGGGATCTGTTTACGGCCGATCAATGCGCTGGTGCGATCGATCACGGTCAGGCTGAGTTCTCCACCGGCCTGGGCTGCCCAGGCAACACACTGGAAAGGTTCAAAAGCGTGTCCAGCGATCAGAAGTGCATCGTTGAAGCGCAGGGGGGCGTTCATTTTCAATTCCTCAAAATGCCCATATCAGTTTCAGTCACGTCGGCGGGCTTTACCGTTCGGCTGGTTACCTGTGTTGATGACAAACAGGGTGGCCTGAGTCACACCGCTTGTTCGATATTTTCAATTTTTTTACATCCAGGACTTAACGGGGTTGATCTGCGGCAACTTTTACGGGGTTCCGTGAAATATCGAGGGAACTAAGAGGAAAGGTTAAACCGATGAACCAGGACTAATTCCTTTCCGTTATTGAACATAGACTCAATCGATACAAGGGTGTGTCAAATATTTGCTAACGTAACATTCGGGCTCGTCAACACACTGTTTATAAACATTTTTATAAATAAAACCAGACGCCGGGCGCCAAGGAACCTTATATGCATGAATCGCCCCCGACACGACGTTTGTTGATAGTTGATCCCAGTGACGATTGCCATCAGTTGATCCCCGTCCTGCACGCGGCCGGATGGGCCGTAGACAGCAGTTCGCTCGAAGCGGCCCTGAACATGCGCTGTGATGTCGGGCTGATCCGTCTCATGCCCGACCACTTCGATCATCCCGAAGTGGTCAAGGAGCTGATCAGCCGCAGCAATACCCAATGGATTGCCGTTCTGGCTCCGGATGATTTGCGTCGCGAGAAAATCGGGGACTTTGTCTGCGAGTGGTTTTTCGATTTCCATACCTTGCCCTTCGATGTCGCCCGCATGCAGGTCACCCTGGGGCGGGCGTATGGCATGGCGCGGTTGCGGGCGCAGGGGGCGACACAGGTGTCGAGTGCCGATCATGAAATGCTCGGTGAAAGCCGCCCGATCCGGGAGCTGCGACGCTTGCTGGGCAAGCTGGCACCTACCGAGTCTCCTGTGCTGATCCGGGGAGAGCGCGGCACAGGCAAGGAGTTGGTTGCACGAACATTGCACATGCAGTCTCAGCGCAAGAACAAACCCTTTGTCGCCGTCAATTGCGGTGCCATTGCCGAGCATCTGCTGCACGCCGAGCTGTTCGGTTATGAAAAGGGCGCTTTCAACGGTGCCCTGGAGCGCAAGATCGGACGTATCGAAGCAGCGGATGGCGGAACCTTGTTCCTGGACGATATCGGCGACCTGCCCATGGAGACCCAGGCTCATCTGCTGCGCCTGTTGCAGGACAGGCATATCGAGCGATTCGGGGGTAACGAGGCGATTGCCGTGGATGTCCGGGTACTGGCCGCCACCCATGTGGACCTTGAAACGGCCATCCGCAAAAAGCGCTTTCGCGAAGACTTGTACTACCGGCTCAATGTCTTGCAGGTGGGCACCGCACCGTTGCGGGAAAGGCATGGAGACCTGGCGATGCTGGCCAACCATTTCGCGCATTTCTACAGTCAGGAAACCGGAAGGCGGGCACGCAACTTCAGCCAGGATGCCCTGATCGCCATGGGCAAGCATGACTGGCCGGGCAATGTCCGTGAGCTGGCCAATCGGGTGCGACGTGGGCTGGTACTGGCCGAAGGGCGACAGATCGAAGCGGCCGACCTGGGATTGCTGGGGGAAGAGGATATTGCCAGCAGCATGGGGACGCTGGATGACTACAAGTCGCGCGCCGAGCGGCAGGCGTTGTGCGATGTATTGACCCGGCACAGTGACAACCTCAGTGTGGCTGCCAAGGTGCTAGGCATTTCGCGGCCGACCTTCTACCGGTTGTTGCACAAGCATCAGATCCGTTGAGCCAGTCAGCAACTGGCTGACGGCAGCCAGTGCCTGTTCGCGGCGTTCTGTCCAGTTGCCCCCAATGATCTGGTAGCTCTGCGCATGGCAGTCGAGCCACTGACGACTGTCCTCGAAAAAAGCCTGGCGCTCGCTCAATTGCGGCTGGCAGCGTTGCCCGTCATTGACCCAGTCGACACCTTCGGGAGACAGCAGCAGATGCAGGTCATAGTGCCTGCCGAGCAGTTGCTGCTCGATCCACGGCGGGCAATCACCGAACAGAGCCTTGCTCCAGAGCAGGTTGCTCAGCAGGTGTGTGTCGAGAATCAGCAGTGGCGGGGCGGTTGCCCGTGCGGCATCTTCCCAGGCCAGCTGGCCACGGGCGATGTCGGGAATATCGCTGTAGAAGGTGTCGCGGCCTTGCTGCTCAATGAAGTAACGGACGTATTCGCCCACCAGCACCCCGCCGAAACGGTTTCTGATTTCGTTCGACAGCCAGCTCTTGCCACTGGACTCGGGGCCGGTCAGTACCAGGACTTTCATCGCGCCAGCACCAGATCGTTGCGCCATTCACGCCAGCCTTGAACCGCCAGCAGGGTGAAAAGCCCATACAGGGCTGCGGTCAGGTACAGCCCCTTGTAGATGAACAGGCCGACGAAAATGACATCCAGCACGATCCACAACGGCCAGCATTGAACCCGCTTTTGCGCCATCCACACCTGAGCCACCAGACTGAAGCCGGTCAGGGCCGCATCGAGCCAGGGTTGTGCCGCATCCGTGAAGTGAGACATGGAGGCACCGAGTGCCAGGCTGATGATTGCCCCGATCGCAAGGCCGCCGAGCACTGGCCCTCCCTGCAGAACCGTCACGGCCCGGACCGGCCTCCCGTTGCCGTGCCGGGTCCATTGCAGCCAGCCATAAACCTGAAGGCCGGCGTAGATCACCTGCAGCAGCATGTCCGAGTAGAGCTTCACGTCGAAGAAGATCCAGATATAGATCACCACCATCACCAGACCGATGGGCCAGCACCATGGGTTCTGCTTCACTGTAAGCCAGACTGCTATCACGCCGAGGGCGGCGGCGAAGAGTTCAAGTCCGGACATGGCGGCTTCCTGAAAGTGGTTGTGGTGGGCGGGCGCGGGATTGTAAGCGCTTATGCGCAAGACAGGGAGCCTTTGCACGCGCAGGTCTGCTAGCATCTCGGCGTTTTTACGCATCCTCTTCAAGCATTGTTCAGGTTTGGATGCTCATAGTGACAACCTTTTTTGCACAACAACACTGACGGGCGAGCCGCAGGCATCGCTTCATGGGGGAATGATGGATCTTTGGACTGCCGTGCAGGCATTGATATTGGGTGTTGTGGAAGGGCTGACGGAGTTTCTGCCGATTTCCAGTACGGGGCACCAGATCATCGTGGCCGACCTGATCGGTTTTGGCGGCGAACGGGCCATGGCATTCAATATCATCATCCAGCTCGGTGCCATCCTGGCCGTGGTCTGGGAGTTTCGGCGCAAGATCCTCGATGTGGTCGTTGGCCTGCCAAAACAGCAACAGGCGCAACGCTTCACCATCAACCTGATGATCGCGTTCTTTCCGGCCGTGGTATTGGGCGTCATCTTTGCCGACCTGATTCACCACTACCTGTTCAACCCCATCACTGTGGCGGTGGCTCTGATTGTCGGCGGTTTTGTCATGCTCTGGGCCGAGCGCCGTGAGCATGTGATACGTGCCGAAACGGTCGATGACATGACCTGGCGCGATGCCTTGAAAGTGGGCTGCGCACAGTGTCTGGCCATGATTCCGGGCACTTCGCGCTCGGGCTCGACTATCATCGGTGGCCTGCTGTTCGGGCTGTCGCGCAAGGCAGCGACCGAGTTTTCCTTCTTCCTGGCCATGCCGACCATGGTGGGTGCCGCCGTGTACTCGGGCTACAAGTACCGTGAACTGTTCCGCCCCGATGATTTTGCGGTGTTCGCGGTCGGTTTCGTCGTTTCGTTCATCTTCGCCATGATTGCCGTACGCGGCCTGCTCAAGTTCATCGCCACGCACAGTTATGCCGTGTTTGCCTGGTATCGCATCGGCTTTGGCTTGTTGATTCTGGCCACCTGGCAGTTCGGCTGGATCGACTGGGCGGCAGCCAAGGCATGACGTCCAGGCGCCAGCGGGGCGGGACGCAGGCGGCAAACCGGGGCAGGGCGCCGATCCAGTCGCTGCGCCTGAAGCTGTGCATTCTGTTGCTGCTGTGCGCACTGCCTGCCTATGGCGCGTTCATGCTCTGGCTCAAGGCTGGCCTCTTCGTGGCGCTGGCGGCTTATCCGGTGATGAGCCTGCTGGCGTTTCTGCTGTACCGGCATGACAAGCGTCAGGCCGGCAATGGTGGCTGGCGTACCCCGGAGAACGTGCTGCATGCCTCCGAGCTGCTGGGCGGCTGGCCGGGAGCCTTGCTGGCGCAGCAGGTTTTCCGGCACAAGACCCGTAAGCTGTCTTTCCAGATGCTGTTCTGGCTGATCGTACTGGTGCATCAGGTGCTGTGGGTCGACTGGCTCTTTCTTGAACAGGGCTGGTTCAAGCCTGTGCTTTCACAGCTTCAGCGCTACCTGCTGACGTTTCGGTAGCTTGCTGACCACCAGTTGATGGGAGCGGGTCAGCAGGTCCCTGATTTCCTCGTCGCTCAGGGCATGGGGCTGCTGGACACTGATCCAGTAGGCCCTGGCCAGATAAGGGGCCGGGCGTATGCCAGGGCGATCGACGTACCCCAGAAACAGATCCGGCCCGACCTTGAAGGACAACCCCTGGCCTGCCAGGTCCATCACCGCGAACATCTTCTTCTCAGCCACGGAAAACACCCGTACGCCGCCCCATTTGTAATCTTCCCGCGCGCCCGGCAGGTCCAGGCAGAAACGTGCAATGTCTTCGGTTTGCATGGTGGTGATAACCCTCGTTTCAAGTTGTTCGATATTCGCACGAATAATCGATAAGCGGATTGTTTACGCCTGCCTCTGTGACTACTGTGCATCTTTTATCTGGTCAGGAGCCTGGAATGTCTGCCGTGCAACTCGCTGAAGGTGAACTCAATTACCTGCTGGAAGGCCCGGCCGATGCGCCGGTGCTGGTGCTGTCCAACTCGCTGGGCACCGATCTGCACATGTGGGACACGCAAATGCCGGCATTTACCCGGCATTTCCGCGTATTGCGCTACGACACGCGGGGCCATGGCCGCTCTCAGGTCAGTGAAGGCCCTTACAGCATCGAGCGCAATGGCCGCGATGTCCTGGCGTTGCTGGATGCGCTGCATGTCGACAAGGCGTATTTCTGCGGTCTGTCCATGGGCGGCCTGATCGGCCAGTGGCTGGCCATCCATGCGCCGGAGCGTCTGGAGCGGGTGGTGCTGTGCAATACAGCGGCGAAGATCGGCACGCCTGAAGTGTGGAACCCGCGTATCGAAACCGTCCTGCGCGATGGCAAGGCCGCGATGGTTGCATTGCGTGATGCCTCCATTGTCCGCTGGTTCACGCCCGGGTTTGCCGTTGCCGAACCGGTCACCGTCGAGGCCATTGTCAGCATGCTGTCACAGACTTCGCCCCAGGGTTATGCCGCCAACTGCGCAGCGGTGCGCGATGCCGATTTCCGTGACGAGATCGCCTCGATCAAACTGCCGGTGCTGGTCGTGTGCGGGACTCAGGATGAGGTGACGACTCCGGCGGACGGACGTTTCCTGATCGAGCGCATCCAGGGCGCACAGATGATCGAACTGCATGCCGCGCACCTGTCGAGTGTCGAGGCGGGTGAGGCATTTACCCGACCGGTGCTGGCGTTCCTGACAGGGGAGTAAGCCGCGGGCTGTCCCGGCCAGTGGACCGCTGCCATACTGGCGGCCCTGCAATACCGAGGATGGCCGGGTGTTTGATCTCAACGATCTGTTTTATTTCGTCCAGGTGGTCGAGTGCCAGGGGTTTGCGTCTGCCAGCCGCAAGCTCGGCATTCCCAAGTCCAAGCTCAGTCGCCGGGTGGCCGGGCTTGAGGAGCGTCTGGGTGTCAGGTTGATTCAGCGCTCCACGCGCAAGTTTGCCGTGACCGACAGCGGGCGCGATTACTACGGCCACTGTGTCGCGATGATGGTGGAAGCCGAGGCGGCCGAAGAGGCCATTGCGCGCTCCAGAGCCGAGCCTCAGGGGCGGGTGGCCATCAGTTGCCCGCCAGGGCTGGCGGCCATGGGTGTCGGTGAAACCATCGCCCGTTTCATGGTGGAACACCCCAAGGTACATGTGCACCTCGAAAGCTCCAACCGGCGTGTCGACCCGCTGGCGGAAAACATCGATATCGCCTTGCGCGTGCGCTTTCCGCCGCTGGAGGATGAGGGGCTGGTGGTCAAGATCCTCGGGCACAGCGCCCAGCGACTGGTTGCGCACCCGGCACTGGCCAGCCGGTTGTCCGCCACGCCCACTCTGGACGAACTGGAGGCCTTGCCCAGCCTGGACCTTCCTTCATCGACCCATGAACATCGCTGGGTATTGATCACCGGGCCGGATCAGTATGCGGAGGTGCGGCATACGCCCAGGCTGGTCAGTTCCGATCTTGAGGTCATTCGCCAGGCCGCATTGCATGGCGTCGGTGTTGCGCAGCTTCCGGAGCTTCTCGTGCGAGAGGCGTTGCAGGAGGGGCGGCTGGTAGAGCTGTTTGCCGAATACCCGCCCAAGTGCGGCATCGTGCATGCCGTATTTGCCTCGCGTCGCGGTCTGTTGCCTGCCGTCAGAGGGTTGCTGGATGCCCTGGATGAGACATTCAAGACGTTGCAGAACGAGCTGGGAGACAGTCGCTGTTCTGAAAATAGAACGAAGCATCGCGTTTTTGCCGACTAATCGATGATTGAGATTGTGTATAGGATTCTCGCCATTGATCGCCGTGTGGCGATTCTCAATTAGGGAAGTCCGTTATGAATGTTCTGCACATCGATTCCAGTATTCTTGGCGACCACTCCGCTTCACGTCAGCTCAGCCGTAGTGTCGTTCAGGCCTATCAGGCGACCGACGCCGACAGCCAGGTGATTTATCGCGATCTGGCCAGCGAGGCCCTGAGCCATTTCTCGGCCGCGACCCTGGCGGCCGCTGGCACGCCGGTTGAAGCTCGCGATGCTGCGCAACAGCAGGAAGTTGCGGCAAACGAGGCGACCTTGCAGGAGTTTCTGAAGGCCGATGTCGTGGTGATCGGCGCACCGATGTACAACTTCACGATTCCAAGCCAGCTCAAGGCCTGGATTGACCGCATCACGGTTGCCGGTCGCACGTTCCGCTACAGCGAAGCCGGCCCTGAAGGCCTGTGCGGTGGCAAAAAGGTCATCATTGTGTCCACCGCGGGTGGCTTGCATGCCGGTCAGCCAAGCGGTGTAGGCCATGAAGACCTGCTCAAGGTGCTGTTCGGCTTCATCGGCGTGACCGATATTCAGTTCGTGCGTGCTCACGGTCTGGCCTATGGCGAAGAGCCTCGCGCCAAGGCCATGACGGCTGCGCAGCAGCACATCGAGCAAGATCTGTTCGCTGCTGCCTGATCGCCCCGCGCGTTCCCTGAACCCCACGACCTGCGCACCGGTGTGCGCCAGGTCGTGGGGTTTTGTGTTTTTCATACGCAGCAAGTTGAAACCTTGACAGCTTCCTTACAGGTTGCGGGAAGCGACCGGCAGTAAGATGGCCCTCAGTCGGTCACAGCCTTGGGTAAATAGTCTGGCCCGGCTTATGCACTATTTTGCATTGCAAGACTCTCACTATTGGCGAGAGCGGGGGGCGCGGGAGCATGAAGCTCGTCATGTGCGCAGAAATGGATGACTCAGGACGACAAAGGATGAACCTGCCAATGGTACGTCTTTGTGCAACGATGCTGGTTTTTCTGCTCAACAGCCTGATTTCGGTGCAGGCGCGGGCCGACGAGGAGTGGAGCGCAGGCTTTCACGAGCTGAGCTTTCCCGATCCTCTGGATTCGCAGTTGATGCAGGCCATTGCCTTCTATCCGTCCACCGGGCCGGAGCAGATGAGTGACCTTCAGGGCTACCGGGTCGAGGCCGGGGAGGAAGCGCCGATTGCCATGGGGCGTTTTCCGCTGCTGTTGCTGTCCCATGGCAATACCGGCAACCCACTGAGCATGCATGATCTGGCGACTTCGCTGGCCCGCCGAGGGTTTGTGGTGGTGGCCGTGATGCATCCAGGCGACAACTACCGGGATCACAGCCGCCTTGGCAGCCTGAGCAATCTCTACGGCCGTCCGCTGCAGATTTCCGAAGCCATCAGCGCCGTGCTGCTTGATCCGATGCTGTCGCCTTATCTCAATGCCCGTCAGGTCGGCGTGATCGGCTATTCGGCTGGCGGTGAAACGGCCCTGATCCTGGCCGGTGCACAGCCGGACCTCAAGCGCCTGCGCCAGTACTGCCTGGAACGTCCCGATGACCGCGATGCCTGCAAGACTCAGGGCGAGCTGGTTGCCGACCGCGATGACCTGCACCCCCAGGCCGATCCGCGCGTCGGTGCCCTGATGCTCATGGCCCCGTTGAGCCTGATGTTTGGCCGTCACACATTAAGTGATGTTCAGGTGCCGGTGCTGATGTATGCGGGGGATGACGACCAGCTGTTGGCCATCGACAGGAATGCCGAGGCCCTGGCGCGCAAGCTGCCGAAAGTCCTGGACTACAAACTGCTGGCCGGAGCAGGGCATTTTGTCTTCATGGCACCCTGCAGTGATGAGCAGCGCGCGACCATGGCGGCGCTCTGTACCGATCGCGAGGGCGTGGATCGGGAAGATATCCATCGCAACCTCAGCGCCGAAGCGGTGCGTTTCTTCTCCAGCACCCTGGGTGTGGACGACTACGATCATGCCGGCATGCAGACGGCACATCATCAATGAGAGGGCTTGTCGGCGATTTTCTCGAGAGATTGCAGATAGGCACCGAATCCTTCTCGGGTCCTGGCATCGAGACGGGCACTGGTCGTGACCTGCGGCTTGCAGCTCCAGGCGATACGAGCGCCGCTGTGTTCCAGTTGGCGGACAAGCTGTACGTCTTCATGGCAGCTCAAGAAGGGAAAACCGCCTGCCCGCACGTAGGCCGAAGCACTGACCCCCAGGTTGGCACCGTGAATGTGTCGATGCCCGTCCTGATGCCGATAGTCCCGTTCAAAAAGCGCCTGTGTCGCGGCAGACAGGTCGCAGTCCCGGGCTGACAAAGTGATCGTGCCGCAGACGGCATCGACGTTCAGGGCCAGTTGCTCCACCAGCCAGTCGGTGGCCACGCTGCTGTCGGCATCGGTGCTGGCCAGCCAGCGGGCACCTTGTGCGAGCAGGTAACGAGCGCCCGCCGCCCGTGCCCGTCCGACATTGCGTACCCTCAGATCAAGTGTGGCGATACCGTATTCCTGAGCAATATCGGCCGAGTGATCGGTGCAGCTGTCCAGCACGGCCAGAATCGTCACGGGTTCATCGTTCAGGCCGGGGTGCCTGCTGGCTTGCAGCAGGCTTTCAAGGCAGGCACCCAGCCGTCTTTCCTCGTTATGCACGGGCAACAGAATGCCAATCATCCGAGTTTCTCCAGCGCGGCCACGGAAGTGGCGTCATGGCTCCACAGGTCCATCAGAAAATCATCTTCACGATGGGTGAGCAAGCGGTGCATCTGCAGGCGCTCGGCCAGAATGCCATGGACCTGCCGGGCATTCAGCGGGCAGCCGTCGATGGCCGGTCGCCAATGACAGGCCAGCAGTTGGCCGGACGGGGTGAGCGAGGCCAGGGCCCGGTCGATCCATCGATGCAGGTCTTGCCTGTCGAGGTAGTAGCCCAACTCGCTGAACACGATCAGGTCGAACTGTCCCGCAGGCCATTGCTGTGGAAGGCTGGCGTGCAGTACGTCGACGTGGCTGAGCGAAGCCAGCCGCTTGCGGGCAAGGTTCACGGCCCGGCGGGAAGTGTCGCAGCACACGAGGTGCTCGCAACGACCGGCCAGTTCGACGCTCAGTTCGCCATTGGCGCAACCGGGCTCGAAAATCGCGGTGTATCGCTCTCGGGGCAGGGCTGCCAGCGTCATGGCCCGCTTGCGTCGTTCATACCATCGCTGTCTGAACGCCCAGGGATCGTCGCTGTTCTGGAAAAGCCCGTCGAAATAGTGAGAAGTGACGCTCATAGGAAGACCACCTCGAAAGGTTGCAGCAAGCGCTCCAGCACGCCGGCAGGCAGTATCGGCTCAAGTCCGATCAGCGGGTCGCCTTGCAACTGGCTGGCAAAGGCATGGGCGGCATGACGCTTGCGAGCGATGGTCATGGGGTCCAGCAGGACCTTTCGGGCGCGCTCCCAGGGCAGGCGCTCATCCTCGGCGTTCGCCCAGTGCCAGGCCCATATCGGCACTTCGTGAAGAAGGGCACCTGTCACGGCGCAGGCACGGGCACAGGCGCGCCCGACGGCTTCGTGATCGGCATGCCCGTCGCCGGCCCAGGTGGTAAACACCACATCGGTGGGCAACAGGTGGCGCTGGATGAAATTCGCCAGTCGCTCTTCCTGATCGGCGACGTTGCCATCCGTGAAGCCACCCCGTACCCATTTCAGGCTGTGCATGGGCAGATCGAGGCGATGCAGGGCCTCGGCGCTTTCCTGGGGGCGGATGACACTCAGGCGCTCGACAGGCCAGAGTGTCGAACCGGGATGACTGGCACTGCCGTCGGTGACGGAAATCAGTTTCAGGCTGCGCTCCAGTTGGGCCAGTTGGTGCATCAGACCGCCACAACCCAGCACTTCATCATCCGGGTGGGGCGCCACGATGACTGCCCTGGCGTGGGGGGGCACCAGCAGGTCGGCGCTGATGGCCGGCACGGCGGCCAGTTTCTGTGAGGCGTTCCAGGCTCGCAGGCTGGTGCCACGGCCAGTGATCAGTTTCTGTCTCATAGTCGCCAGGCTTTCCCCAAGGGGGCATTCAAGGCTTTTGCGGTCAGTCTGCCCAGGGTGGCCAGATCCTTTTCGGCGTGACTCTGGCGCAGGAAGACCGGAAGGTCGGCCATCAGGCGGGCAAAGTGTGCGTCCCGGCAGTACGGACTTGCTCCCAGGGCGTGACCGACATGCAGAATGACCTGTTCGGCGCAGTGTTCGACCGTGGCACGACAACGCCGGGCCAGGTGTTCGGCATGCTCGCCCGGCAGCCGGTCCAGGTGGTCGGCTGCGCAGTGAAGCGCCTGACCGGCGCTGTGCAAGGCGGCATCGATGGCCCCCAGATGCGCCAGTGCATGGGGGTCTTCCCGCTTGCCGGCCTGCAACAACAGGCGTTGTGCCAGGGCACATGAGGCGCCGTACCAGCATGCCGCAATGCCCAGGCTGCCGTGCCAGAAGCCGGGGCGCCCGGTGTAGGCGCCGGGGTCGCCCACGAGCCATCCCGAGGCCTGGCTGAATTGAACGTCGACGCTGCCGGTTGCGCCCATGCCAATGGCCTGCCATCCCTCGGCGGTGACATGAATGCCGGGCTGATCGAGAGGGACCGCCACCAGTTGCTGCCGATCGTGCTCATCCCAGGCGGTGATCAGTGCATGGCTGAGTACGGCCGCTCCCGAGCACCAGGCCTTGCGTCCCTCCAGCCGTAGCGAGCCCTCCTGCCACTGAAGGCCGACCCTGGCATTGGGCGGTTCGGCTGCCCACATGCCCCAGGTCGTCTTTTCTTCCACGGCCGGGGCGTTCAATTCCTGCATGATGGCCAGGGCGTCGGTATGCCCCTCATAGAGTTTGCAGAGTCCCAGGTCATGGGCCGCCACGCAGGCCAGAGCCTGCCAGCGCTCCAGGGTTCTGCCACCGGCTGGCAAGGGAAGCCGGTCCAGGCCTTCGTTCACCAGCGCCTGCAGACCGTCACCCAGTGCCCGTGTGCCGGGATAACCGTGCTTGCGCCAGTCGAGAAACTCTCTGAGGGTCAGGGTCATGACGGGTCTTCGCGCTGCAGTTCAAACAGCAACAGGGAACGTGGCGTGACGGTGTATCGGGAGCCGAAGTCGAATGTTTCCTTGCTGCGCAGGTCTTCCTGGGACGTATCGATCAGGCAGGTGAAGTGGGTGCCTTCAGGGACCTGTGGAAAGGTAAAGTTGACGCCCTCATGGTGGGCATTGACCATCAACAGCAAGGTGGCATCGGCTCCTGGGCGACGAATGCCGGTTTCCTGGGCGCGCCCGTCCATCAGCATGCCCAGGCAGCGTGCATGCCCGTCATGCCATTGCTCGACACTCATTTCGTTACCGTCAGGGGCCAGCCAGGTGACGTCCTTGACACCGATTTCTTCGTTGTAATCACCCACCAGAAAACGGCTTCGACGCAGGATCGGATAGTTCTGGCGCAGCTTGATCACGCGCTTGACGAACTTGAGCAGCGCCTTGCCATCGGCATCCAGATCCCAGTTGACCCAACCGATCTCGCTGTCCTGGCAGTAGGCGTTGTTATTGCCATGCTGGGTGCGGGCGAACTCGTCGCCGGCCACCATCATGGGGGTGCCCTGAGCCAGGAAGAGGGTGGCGAAGAAGTTGCGCATCTGGCGCAGCCGCAGGGTGTTGATCTCGTGGTTGTCGGTGGGGCCTTCGACGCCATGGTTCCAGGACAGGTTGTTATTGCTGCCGTCCTGGTTGTTTTCGTCATTGGCCTCGTTGTGCTTGTCGTTGTAGGACACCAGATCGTGAAGGGTGAAGCCGTCGTGGGCGGTGATGAAGTTCACCGACGCCTGAGGACGGCGTCCGCGCTGGTTGAACATGTTGCCCGAGGCGGTCATGCGGCCGGCAAAGTCGGCCAGTTGATTGTCGTCGCCTTTCCAGAAGGCTCGCACGGTATCGCGAAACTTGTCGTTCCACTCCATCCAGCCCGGTGGAAAACCGCCGACCTGATAGCCGCCGGGGCCGCAATCCCAGGGTTCTGCAATGAGTTTGACCTGACGTAGCAGCGGGTCCTGGCGGCAGGCGACCAGAAAGCTGTGACGTTCGTCGAAGCCATCGTGATAGCGGCCCAGAATGGTTGCCAGGTCGAAGCGGAAGCCGTCGACATGCATCTCGGAAGCCCAGTAACGCAGGGAGTCCGTCACCATCTGCAACACGCAGGGGTGGCTCAGGTCCAGTGTGTTGCCGGTACCGGAATCATTGATGTAGAAGCGCTTGTCATCGGGCATCAACCGGTAATAGGAAGCGTTGTCGATGCCGCGCATGGACAGGGTAGGACCCAGTTCGTTGCCTTCGGCGGTATGGTTGTAGACCACATCGAGAATGACCTCCAGCCCCGCATGGTGCATGTGCGCGACCATCTCCTTGAACTCGGCGATCTTGCCGTGGGCCAGGTAGCGTGGGTCCGGGGCGAAGAACGCGATGCTGTTATAACCCCAGTAATTGGTCATGCCTTTCTGCAACAGATGCTGATCGTTGACGAAGGCATGGATGGGCAGCAGTTCGACCGAGGTCACGCCCAGCTTGCGCACGTGCTCGATCACTTCTTCAACCATCAGCCCGGAAAACGTACCCCGAAGCTCGTCCGGCACGGAGGGGTGGCGCATGGTGAAACCGCGCACATGGGTTTCATAGATAATCGTCTTGTCCCATGGGGTGCCGACTCGCTGGTCGCGGCCCCAGGTGTAGGCCGGATCGATGACCTTGCTCTTGGGCACGAAAGGCGCACTGTCGCGGTCATCGAAACTCAGGTCGCCATCCGGGTGGCCGATGGTGTAGCCGAACAGGGCTTCGGACCATTTCAGTTTGCCGACCAGTTGCTTGGCATAAGGGTCGATCAGAAGCTTGTTGGGGTTGAAGCGGTGACCGTTCTTCGGGTCATAAGGGCCATGGACCCTATAACCGTAGATGAGGCCGGGGTGTGCATCGGGAAGGTAGCCGTGGAAGATTTCATCGGTGTATTCCGGCAGCTCGATACGCTCCAGTTCTTCTTCGCCGCTGGAATCGAACAGGCACAGTTCCACCTTGGTTGCATTGGCGGAAAACAGTGCGAAGTTGACACCCAGACCGTCCCAGTTGGCGCCGAGGGGGAAGGGCAGTCCTTCGCGAATGCGTGAAGTGGGGCCGGTCGGTGTTTCATGAGTCGCTGACGTGTCGCGTTTAACGGTTTTGGACTTTGTATTCATGACGTTTCCTGACCGATGGTTTTTCCGGGCAGCCAGAACCGCTATCGAAGCCTGACGGCCTCAATACTGCGGAATAAAGATGCCGGATGTGCCGCAGGGCGCGCGCGTGTCTGGCGCGGTGCCTGCGGCAGTAAGCAAGTAACAGGCTTTTGCTGTTTCAGGTTGCCGATGGCTTTCGTGGTTTCTTCGCCGCAGGCTTGGGCGGTTGTTCTGCCTGGGTGGACGCCGCAGGGGGCTTGGGTTTCGGCGCTGCCTTGGGTTTGGCTGCCGGGGCTGCCTTTACGGCCGGTTTCGGCGAGGCGGTCTTGGGGGCCGCATCGACCTTGGGCAGCTTGGGTTTGTTGGCCTTGCTGGCGATGGTCTTGTCCGGGGCCAGTGCTTCGGCCTCTGCCAGTTTACGGGCCATTTCCCAATGGCGCTTTTCCTGTCCGGCGGGCTTTCCTTCCGATTCCCATATCTGATAAGCAAATTCGCGAATTCTTTTTTCGTCGGCACTCATCTCGACACTCCCAGGTATTACATAGTTTGAATAAGCAGGTTCACAGAAAATTCCTTGAGCGCTGAACGGAGCTGTATTTCCCTGTCATTTATAACTACGACGTCAGAAAAGAGGCCCTTCCATTCTGGATATGAATCAGCGAACGGTAGAATGATTCGTGTATCACCCCAATTGGCAGCAGTAATGAATGGAGTTTGCGCAGTGCCCAATAGTTCACTGCTTGTGCGTGGTACAACAACGATGGCGCGCTCGCCCTCCCATACACGAGCGAAAGCCACGACATGCTCTGCATGACTGCCAGCCACCTGCAGGGGCAGGTATTCCCCCTGGCTGAACAGTGTTGAATGTCTGGCGCGCAGGTTCAGTACCTGCGCTATCAGCGCTTGCTTGACCCGGCCGTCCTGCCAGTGGTTCAGCAGCCCGGCCATGTCCCCGGCTTCAGCCAGTGCCTGTCGGCGTGCGGCGTAATCCACCGGACGGCGGTTATCCGGGTCCACCAGGCTGAAATCCCAGAATTCGGTGCCTTGATACAGATCGGGTACGCCCGGCACGGTCAGACGGAGCAGGGTCTGTGCCAGGCTGTTGAGGGCACCCGCCGTGGCAATGCGATTGGCGGTCGCTCCCAGTGACTGACGCAGGGCCAGGGCTTCGGGAGCGAGCAACAGGTTCTGGAGAAAGTCCCGGCAAGCGCCTTCATACGCACTGTTGGGCGCGCTCCAGCTGCTTTGCAGCTTGGCTTCACGCAGGGCTTTTTCCTGCCATTGCACCATGCGTTGGGCATAGGCTTCGTATTCCTGCCCGCTTTCCATCTCCAGTGGCCAGCTTCCCAGCAGCGCTTGATAGAGCATCAGCTCATCGCCTGCACTGATGATGGGCTCTTCGCCCTTGAGCGGGATCGCCAGCTGTCGCCAGCGTTCGACCTGCTCAACGTACCAGCCCGCACATTCACTGAGCACGGCCAGACGTGCGCGAGTGTCTTCGCCGCGTTTATGGTCGTGGGTCGCCGTTGCCAGCAGATTGTCCGGAAATTTCTCGTGACGTTGTTGGCAGGCTTGATGGAAGGCTTCCACCGGCGCGCTGAAGTGTTGCGGGTCAAAGCCCACGTCATTGCGCGACAACAGCACGGCCGAGCGGTAGAAGGCGGTGTCTTCTACGGACTTGGCAGCCACGGGGGAGGTCAGTTGCTGAAAGCGTGTGCAGACGGTTCGGTGCAGAGTGCGCAAGTGTCCGCGGGGTCGCTTTCGCCACGGTTCGCCACCGAGCCAGCGTTGCAGGTAGTCCAGAACCGGCCAGTCACCTTCGTTCAGGGTCGAGCGTGCGCCCTGCATGGCCTGCCGGAAAAAATGCTCGTCCTGTTCCGAGCGCCCGCAGACGCTGATGTAGGTGCGATAAATGGGGAAGTTCACCACCAGGGCCAGCAATGCGCGGCGTATGGCGCCCAGGGTCAGGTCGCGGCTCATCAGGTCGCTGCGCGCCACTTGCAACAAGGTCTGGGCCACATTCTCGAAATCGCCTGCAAGGCTGCCGTGCAGGACCAGATCGCGGGCTTGCAGGACTTCCTGGGTAAAGTCCGCGGTGCGTTCGGTCTGCTGGCTCCAGAGATCGGCCAGGGGGGGCTGGCCCCTGGGATCGTGTTGCAGCAGGGACACCTGGTTCATGAATTCGTAACCGGTGGTGCCGTCCACGCTCCAGTCATCGCGCAATGGCTCGTCGGGGCCCAGAATCTTTTCGACGAAGATCGGCAGGTGGTCGAGCGCCGCATGGGGCGGGCGCTGGCTCAGCAAGCCTTGCACCCGGCGGCGCAGCTTGCGGCAGTAGCCACGCGGGTCGGCCAGGCCGTCGATATGATCGATGCGCAGGCCGTCGACCAGGCCTTCGGCGATCAGCTGGAAAATCTTGCCGTGGGTGGCCTCGAAGACCACCGGCTGCTCGACCCGCAGGCCACCCAGCTCATTGATGTCGAAGAAGCGCCGCCAGTTGATGTCGTCGCCTGCGGTACGCCAGCTGGCCAGCCGATAATGCTGACGCTCCAGCAAATGATGCAATCGCTCGAAACCTTCGGGCTGGCGCGAGTCGAACTGCGCAATGCCCTGTTCGATGGCGTGCAGGATTTCCGGCGTCCTGGCCAGTTCTGCCAGCTCGGCCTTGGCCTGACGGGCACGCTCATAGGCCTGGGGATATTGATTGAGTGCAGAAAAACGCTGGCCCAGCTCGGTCAGTTGCGGGTGGGCGCAGGCATGCAGCAGAGGGCCGTATGTCGTGGGGTTGATGGGGAAGTGATGCTGGTAGTGCTCGATATGGAATGCGCCATGTTGTGCATCGAAGCACAACGGGATCTCACCGGCCTGCAACATCGCCCCGTAGTCGCTGCTCAGGAACGGCAGCAGCAACTGGCCTTCGAGCAACGGGTCGGGCGAATTCCACTGGATGTCGAAGAAGTTCGCATAAGGGCTGCCGCGCCCCCATTCCAGAAGGTCCAGCCACCAGGGATTGTCCGAGCCGCCGACGGCCATGTGGTTGGACACGATGTCGAGGATCAGCCCCATGCCGTTGGCGCGCAGGGCTTGCACCAGACGGCGCAACGCCGGTTCGCCGCCCAGTTGGGGATTGATGAGGGTCGGGTCGACGACGTCATAGCCGTGCATGGAGTCGGCGCGGGCCTTGAGCAGCGGCGATGCATAGAGGTGGCTGATGCCCAGGCTGGCGAAGTAGGGGACCAGCGGGACGGCATCGTCGAGGGTGAAGTCCTTGTGGAATTGCAGGCGCTGGGTGGCCCGCAGTGGTCCTGCATGGATCGTCATCGGTCACGCTCCGCAGCCTGCAGCCGGGATTGGGACAGCAGCTCCAGTCGTCGTGCAGCGTCTTCATGGTCGAGTAGCGAGGCGCTGTCGCCGGGCAGGCGACGCCGCCAGTTGGGGTGGCTGTCGATGGTGCCGGGCAGGTTGGCCTGCTCATGGACGCCCAGGGCATCTTCCAGGGGCAACAGGACCAGCGGTGCCCGGGTGTGGCCCAGATAACGGATGCAGGCATCGATGATCCGGGTGAAGTCATCGGTGTCGGCGGGCAGGTTGTCGTTGTTCTGGCTCAAGGCCCGGCGCAGGCCATCGTATTCACGGGCGCGCTCTTCGCGCCAATGGCGCTCGCTTTGTTCGTCGAGATGGCCCAGGCGTGCGTTCCACTCGATGTCCAGTTCGCTCAGCCAGCCGGTCAGCGTCGGCAGGTCGTGGGTGCTGGTGGTGGCCAGGGCTTCGCTGGACCAGTCCAGGATAGGTTTGAAGTGCCCGTTGTGCTGCTCGAACAGCAGAACGCGCATCCCGAGAATCGCCCGGGCCGACAGCTTGTCATGCAGGCCTTCGGGAACGGTGCCCAGGTCCTCGCCCAGCACGATTGCCTTGTGACGCCAGGACTCCAGGCTCAGCAGGCGCAGCATGTCGTCCAGAGGGTAGTTGAGGTAGGCCCCTTCGCTGGGGGGCGACCCCAGAGGAACGACCCAGAGGCGTTGCAGGCCCATGACATGGTCGATGCGCAGGCCGCCGGCATGGGCGAAATTGGCCCGCAGCATCTCGATGAAAGCCCGGAAGCCATTGCGTTTCAAACCTTCGGGAGAAAAGGCCGAGATGCCCCAGCTTTGCCCGGCGCGGTTGAGGATGTCCGGCGGTGCGCCGACGGTGAGGGCCGACAGCAACTCGTCCTGTCGACTCCAGGCCTGGCTGCCGGCACCGTCTGCGCCCACCGCAAGGTCGGCGATCAGGCCGACGCTCATGCCACTGCTGCGGGCGGCGATCTGGGCACGCTCCAGGCTGCGCGCAATCAGCCATTGGGCAAAGGCATGAAAGCCGATCTGCGGGCCGTGGGCTGCGGCGAACAGGGCAATCGCATCGCTGCGAGGGTTTTTCAGTTCGTCCGGCCAGTCATGCCAATTGTCGCTGATGCCCATGTTCGGGCATTCGGCGCGCAAGGCCTCGAAGCGACAATGATTTTCAAGCGCTTCGCCGCCACTGTGGCGGAAGCTGTTGAAGTCCTCGAACAGCGGATGAGCGCCGGAGCTGAACGATTCGTACAGCGTGTGGAAGGCTTTCCACTTGGCGCTGGCCGCCGCAGGCCAGTCGATCAGGGGAAGGTCTTCCAGGCGTTTGAGTTCATCGCCCACACCGGCCTCTTCAATGGCCTGACGCCAGGCGCGCTCGCCCAGGATCATGCCCGGTGAGGCGTAAAGGCTGTTGAGAAACAGGCGGCTTGAGGGGGAGTAGGGGCTGTAGCGGTGCGGGTCGCTGGCAAACATGGCGTGTATGGGGCTGATTGCCAGAGCATCGGCGCCTCGCTCGCCAGCCGAACGCACCAGGGTTTCCAGCGCCTGGGTATCGCCGAATCCGCCGTCGCCTTCGCGACGCAGGCCATACAGCTGCACGGTCAGGCCCCAGGCACGCGGGGTGTGGGCATCGGTGGCCATGGCCATGCTGAAACAGGTTTTGGGGGCGACAGCAATGGTCAGGTGCTGGCCGGCGATATCCAGCTGTTGATAGCCGATGTTCGCCAGGGCGGGCAGTTCGGCATTGCCGGTCAGTCGGGCGGCCAGTCGCGAGCCATCCTCCATGTGCAGGACAAAGGGGGTTTCAGGCTCGAACCATGTCGACAGGTCCAGGTTGCTGCCATGATCGACCGTCAGCAGTGGCGGGGCGCTGGCACCGTGCAGGGCGTTCTGCAACTGTTGCAGGCTGGCATCGATGGCTTCGCTGCTGTCTGTCCGATGGCCGAGTGCTTCGAGCACCTTGCGCAGCACCTGGTCACTGACGACCTGCGGACGACCATTGGCATCGACCCAATGCACCGAAATGCCAGCTTCGCTGGCCAGTCTCTCCAATTGCTCATTACTCATCCCGTTTCTCCAGAACATCACTTGCTGCCAGGCTGACAATGGCCGAGTAAGGATTGAGGGTGCCTTGCCTGGAAAGTTCTGCCGAATGTGGCAGGCTGGCGAATAGAAGCGTAGCGCCATCCCATCGCGGCGCCACTACCGGATGCCCGCTGATATTGAGGTCGATGCGCAGAACGGAGTTGTCTCCCATGAGCCAGCGAGCGCTGATGGCCCCCTGGCCCAGCACTTCACAGCCCAGAGCGCGACTGCCCGGCAGACGCGGAACGATCTTGTCATGGCGGATATCCAGCAACTGCCGATAGAGAGCGAGCCAGTTACGGTGGTCGTTGCCCTTGTCGGTTTCCAGTTCCAGTGCATCCAGGGCCGGGCGCGAGTCGGCGAAGGTCTGAGGGTCGTTGGGATCGGGGATGTGCTCACGGCGCTCGGGGTCGGCAAAGGCCGCGAAGTCGGCAAATTCGTTGCGTCGTCCTTCGCGCACCGCGTCGGCCAGTTCACCGTGGTGGCTGGTAAAGAACAGGAAGGGCTCGCTCGCTGCCCATTCATCACCCATGAACATCAGGGGGATCATGGGGCATAGCAAGAGCAGAGCCGTTGCCGCCTTGAGGGCCGGGGCCGGGCAAAGCTGTGACAGGCGCTCACCCAGGGCGCGGTTGCCGATCTGATCGTGATTCTGCAGAAACAGGACGAAGGCACCGGGTGCGAGGTGACCGCTGGGCTCACCCCGACAATGCCCGTGCCGGGTCGCCTCACCCTGATAGACAAAACCTTCGCTCAGCAGGCGGGCCAGCTTTTGCGTCGGCTCCTGGGCGAAATCCGAATAGTAGGCATCGGTTTCGCCGGTCAACAGCACATGCAGGGTATTGTGGCCGTCATCGTTCCACTGGGCATCGAAGCCTTGCTCCAGCAGGCTGGCCTGATTGAATTCGTTTTCCAGGGTCAGCCAGACATGCCGCTCCCTGTCGATGCGTTGCCGCACCCGCCGGGCAAACTCCGGAAGAAAGGTGTCATCGTTGATGGCGTGTACCGCATCCAGACGCAGACCGTCGAAGCGGTAGTCCTGCAGCCACATCAGGGCGTTGTCGATGAAGTAGTCACGCACTTGTGGACGTCGGAAATCGATGGCATCGCCCCAGGGCGTTTTCACATCGCTGCGAAAGAAGTCCTTGGCGTAGCAGCCCAGGTAGTTACCGTCTGGCCCGAAATGGTTGTAGACGACATCCAGAATCACCATCAACCCATGGCCGTGGGCCGTATCGATCAGGTGCTTGAGTTGTTCCGGTGTGCCATAGGAGGACTGCGGCGCATAGGGCAGCACGCCGTCATACCCCCAGTTGCGATCACCGGGGAATTGAGCCAGTGGCATCAGTTCTATGGCCGTGACACCCAGCCTTGCAAGGCGTGGAAGGTATTTCTCCATGGCGGCATAACCGCCCAGCACGCCCACATGCAGTTCCTGGATCACGGCCTCATGCCAGGGACGGCCCTGCCATTGATCGTGCTGCCACTGATAGGCCCCATGATCGATCACGATGCTGTGCGAATGCACGCCATCGGCCTGTGCACGGGAAGCGGGGTCTGGAACTTCCAGACCCTTGTCGATCCTGTAACGGTAACGAGTGCCCGCCTTGCAGCGGGCTTCGAGCACGAACCAGCCATCGGGCCTGGCCGACATGGCCAGTGACTGGCCATTTTCCAGTTCGACGCTTACGTGGCCGGCATCGGGTGCCCAGATCGAAAACCGCGTGTGTTCAGGGTCTAACAGAACGGCGCCGTGGCACCTGTTATCGTCTGTACGCAAAGGCATCCAGTGGCCCCTTCTCCTCAGTAGTAAGCCGCAGCCGCCGTATTCTTCTTCAACAGGTCCTGATAAAGCTCGGCATAGGGTTCGACAGCCTGCTGCCAGTTGAATGGCGCGGCCATGGCACGGCAGCGCATGGCGTTGAGCAGCTCCGGATTGGCGAATACCTTGAATGAGCGATTCAGGGCTTCGGTGTAGCTTTCTATGGTGGAGTCGTTGAAGAGGAAACCGGTGACGCCATCTTCAATCGTGTCGGCGAGACCGCCGGTATTGCGGGCAACCGGCAGAGAACCAAAGCGTTGGGCGTACATCTGGCTCAAGCCGCATGGCTCGTAGCGAGAGGGCATCAACAGGAAGTCGCTGCCGGCAAACATGCGGCGGGCATCGGTTTCATTGAAGCCGATACGCACCCCGATGCGTCCGGGAAAACGGCTGGCCAATGCGCGCATGGCGTCTTCTTCTTCCGGTTCGCCGCGCCCGATGATTGCGATCTGTCCGCCCTGATTGACGATGTGTTCGGCCACACCGATGGTCAGGTCCAGTCCCTTCTGGTACACCAGTCGCGAAACCACGGCGAACAGGGGGCCGGTCGAGGGATCAAGCTCGAACAGCTCGCGAACGTAATCGGCGTTGATTTCCTTGCGCAGCCATTCATTGGGCGCGAAGTGACAGATCAGGTGCTCATCGGTGGTGGCATCCCAGCTGGCGTCGATGCCGTTGGGGATTCCGCTGAGCTGGCCCTTGTCGGCCTTGCTTTGCAGGAAGCCTTCCAGGCCGCAGCCAAAGGCCGGGGTCGTGATTTCCCTGGCATAGGTCGCGCTGACGGTCGTGATGTGGCTGGCATAGGCCATGCCGGCCTTGATGAAGGACAGCTTGCCGTAGAACTCCATGCCATTGCTGCTCAAGGCTTCGTCGGGGATGCCCAGCTCGCGGCTTGAAGCGGTGCTGACCGTGCCCTGGTAGGCCAGGTTGTGAATGGTGAAAATGCTGGGTGTGTTCTGTCCGCGCCAGCGCATGTAGGCCGGGGCCAGGCCTGCCGGCCAGTCGTGTGCATGGACCAGCTCCGGGCACCACTGGCTTTTGACGGCACCGGCCGCGAAATCTGCAGCTGCCAGCCCCAGGCGGGCGAAGCGGATATGGTTGTCGGACCAGTCGCGGCCGTTGTTGTCGCCATAAGGCGTGCCTTCACGCTCGTAGAGCTCCGGGCAGATCAGGACGTAGATGACCAGCCCGTCCTTCATGTCCATGCGCCCGATCTTGCACGATGGCAAGGCGGCATAGCCCCCCAGTTCACTGATGACGTGGATCGGGTTGCCGCTATTGAACACTTGCGGATAACCGGGGATCAGCACGCGAACGTCATGCAGATGGCGCATGGCGCGTGGCAGTGCCGCCGATACGTCGCCCAGCCCGCCGGTTTTCACCAGGTCGGCCAGTTCCGAGGTCACGAACAGCACCTTGCGTCTGTTGACCTGGGAAAGAGTGGGTTGTGACGTTGAGGTGGGCAGTTGCAGCAGTGGAACAGTAGGACCCGCTAATGACGACAGATGAGTCAGCTCGTTGGCCAGCTGATTAAAACTCTCTCCCTTCTGGGTTTTGACCGCGGCGCTAATCATCGTTTTCTCCCATTCAACACAGTGTTGGTGCAGCACTTGACGTTGTTATTGGCCATTTCCTATGGCTGACGACACAAGCACTACGCAAGATCAGTACCCGTTTATGATTTACGCAGTGATAGATCGGACGGATGAGTCCAATGCCAATGGTCAGCCCATAGCATAGGCGCTCTATGGAGATGACCCACCCGTTTTGGAGAAGTTTCGACTTTTTTACGGGGAAATGTCTGGCATGGGCGTTCGCGACAAATTGCTGATGGCCTTATGAGCCTGAAGATATAAGGGTGCGTTTTTTTGGTGCGTCTGGCAGGCAGGAAAAAGAGGAGGGTGACCGGTCGTCGGATTGTTCGATGAGCGGTCATCGGCTCAGGAAAACGGGAAGAAAAATGCAATGGTTTTGCGCATTTTCACGACGAAGAAAGAGCTGTATGCCTCTTCCGAGGGCGAGGGGCGTTCTATCGTTGGGCGGCGGTAGAAATTTCCTACGTGACCGCTGGAACATTTTGGACCAAGGCGCGATAGAATCGAACGCCTTTGGCTTGCCTGTCTGCGTGCTTGCCTTATGGAATCACACTGTGTCGACGTATAAAGAGGTTGGAAATGGAAGCCCCAGAGGTGCTGGTACTGCAAGCGAGCTACACCAATCCGGTCCATGCCGATGCGATTGGGTTCGTCTTGAATCACTATGCCGAAGATGTGATGGGGGGTGGTGAATCGTTATCGGTCGATACTCGTCAGCAGCTCGCCATCGAACTGGCCAAGCGTCCCCATGCTTTCAGCGTACTGGCGTTCATTGCCGGTGAGCCTGTCGGGCTGGTTAACTGCTTTGAAGGTTTCTCGACCTTTGCCTGTCGCCCACTGGTCAACATTCATGACGTGGTGGTTCTGTCCGACTACCGTGGCCTGGGTATCTGTCAGAAAATGCTGACCAAGGTCGAGGAAATAGCCCGTCAACGAGGTTGCTGCAAGCTGACACTGGAAGTGCTCGAAGGCAACGAGGCTGCGCAGGGCGTTTATAGAAAGCAGGGCTTCGACGGCTATCAGTTGAACCCTGACATGGGCCGTGCGATGTTCTGGCAAAAAACGCTTTAAGGGAGACTTGCTGCGGGCAAGCCGGAGATCTGGCTTGCCACTGGGCGGGGAAGTACGGGGATGCGAGCCTGTCAGGCTTGCAGGGCTGTGCCGGGAGCGGCCAGCTGGGCTTGTTGCAGGAGCAGGCTCAAGTGAGCGACCTTGTTCTGCAACTGCTCACGCTCTTCTTTCAGGGCGCGCAGTTCGTCGCGACGGATAGTGACGTACAGGGTTTGTGGTGCAAGTGCTGGTAGTACAGTGCCCATTGCTCACCTCGCAAATGGCGGATTCAACCTCAGAAAGGCCCTTGGCAATGACTATCGATCCCCGACTCGCCGCTGCTTGCCTCTCTATCGGCACCGATTTTGAATTCTTTTGCCCGGAAATGGAACTTTTTTATTTTTAATTGTCGCGAACCGTTCCCGTTAGCGACAAAATGCACGACAACGGCGGTCTGAGTGCTGCCTCCCCTTCATTGGGGAACCGATGTCTGACCTTTCTTGACTAACCTGCATGTGTCACTGGATCGCGTGCCGGATCAAGAAAGTGAGGCAACTTTTTACAGATGAGGAGCACCTTTTAATGCAACTTGGGATTGTTGGGCTGGGCCGCATGGGCGGCAACATCGCACGGCGATTGATGCTTGATGGCCATACCACTGTGGTCTATGACCGCGACGAAGCATCGCGCACTGCCCTGGCCAACGAAGGTTCGACGGCAGCCGATGACCTCGCGTCACTGGTGGCTGCACTCGAAAAACCACGTGCTGTCTGGGTCATGCTCCCGGCCGGGGCTCCGACCGAAGAAACCATTCAGGCGCTGAGCCAGTTGCTGGAAGCCGACGATGTCATCATCGACGGCGGCAACACCTTCTACAAGGACGACATCCGTCGTGCCCAGGAGCTGACTGAAAAAGGTCTGCACTACGTCGACGTCGGCACTTCCGGCGGTGTCTGGGGCCTGGAGCGTGGTTACTGCATGATGATCGGCGGCGAAAGCGCCATCGTCGAACGCCTGGACCCGTTGTTCGCCACCCTGGCCCCGGGCTATGGTTCGATCGAACGCACCCGTGATCGCAAGTCTGACGATGACCGCGCCGAGCGTGGCTATATCCACTCAGGCCCGGCCGGTTCGGGGCATTTCGTGAAAATGATCCATAACGGCATCGAGTACGGAATGATGCAGGCCTTCGCCGAAGGCTTCGATCTGCTCAAGCAGAAGAACTCCGAGCATTTGCCGCCCGAGCAGCGCTTCGACCTCAACACTGCCGATATCGCCGAAGTCTGGCGTCGCGGCAGCGTGGTGTCGTCCTGGTTGCTGGACCTGACAGCCGATGCGCTGGCCAAGGACCCGCAACTGGATGCGTTCTCCGGTTCCGTGGCTGACAGTGGCGAGGGTCGCTGGACCATCGAGGCTGCCATCGAGCAGGCCGTGCCGGTACCGGTGTTGTCCAGTGCGCTGTTTGCACGTTTCCGTTCGCGTCAGACCAGTTCTTACGCAGACAAGATGCTTTCTGCCATGCGCTTCGGTTTCGGTGGTCACAAGGAACCCAAGTAATGGGTCTGTCACGCGGCAAGGCCGCGCAAAAGGCGGAGGTTGCCCCGGCCACGACACTGTTTCTGTTCGGTGCTCATGGTGACCTTGTAAAGCGCCTGCTGATGCCAGCGCTTTACAACCTGGCGCGTGACGGATTGGTGGATGAAGGGCTGCACATTGTCGGTGTCGATCACAATGCGATCAGTGACACCGACTTTGCAAAAAAGCTCGAGAATTTCATTCGCGACGAGGCCGCCGGCAAGGTGGCCGAAGAGGGTGCGCCAGCGCTGGACCCCGAACTCTGGGGGAAGCTGGCCGGGCGCATCAGCTATGTTCAGGGTGATTTTCTCGATGATTCGACTTATCGGGATATCGCCAGCAAGATCAAGAGCTCCGGCTCTGAAAATGCTGTCTTCTATCTCGCTACGGCACCTCGCTTTTTCAGCGAGGTTGCCACGCGGCTCGGCGCTGCCGGCCTGCTGGCGGAAACCGGGGGCGCTTTTCGGCGTGTCGTGATCGAAAAGCCGTTCGGCTCCGATCTGGCCAGCGCCGTTGAGCTCAATGCCTGCTTGCTCAAGGTGATGGGCGAAAAGCAGATCTATCGCATCGACCATTATCTGGGCAAGGAAACGGTACAGAATATTCTGGTCAGCCGCTTTTCCAATGGCTTGTTCGAGTCTTTCTGGAACAACCATTACATCGATCACATACAGATCACAGCTGCCGAAACCGTGGGTGTCGAAACCCGCGGCAGTTTTTACGAGCACACTGGTGCTCTGCGGGACATGGTTCCCAATCACTTGTTTCAGTTGCTGGCCATGGTTGCCATGGAGCCTCCCGCGGCATTCGGTGCCGATGCGGTACGTGGAGAGAAGGCCAAGGTCATCGGCGCGATTCGTCCATGGAGCCGGGAAGAGGCTCTGGCCAATTCGGTACGCGGCCAGTACACCCAGGGGCGTATGGGTGACCGGGACGTTGTCGGTTATCGCGAAGAGGACCGTGTCGCCGCCGACAGTACGACCGAAACCTATGTGGCGCTCAAGGTCATGGTCGACAACTGGCGCTGGGTCGGTGTGCCGTTCTATCTGCGCACCGGCAAGCGCATGAGTTCGCGTGATACCGAAATCGCCATTTGCTTCAAGCCTGCGCCCTATGCGCAGTTCCGCGATACCGAGGTTGACCGGCTCAAGCCCAACTACCTGCGGATCCAGATCCAGCCGAACGAAGGTGTCTGGTTCGACCTGTTTGCCAAGCGTCCGGGGCCGACCCTGGAAATGGAAGACATCGAGCTGGGGTTCGCCTACAAGGACTTTTTCGAGATGCAACCCTCGACCGGCTACGAAACCCTGATCTACGACTGCCTGACCGGGGATCAGACGCTGTTTCAGCGAGCCGACAATATCGAGAATGGCTGGCGCGCTGTGCAGCCGTTTCTGGATGCCTGGGCCGAAGCGCCCGCCGTGCAGCTGTACAAGGCCGGAGAAGACGGGCCTGCCGCCGCGGTAGACCTGCTGGCCCGCGACGGGCGTGAATGGCGGCAGATCGATGACTGAACGTCCACTGCCTTCCGTTCGCTTCCTGCTGTCCGACATCGATGGCACCTTGTTGCAACCCGATCACAGCCTGAGTCCGGGCACTGTCGAGGCGGTCAGGCGGCTGTGTGAGGCCGGTGTGCATTTCACGCTGGCCAGCAGCCGTCCGCCGAGGGCGATGCGGCACATCATCGAAGCCCTGGCGCTCGACTTGCCCACGGTGGCCTTCAATGGCGGGGCGATCGTCAAGCCTGATGGCAGCCTGCTGGCGGCCTACCGCATCGACCCGCAGGCTGCGCGCATTTGTCTGGAACTGTTTGCCCGTCACGACGTTGCGGTCTGGGTCTTTGCCGACGATCAATGGCTGCTGCTCGACCCCGACAGCGCTTATGTCGCACATGAGAGGCATGCCCTGGGGTATGCGCCGGTGCAGGTCGACAGTTTCGAGCCGTATCTGGACCGCATCGACAAGATCGTGGCGTCCGGCACCGATTTCGGGTTGATCGAGGCTCTGGAGGGGCAGCTTAACCCGTTGATCGAAGGGCTGGCCCAGGGAACACGCTCCCAGGCCTATTACCTCGATGTCACGGCTCTGGCGGCCAACAAGGGCGACGCCCTGGCGACCCTGGCCGACTATCTGGACGTGGCGCTTGTTCATACGGCCGCCATGGGGGATGGCGACAATGATGTTGCGATGTTCCAGCGGGCGGGGTTGTCCATCGCCATGGGGCAGGCCGATGCCAGTGTGCGACGGCAGGCAGACCGGGTGACCGAAAGCAATGTGAAGGACGGCTGGGCGTTGGCTGTCGAGCGTTACATCCTGGCACGTTGAGACCGGCTGCACCCGGCATACAGGTTTACGGTAAGGACGGACATTTTCGGATGGCTGCACTGATTGAAGACTACGCATTGCTGGGTAACTGCCGGACGGCTGCCCTGGTCGGACGGGATGGCTCGCTGGACTGGCTGTGTTTCCCTCGTTTCGACGCGGCGGCCTGTTTCGCGGCATTGCTGGGGGACAGCGACAATGGCCGCTGGAAGATCGCGCCGGAGGGTGAAGTCAAGTCTGTCGAGCGACGTTACCGTGACGGAACCCTGATCCTGGAAACGCTGTTCAAGACTGCCACCGGCAGCGCTTTGCTGATCGACTTCATGCCCATGGGCGGTGGCGATCAGGTCGTGCGGATCGTGGCCGGTCTCGAGGGGCAGGTCCGGTTCGGCATGGATCTGGCCATTCGTTTCGATTACGGCAGTACGGTGCCCTGGGTCGAAAAGAAGGACCCGCATACTCTGGCAGCGGTGGCCGGGCCTGAAATGCTGGTGTTGCGCAGCCCGGTTTCCCTGCGGCCCCATGACCATCACACCGGCAGTGACTTTCAGGTTTCGGCCGGGGAACGCAAGGTGTTCACCCTGGCTTATCAGCCGTCATACGACCCCATACTGCCCGGCGTCGATGCCGAGCAGGCGCTGGAGCAGACGGAAGCCTGGTGGCGCACGTTTTCCGACCGCTGCCCCGATGTCGGTCCCTGGACGGCCCGGGTCAAGCGCTCGCTGATTACCCTCAAGGCCATGACCTACCAGCCCACGGGCGGCATTGTCGCGGCAGTGACGACTTCATTGCCCGAGCAACTGGGCGGTGAGCGTAACTGGGACTACCGCTATTGCTGGTTGCGAGACGCGACCATGACGCTGCTGGCGTTCATGAACCTGGGGTATTTCGAGGAAGCGACACAGTGGCGCGACTGGTTGCTGCGTTCGGTGGCCGGTAATCCCGAGCAGATCCAGATCATGTATGGCCTGGGCGGTGAGCGGCGCTTGATGGAGCATCAGTTGCCCTGGCTGAGCGGTTACGGAGGCTCGCAACCGGTGCGCATCGGCAATGCGGCCTCGACCCAAAGGCAGCTGGATGTCTACGGCGAAGTGGCCGATGCCATGATTCAGGCGCTCAAGGGCGGCATGCCCCGGCATCCCCGCAGCATTGCGATTTCCAAGGTGGTGATGCCTTTTCTGGAGCGTGTCTGGCATTTGCCGGACGCCGGTATCTGGGAGATCCGCTCCGAGCCGCGCCATTTCACCCATTCCAAGGTCATGGCCTGGGTGGCCTTCGACCGTAATGCCACGCAAATGGCCCACGCCGCCGACACGGAAGAGGAGCAGGAGCTGGCGCGGCATTACCGGAGCGTGGCGGACCAGATCCATGCCGATGTCTGTCTCAATGGCTTCAACCCGCAACTGGGCTGTTTTGTGCAGACCTATGGCGCGACCGAGATGGATGCCAGCCTGTTGCAGATCGCCCTGACGGGGTTTCTCCCTGCCAACGATCCCAGGGTCGTGGCGACCGTGGACCGTATCGAGCAGACACTGATGCAGGATGGCCTGTTGCTGCGCTATGACAGCGAGCGCAGTGACGATGGCGTCTCGGGTGAGGAAGGGACCTTTCTGGTGTGCTCGTTCTGGCTGGCGGATGTGTATGTCTTGCAGGGGAGGGAGCAGGAGGCCGAGGCATTGTTCGGCCGGTTATGTGGCCTGTGCAACGACGTGGGGCTGCTGGCCGAGCAGTACGACCCGCGTCACCGGCATATGCTGGGTAATTTCCCCCAGGCATTCAGCCACATTGGCATCATCAATACCGCACTGAACCTGCACCGTGCGGTCTGTCCGGTCAAATCGCGTACTTCAGGAGGCCTTGACGGCTGTCTCTGACAGGCCGTCAGGTGCATCGGGCAAGGCTCAGAGCGCCTTGCTGACTTTCACGTCGGTGATCTGGTCGCCGCTCTGGCCATGCATCTTTTCCAGTTCAGCCCTGGCTTCCTCGACCGAGGCGGACTGCAAGTGGGCGAACTCGAAACGGCGTTCGCCATTGAGTTTGTAGCTGATGGCGTATTTGGTCGTTCTGGCAGGACTGGTCACAGGGACTCCTTGGGCATCAGCTCAGGCGCGAGGCCGAGCGGCGGACGATCTTGATCGAATGAGTGAATTGCGGCTTGCGCACCACTTTGGTGTCTGGCTTGCGCCCGGTTGTATCGATGGTGATGTTCCAGAAGCCCGTGCTGGGGACGGTGATCTTGGCCGGAAACTTGTCGAAAGCACCGCCATGATAAGTGTGGCGTCCACCGTTCTTGAAGCTGCGAAAGTTCGCATCGTTCATCAGGCGGATATTGCACGTTTGCGAGCATTCGATGACGACCAGATCGTCCTCGTTCAAGTGCTCGCGCTGGTGTACGAATTTCATGGGTGTCTCCGAAGTGAGGCTTTTTCTGCAAAATCAAAACGATAGCATGAGGGGCACGCTATTTACCCTTGATTGCATGTTAATTGCCGTCTTTTTCATAAAAAGTGTGCCAGCAGGGATCTAATTGCGGTTGTGCTTGTCGTAGCACCTTTGAATCTGGAGGCGATGCCATGAAACTGGCCCTTGTAGTCCTGGCGCTGGCGTTGACCGGATGCGCAACCGTCGAAGATATCGAGCATTCGCCTGCGACCCTGAACGTGATTTCCGGAAAGAACCCTCAGAAATACGCCGATTGTTTCGTGGGCAAGATAGGCGACAGCCGCGAGCCACCGATTATTGAGCGTCATCACGACGGCTTGCGGCTGATCGTCGCGCAAAAGCTCAACAGCGCCCCGGCGGCGGTCGTCGATGTCGAGAAGCGCTCCGGCGGAAGCACGATCAAGGTCTATGAGCGCCTGTCCAACCTGCCTGTCCGTTTCCGGGATGTGCAGGAATCCGCCGAAGCCTGTATCTCGGGCTGAGTCCGGCGCTTACTTGCAGACCACCAGGACACTGCGGCTCTTGTAGTTGCCGACGTCCAGCCCGAGGGTTTTCTCGCTTTCCGATGGACGTGGCGTGCCATCGGTGCCGACGATTTCATAGCCGGTGCCCGCGCACGAGGCGTCGGCCTTTTCATAGCAACTGGCCCATGACATGGCCTCGCCCGAGCAGTCGATGCTCAAGCCTTGCTTGCCATCCTTCAGGTAGGTATTGGAGGCGGTCGCGCAGCCGGTCAAGCCCAGTACAGCAATAATGGACAGAACTCTGATCATGTTTTTCGCTTCAAGATAAGGCTGGGGGAGTGTGCAATACGAGGGTTGGACTGACGGTGCGTGCCATCGTTCCGCCATGCATTGCATGATAAATCCTCTGTCATGTGTCTGTCGCCATCTCATCACGGGGCTGCAATCGGTTTGCGCTGCAATTGTCGCGAATCCCAGTGGAGGAGGGGCGACACATGCGTCTATGCATCATCGGTGCCGGATACGTAGGGCTGGTAACGGCGGCCTGTTTTGCCGAAATGGGCAATCAGGTGATGTGTGTCGAAACCCGGCTGCCGAAAATGGCCGCCTTGCGGCGAGGAGAATGTCCCATTTACGAGCCGGGCCTGGAGCCCATGCTCAGGGAGCATATGAACAGTGGTTTGCTGGGGTTTACCGCCAGCCTGGAAGAGGGCGTCCGGCAAGCCGAGATCATTTTCATTGCCGTGGGGACGCCCAGCAATGAGGACGGCACAGCGGATCTGTCCCATGTCCTGACGGTCGCGGACCAGTTGGGGCACTGCCTGAGCCGGGCCTGTCTGGTGGTCAACAAGTCGACGGTGCCGGTCGGCACGGCTGAAACCGTGGCCTTGCGAATCAATGGTCATTTGTCTCGTCGAGGGTTGAAGGCGCGCGTCGCGGTGGCCAGCAATCCCGAGTTCCTCAAGGAAGGGGCGGCCATCGAAGACTTCATGAGGCCGGACCGTGTCATCCTGGGGTGCTCGGAGCCGGAGTCCGCCGAGCTGTTGCAGCGCCTGTACGGACCTTTTCTGCGCAATCGCGAGCGTGCGCTGGTCATGGATGTGCGCGCCGCCGAATTCAGCAAATACGCCGCCAATGCGTTTCTGGCGACGAAGATATCCTTTGTCAACGAAATGGCCGGCCTGTGTGCCCATCTCGGTGTGGACATCGAACAGGTGCGTCGCGGCATCGGCAGCGACAAGCGCATCGGCACGCATT
This sequence comes from Pseudomonas sp. NPDC089734, assembly GCF_044748865.1. NCBI lineage: Bacteria > Pseudomonadati > Pseudomonadota > Gammaproteobacteria > Pseudomonadales > Pseudomonadaceae > Pseudomonas > Pseudomonas sp. NPDC089734. Next base: position 85,354 of record NZ_JBIVGV010000006.1, on the reverse strand, counting down.
TCATCTACGCCGGTTGCGGCTATGGCGGCTCCTGTTTTCCGAAGGATGTACGGGCATTGATTCGCACGGCCGAGCAACAGGGCTTCGAGCCGCAGATACTGCGCGCCGTCCAGCAGCGCAATGCCACGCAGAAGACCTTGCTGTTCCAGGCATTGCATCAACACTTTGGCGGCTACCTGCACGGACGGACGATTGCCTTGTGGGGGTTGGCGTTCAAGCCGGGCACCGATGACATTCGCGAAGCGCCCAGCCTGGTGCTGATCGATGCCTTGCTGGCGGCGGGGGCGAAGATCCAGGCCACGGACCCCGCGGCCATGGGACCGGTGGCCGAATATTATTCCGGCGCGGTGCACAGCGGTCAGCTACGCTTGAGCGAATCGCTGTACAGCTGTGTCGAGAGGGCGGATGCAGTGGTTCTGCTGACCGAATGGAAGCAGTTTCGTCAGCCCGATTTCATCCGGGTGCGCGGTCTGATGCGCATGCCGGTGATGTTCGATGGTCGCAATATCTATGATTTTGCGGAACTATCTGCCCATGGATTCCTCTACCATGGCATCGGACGGCCAGTGGCGGGGCATTGTAAGGTGACCGCCGCCTGATTAGACTGCGCCGCTAACACCCACAGCCCTTACCAAGGACTTTTATGATCAAGAAATGCTTGTTCCCAGCAGCCGGTTACGGTACTCGCTTTTTGCCAGCGACCAAAGCCATGCCCAAGGAAATGCTGCCGGTGGTCAACAAGCCACTGATCCAATACGGTGTGGAAGAAGCGCTCGCCGCTGGTTTGAATGAGATCTCCATCGTTACCGGTCGCGGCAAGCGTGCTCTGGAAGACCATTTCGACATCAGCTACGAGCTGGAACACCAGATCAAGGGTACGGATAAAGAGAAATACCTGGTCGGCATTCGCAAGCTGATCGATGAGTGCAGCTTCTCCTACACTCGCCAGACTGAAATGAAAGGCCTGGGTCACGCGATCCTCAGCGGTCGTCCCCTGATCGGCAAGGAAGCATTTGCCGTGGTGCTGGCGGACGACCTGTGTGTGAACCTGGAAGGCGACGGTGTACTGGCCCAGATGGTCAAGCTGCACAACCACTACGGCTGCTCGATCATCGCGATCCAGGAAGTCGATCCGCAGGAAACCAACAAGTACGGCGTCATTGCCGGTGACGAAATCAAGCCGGGCCTGTTCCGTGTCACCGACATGGTCGAGAAGCCAAAGCCGGAAGACGCGCCATCGAACATGGCGATCATCGGTCGTTACATCCTGACGCCGGACATTTTCGAGAAGATCGAACAGACCGCGCCAGGCAAGGGCGGCGAAATCCAGATCACCGACGCCCTGATGAAACAGGCTGCCGAAGGTAACGTTCTGGCCTACAAGTTCAAGGGCCAGCGTTTCGACTGCGGCGGTGCCGAAGGCTATATCGAAGCGACCAACTTCTGCTTCGAGCATTTCTACAAGACGGGCAAGGCTTACTGATTCACGCTCGTTCATGCTGCAGGACAAGGCCACCTTCGGGTGGCTTTGTCATTTCTATCGCGCACGAGCCGGTTTTTAACGCCGCATGACCGAGCGTAGCCACTTTACGTGCAGAACCCAGCGGTTATGCTGTTCCATCGCTAAGGAGACAGTAATGGCTTACGACTTCGATCTTTTTGTCATCGGCGCCGGTTCCGGCGGCGTCAGGGCGGCGCGTTTCGCTGCCGGTTTCGGTGCGCGGGTGGCCGTGGCCGAAAGCCGCTATCTGGGCGGCACATGTGTCAATGTGGGCTGTGTTCCCAAGAAACTGCTGGTGTACGGAGCGCATTACTCCGAAGACTTCGAGCAGGCCAGAGGCTTTGGCTGGTCGGTGGGCGAGACGACATTCGACTGGGCCACGCTGATCGGCAACAAGGACCGTGAAATCAATCGCCTCAACGGCATCTATCGCAACCTGCTGGTCAACAGTGGCGTCACCCTGCTCGAAGGCCACGCTCGCATCGCAGGACCGCAACGTGTCGAGGTCAATGGTCAGACCTTCAGTGCCGAACGCATTCTGATTGCGACCGGTGGCTGGCCGCAGGTGCCGGACGTACCGGGACGCGAACATGCGATTACCTCCAACGAGGCGTTCTACCTCAAGACGCTGCCCAAGCGCATCGTCGTGGTGGGCGGCGGCTACATCGCCGTAGAGTTCGCTTCGATCTTCAATGGCCTGGGCGCCGACACCTCGCTGCTCTACCGCGGCGAACTGTTCCTGCGCGGTTTCGATGGCGGTGTGCGCACCCACTTGCATGAAGAGTTGGTGAAGCGGGGCATGAACGTCCGTTTCAACAGCGATATCGCGCGTATCGAAAAGCAGGCCGATGGCAGCCTGTTGCTGTCTCTCAAGGATGGCAGCACCCTGGAAACCGACTGTGTGTTCTATGCCACCGGGCGTCGTCCGATGCTCGACAACCTCGGTCTGGAAACCGTCGACGTCAAGCTGGACAAGCATGGCTATGTCGAGGTCGATGAGTATTACCAGAGCAGCGAGCCTTCGATTCTGGCCATCGGCGATGTGATTGGGGGTGTGCAGCTCACGCCCGTGGCACTGGCCGAAGGCATGGCGGTCGCACGACGCCTGTTCAAGCCCGATCAGTATCGCCCGGTGGACTACAACCACATCCCGACCGCCGTGTTCAGCCTGCCCAATATCGGTACGGTCGGCCTGACTGAAGAAGATGCCATCGAGGCCGGGTATCAGGTGCAGATTTTCGAGAGCCGCTTCCGGCCCATGAAGCTGACCCTGACCGACGATCAGGAACGCACGTTCATGAAGCTGGTGGTCGATGCCAGCACCGATCGCGTGCTGGGTTGCCATATGGTCGGGCCGGATGCGGGCGAGATTGTCCAGAGTCTGGCGATTGCCCTGAAAGCCGGTGCGACCAAGCAGGTGTTCGATGACACCATCGGTGTACATCCGACCGCTGCGGAAGAGTTCGTGACGATGCGCACGCCAGTGTCGCGCTGAGTTGTCTCTGTCGCGGGCAGGCTTGTCTTGCCCGCGCAGGGGTTGCCGCAAGGGCTACACCAGCCTGAATTCCCTGTCCCAGATCGGTCTGACATCGATCCGCTCATTCAAGACCCCGGCATTGAAGAACACATCCGCCACCTCCTGTTGCGAGGCGATGGCCTGGTCGTCGATGGCCCGCAATTTCCAGGGCTGGCTGCGGTTTTCGGCCATGTCGAGGAAGATCGCCTGATCGACTCCCAGCAGGCGTGCGGATTTTTCTGCCCATTGCCGTGGATGCTCGTTGATCCACTCCAGTGTCCGGCTCAGGCGCTGGAGATAATCGCCGATCGCCTGCCTGCGCAACGGATCCTGCAGGGCGGCGGGGCGTGCGGCCATCAGGTAGTTGCCGGAGAGGTAGCCCAGCGCGGTCTTCAAGACCCTGGCACCACTGCGAAATTTCGCCAGTTGCACGAAGGTCCCGTAGGTCACCCACGCATCCAGCTGGCCGCTCTGAAAGGCGGTGAAACCGTCCTGTGGCGTGAGAGCGATGGCGTTGATATCGGCCATGGTCAGGCCTTGTTCCTTGAGGGCCTTGATCAGGAAATAGTGGGCGGTGGTGGCCTTGATATAGCCGACCCGCTTGCCGCGCAACTGAGCGACATTTTCCACGGGGGAGTTCTTGGGAATCAGGAATACCTGGCTGTTGACGTCGCCTTCGATCACCGCGATCAGTCGAGGCTGGCGGTGGCTCTGTATCGAAAAGATCGGCGGAATTTCGCTCATCGAGCCGATATCCAGGCTGCCCGAAGCCAGGGCTTCAACGATCAGGTTGCCACCGGGAAATTCCGAGAAACGAACGTTGTAAGGCGTCCTGTCGGTTCCGGCGTCTTCATTGAAATACGAATCACCCCCTCGATAGGTGGCGACTTCCAGGGTCAGGCCGGACAACGCGTCGTTTTGCGCGAACAACCGGGGTGCAATGCCCAGGCTTGCAGCTCCAAGCGTCATGGCTCCGACGCTCAGGAAGCGGCGTCGATTGAACAATCCATTCGGTGGCGTTGTGCTCATGGGGGCAGCATCCTTTCAAGGCTTTGAGCGTGAATGGAAGCATAAAGATCGTTTTTAATATTCTATTTTTTAATAATTAGCTTAGAAGAAAATGTGCTTTTTAATGATTTTGCTATGCGCTTAGTCTGGCCCGACAGGTTTCAATGCCATTCAGGAGCGACACCATGAGCAACGTCAGCGCGTTACCCGTCCAGCCAGGGGCTGCGGAAAAATCAGCCAGTGTCCGGGATCGGGTTTCGCCCGAGGAGTGGGAAGTGCGCGTCAAGCTGGCGGCGGCCTATCGCCTGGCCGCGCTCAAGCGCTGGACCGACCATATCTACACGCACTTTTCCGCACGGGTGCCAGGGCCGCACGAACACTTTCTGATCAATGCCTTTGGCCTGCTGTTCGATGAAATCACCGCCTCGAATCTGGTCAAGGTCGATATAGACGGCACCATCGTCGATGACCCCACCGGGCTGGGCATCAATTACGCCGGCTACGTGATCCACAGTGCCATTCACGGTGCGCGTCCCGATCTGCTGGCGGTGCTGCATACCCATACTCGCGACGGCATTGCGGTTTCGGCGCAGAAGGACGGGTTACTGCCGATCTCCCAGCATTCGCTGGGGTTCTCGGGGCGGGTGGCCTATCACGGTTATGAAGGCGTGGCGCTGAACCTGGACGAGCGTGAACGGCTGGTGGCCGATCTGGGTGACAAGAGCGTGATGATTCTGCGCAATCACGGCCTGCTGGCTGCCGGGGTGAGCGTCGAGCACGCCTTTCATCAACTGCATACGCTGGAGTATGCCTGCAACATCCAGATCGCAGCCCAGGCTGCCGGCAATGCCGAGCTGATCTTTCCGCCTGCCGTAGTGGTCGCCACGGTGGAGGCCCAAGCCAGGGTCTTCAAGGATGGCCATGGCCCCGGTATAGCGAGGCACTGGAATGCATTGATCCGTCAGCTTGAACGCAGTGATACCGACTACAGACACTGAGTTTTCCCCGCCCATATTGCTCAAGGATTGATGTGCCATGAGGTTTGCTCAGTGGTTTCGAGGTTTGATGGCCTTGCTGATTGTCAGTGCGCTGGCCGGTTGCGGTAATGACCATGACAAACCGGCGGTTTCAGCTGCGACGGTGGACGTGTCAAAAGTGAAGCTGGTACTGGGCGACCAGGCCAAGGGGCTGCGTACGGTGGTCGAGGCTTCCGGGGCTTTCGACGGTATTGCCTACCAAGTGGAATGGGCCAACTTTCAGGGGGCTGCGCCTTTGTTCGAGGCCTTGCGTGCAGGCGCGGTGGACCTGGCTCCGGCGGGCGACACACCGGTGCTGGCGGCAGCAACGGGAGGCGCGCCATTGCGTATTGTCGGTGTGCGACGCAGTCAGTCACGGGGCATTGCGATTCTGGTGCCCAGGGATTCTCCGATCCGCACCGTGGCCGATCTGAAAGGGCGCAATGTGGTGATTTCATCGGCCCGCGGCAGCATTTCCCAGTACCTGTTGATTCGTGCCCTGGCCAATGCCGGCGTCAATGAAGCTGACGTGAATATCGGTTTCGTGATGCCCACCGATGCATTGCCCGCCTTCAACGCAGGCAAGATCGAGGCGTGGGCGACATTCGGGGTCTATCAGGCCTTTGCCGAAGAGCAGGGCGCGCGGGTCTTGCTCAGTGGCGAAGGCATCAATACCGGCCTGACGTTTATCACCGCCTCCGATGAAGTCCTGGGTGATCCCCTCAGAAGGCAGGCGATCAATGACGTACTGCAACGCCTGGCCAAGGCCTTCGATTGGGCTCGTCACAATACAGATCGTTATGCCGAGGTCTTCGCCCGGGTCAACGATATTCCCTTGCCCGTGTCACAACGCTTGCAGGCCTGGGGGCAGGAATCCCTGGTGCCGGTCGAAGACAGGGACATCCAGGCCTTGCAGACGGTCGATGACCTGTTCGTGGAAAAGAAGATATTTCCCCATGCCGTCAAGGTCGCGGATCTGGTGGACAAGGGCGTGTTTTTGCCGCCTGCGGAAATCACCGTGCGTTGACCCTCGTGAGGGATGCTCGTTTTCGATGGTTGGTGTAGTGTGCGCACCCAAAACAAGGGGTGCGTACATGCAAGACCTGCTGAACGAGATTCTGGATGAAGTCAGGCCCCTGCTGGGGCAAGGCAAGGTTGCCAATTACATCCCCGCACTGGGTGAAGTTCGCCCCGATCAACTGGGGATCGCTGTCTACAGCAATAACGGCGAGGTGTTCTCTGCCGGCGATGCCGCCACGCCGTTTTCGATCCAGAGCATTTCCAAGGTGTTCAGCCTGGTGCAGGCGATCGGGCATTCCGGGGAAGACATCTGGAAGCGCCTGGGGCATGAGCCTTCCGGCCAGCCTTTCAACTCGCTGGTGCAACTGGAGTTCGAGCGGGGCAGGCCGCGTAACCCGTTCATCAACGCGGGGGCGCTGGTGATCTGTGATATCAACCAGGCACGTTTCGCTGCTCCGGCGCTGTCGATGCGTGATTTCGTGCGACGCCTGTGTGGCAACCCTTCGATCATTTCCGATGCCAAGGTCGCCGAGTCCGAATACCAGCACCGCTCACGCAATGCGGCCGCAGCCTACCTGATGAAGTCTTTCGACAATTTCCATGGTGACGTCGAGGACGTGTTGCGCAGCTATTTCCATCATTGCGCCTTGAGCATGAACTGCATCGATCTGGCCCGTGCCTTTGGCTTTCTGGCCAACCAGGGGTTCTGTGCGCACAGCGGTGAGCAGATCCTGACGGCCCGTCAGGCCACGCAACTGAATTCGATCATGGCCACCAGCGGCCTGTACGACGAGGCCGGCAACTTTGCCTACCGCGTCGGGCTGCCGGGCAAGAGCGGCGTGGGTGGCGGTATTGTCGCGGTCGTGCCCGGGCGTTTTTCTGTCTGTGTATGGTCCCCGGAATTGAACGCAGCAGGCAATTCACTGGTCGGTATGGCTGCGCTGGAAAAACTGAGCGCGAGGATCGAGTGGTCTGTGTTCTAGTGTGAGGGTTGGCTATTGAATGGAATGAAGTCTGGAACGCTCATGATGAGCATGGCATTGCTGGCGATTGCAGGTTGCAGCAGCCAGCGGGCTCAACACCCCGAGTTGAGCCCGGATCAGGCGCGGGCGCAGATCCTGCGTCTGATGCCGGCCAAGACCCCGGATCGTCAGGGGTGGGCAAGCGACATTTACGCGGCCTTTGTGGCGCAGCGGATTGATCTGAGTACCGAGAATCTGTGTTCCGTGCTGGCGGTAACCGAGCAAGAGTCCACTTATCAGGTCGACCCGACGGTTCCGGGAATGGCGAAAATCGCCCGTGCAGAGATCGATCGACGCGCTTCCCGGCTGCATATTCCGGCAGCACTGGTGAATGCGGCGCTGCGGATACGCTCGCCGGACGGAAAGACCTATGCTGCCCGGCTGAAAACGGCACGGACCGAGAAGGAGCTGAGCGCCATTTTCGATGATTTCATCGGCATGGTGCCCTTGGGGCAAACGCTGTTCGGCAGCCTCAACCCTGTGCGCACCGGCGGCCCGATGCAGGTCAGCATTGCCTTCGCTGAAAAGCAGACGGCCCATTACCCCTATCCCGTGGACGGTTCCATCCGGCGTGAAGTGTTTACCCGCCGGGGAGGTATGTATTTCGGTATTGCCCATCTGCTGGGGTATCCGGCGAGCTACACGCAATCGATCTACCGTTTTGCGGATTTCAATGCAGGCTGGTACGCCAGTCGCAATGCCGCCTTTCAGAATGCGGTCAGCATCACTTCGGGCATAGAGCTGGCGCTCGACGGCGACCTGATCCGCTACGATTCGACTTCGCCGGGCTCTACGGAACTTGCGGTCCGGACGCTGGGCGCGCGCCTGGACATGAGCAACTCGCAGATATGGAATCAGCTCAAGCAGGGAGACAGCTTCGAGTTCGAGGAGACCCGGCTGTACACCCGGGTCTTTGCCCTGGCCGAGAAGCAGGAGGGCAAGACACTGCCGCGTGCGGTCTTGCCCGGTATTGTCCTGAAGAGCCCGAAAATTACCCGCAAGCTGACGACAGCCTGGTTCGCCGAGCGGGTCGATGAGCGGCGTGAGCGCTGCATCCAGAGGTCTTCGGCAGGTGTCTGATACGTCACGGGAAGGCTTTCAGTTTCTCCAGTGTCATGGCGTCCTGTTCGCCATCGAAAAAGGTGTCCAGAACGTCCCTGAAGACGGGCTGGTCCGGCGCCGCGAGGGTGAACAGGGTCATGCTGGAGTGCAGTTTCAGGTCATCCGGGGAGCCGAAGATCTGCCGTGCCGAACGCTGTACCTGAGGTGCGATGGCCCTGGCGCATTGCAGCAGGCGAGGCCCCAGCAGAGGATGCTGTAAATAAGCCTGTGCCTCGGCGAGGCCGCTGATAGCATAGCGCTGCGCCATGCTGCTTCGCCCCAGGCCTTTGATTTGCGGAAATACAAACCACATCCAGTGGCTTCGTTTTTTTCCGGCCTCCAGCTCGCTCAGGGCTTGCTGGAAAAGCGGCTGCTGGGCCTCGACGAATCGTTGCAGGTCGTAAGCGTCGTGCATGCTGTGCCTCCTGTCTTTCACGGGTGGGATCGGGCTGTTTCATGATGTCAGGCCTGTCTCGACCCTTCCTGTTTCAAGGGTTCTTTTACGCATGTCTCTTGCCCGTCGTTTGACTTCATTCCTGCAACAGGCAATCCGTGCCTCGCAGCTAGTCTGGACCACATCCCGAGCCTTGTCCCTGGGCCTTGTGCTGGCGACTCTGATTGCGGGGTTATTGCCTGCACTGGCGGCCTGGCTGGGGCAGCGGATCGTCGATTCGGTACTCGCGGCCATACAGGTGAATGCGGCCATGGGCGATGCGCCACTCTGGCCGGTTCTGCACTATGTTCTGCTCGAAGCCGGCGTGTTGGCGCTTCTGGCCGGGGCGCAGCGGGCCTTGTCGGTTCAACAGTCCTTGCTGCGTGTGCAACTGGGGCAGAAGGTCAATACCCTGATTCTGGAAAAGGCCCAGACCCTCTCGCTGTTGCAGTTCGAGGACTCGGAGTTCTACGACAAGCTGGTCCGGGTCCGGCGTGAGGCTTCGGTAAGGCCGCTGGCGCTGGTGACCAAATCCCTCGGCTTGATCCAGAACCTGATTTCCCTGATCAGTTTCGCTGTCCTGCTGGTTCATTTTTCGCCCTGGGCTCTGGTGATTCTGGTGCTGGGGGCGTTGCCGGTGTTCTTTGCCGAGACGCACTTTTCAGGGAATGCCTTCCGTCTGTTTGCCCGTCGCGCTCCGGAAACCCGTCGGCAGAATTACATCGAGGCGTTGCTCTCCAATGAGATGCATATCAAGGAGGTCAAGCTGTTCGGTTTTGCGCCGCTCTTGCTCAAGCGCTATCGGGACACGTTCGAGCGTCTGTATGCCGAAGACCGTCAACTGACGGTGCGCCGCGACGGCTGGGGATTTCTGCTGGGGTTGCTGGGCACCGCCGCGTTCTACCTGACCTATGCCTGGGTGATTGTCGATACCGTGCACGGGCGTATCAGCCTGGGGCAGATGACCATGTACCTGGTGCTGTTCAAGCAAGGGCAGACAGCGGTGAGCAGCAGTCTGATGGCCATCAGCGGCCTGTATGAGGACGGTCTGTACCTGGCGGATCTCTATGAATACCTTGCGCAGCCGGTCCAGGCACCTTCCGGTACCTTGACGGCCGGTGTCCTGTCGGGGGATGGGCTGCGCTTCGAGGCGGTCACGTTCACCTATCCGGGGGCCAGTCATCCGGCGCTGGAGAATATCGACCTGCACCTCGCGCCTGGCCGCAGCGTTGCATTGGTGGGGGCCAACGGCTCGGGCAAGACCACGCTGATCAAGCTGCTGACCCGCCTGTACCGGCCCGATCACGGGCGTATCCTGCTCGACGGCAGTGACTTGCAGTTCTGGGATGAAGACGCCTTGCGCACACGCATTGGCGTGATCTTTCAGGATTTCATCCGTTATCAGTTTCTGGTGGGCGAAAACCTCGGTGTGGGGGATATCAACGCGTTTCATGACGAGGCGCGCTGGCGTGATGCGGCAACGCAAGGCATGGCGGCTTCGTTCATCGCGCAACTCGACAAGGGTTACGAAACCCAGCTGGGGCGCTGGTTCAAGGGCGGGCAGGAGTTGTCCGGCGGGCAATGGCAGAAGATCGCCTTGTCCCGTGCCTACATGCGCCGCGACGCCGACATTCTGATTCTCGATGAGCCGACCGCAGCACTGGATGCGGCAGCCGAAGCAGCAGTGTTCGATCGTTTTCGCGAATACGCCAAAGGGCGCATGACCCTGTTGATCTCTCACCGCTTTTCCAGCGTGCGCAACGCCGAACATATCGTCGTGCTGGAGCAGGGACGAGTGCTGGAGCGGGGCGATCACGACGGTCTGATGGCTGCGAACGGGCACTATGCCGCGTTGTTCGACCTTCAGGCCCAGGGTTATCGGTAATGGACTCACTCAATAAAACACTTGCGGCACCTGGTCTGAGGGCGTTTTATAGGGCCTCTTTGCCGGGCGCCGGAGTGCGTTTGTTTTCACCTGGATAAAACGGAGTCATCGATGCAATTTCGTTCATTGGGCAAGACCGATATTTCGGTCAGCGCCATCGCACTGGGCACCATGACCTGGGGCGAGCAAAACACCGAGGCTCAGGCTTTCGAGCAGATTCGCCTGGCCAAGGAGTCTGGAGTCAACTTCATCGACACCGCCGAAATGTACCCGGTGCCGCCACGCGGAGAAACCTACACCAAAACCGAGAGCATCATCGGTGAGTACTTCAAGAAGTACGGCGATCGCAAGGACTGGGTGCTGGCCAGCAAGGTGGCCGGGCCGGGCCGCATGGAGCACATCCGCGACGGCAATCCGCGTCTGGACCGTGCCAATATCACGGCTGCGCTGGAGGGTAGCCTCAAGCGATTGAACACCGATTATCTGGACCTGTATCAACTGCACTGGCCGGATCGCAAGACCAACTTCTTCGGTGTGCTCGGCTATCAGCATGACCCGGATGATATGGCGGTCGAGATCGAAGAAACGCTGTCGGTGCTGAACGATCTGGTCAAGGCGGGCAAGATCCGCCATTTCGGGCTGTCCAACGAAACCCCGTGGGGCACCCAGCGCTTCCTGCATCTGGCCGAAACCCACGACCTGCCGCGTGCGGTTTCCATCCAGAACCCGTACAACCTGCTGAACCGCAGCTTCGAGGTCGGCCTGGCGGAAATCGCCATTCGCGAGCAGATCGGGCTGCTGGCCTATTCGCCACTGGCGTTCGGTGTGCTGGCGGGTAAATACCTCGATGGCGCACGCCCGGCCGACGGCCGCCTGACGCTGTTCGAGCGTTTCCAGCGTTACAACAATTCTCAGGCCGTGCGGGCTACTGCGCAGTACGTGGCGCTGGCACGTCAGCATGGCCTGGACCCGGCACAGATGGCCCTGGCCTATGTGACCGGTCGCCCGTTCGTGACCAGCAATATCATCGGTGCAACCACCCTTGAGCAACTGGCCGTCAACCTGGCGAGCATCGATGTGTCGCTGTCCGATGAAGTCATCGCCGGGATCGAAGCGATTCACGTCGGACAACCAAACCCTGCGCCCTGAAGACTTGCCCACTGCGCTGTCGGTCGGGTAGGGCCGGATTTATCCGGGAAGAGGCTTGTACATTCACAACATCTGCGCCGTCAGAAAGAATGTCTTCCCGGATAAGCGAAGCGCAACCCGATCAAGTCCTCCAGAAAATACTTTTCAATTCATGTATTTGCGCTTTGTCGGGTAGAGCGGGCAGAGTGAATTGTCATTTGCCCATGCAAACGCATTTGTAGCTTCTTATGCAATTTTGGTATTTAAAAACTTACACTTAATGGCCTTAAGCTATAAGGCATCGGGCCACCGAGGTACTTAATTACATATCGATGATCGCCACCGTCCACCGCACGGATCGCTCGTTGTCACCCAGGCAGAGACGCCTCGGGTCAGGGATTTAAAGGGGAGCGGTATGGGGAGCTTTAAACGACACGTGCTGGGTTCGGCCATTTTGTCAGCCAATTTGCTGACTGCCGGAACCTGGAGTGCAGCAGCGCTGGCCGAAGAGGCCACAGACGACAGCAAGACGCTCGACACGGTCATCGTGACCGGTACCCGGGCTCAGGAGCGCACTGCCAGTGCATCCCTGTCTCCTATCGATGTCATTTCAGGCGACAGCCTGCGCAGCAGTTCCGGCTCGGGGGAGTTGGGAGCGGTGCTGGCGCGGCTGATTCCGTCCATCAACTTTCCACGCCCCAGCCTGGTCGACGGTGCCGAACTGACCCGGCCTGCGCAATTGCGTGGTCTGTCGCCGGATCAGGTACTGGTGCTGGTCAACGGCAAGCGCCGTCACACGTCGGCTTTCGTCAACCTGGGGGGCGCTGTCGGGCGTGGTTCGGCACCTGCCGACCTGAACGCGATTCCGCTGTCGGCCATTGATCACATCGAAGTGCTGCGCGACGGGGCCTCGGCTCGCTATGGTTCCGATGCCATTGCCGGGGTGATCAACGTCATTCTGAAAGAGGGCGACCATGGCGGCTCGATCTCTACCCAGTACGGCCAGTACAAGAAGGGTGACGGGATCAAGCGCAACGTGTCGGGCAACACCGGCTTTGCTCTGGGCGAGAACGGGTTTCTCAATCTGTCCGGCGAAGGTGCCAACAACGATTACACCGATCGGGCCGGCAATGACTTCCGGGCTGCGAGTGTCGGCTCCACCACCTACGGCCAGCACGTGTTCCGCCAGGGCGAACCGGAAACCGAAGAGGGCAAGCTGCAATTCAATGGCGGGTACAGTTTCAGCGACGCCGCCGAGTTCTACAGCTTCGGTGGCTACAGCAAGCGTCGTGGCGAAACGGCGGCGTTCTATCGGGCCAGCAATGCCTCGAACAACAATCCGGCCATTTTCCCCAATGGTTACTTGCCGCTGATTCGCGGCACCCTGGAAGACACCTCGCTGGTCGCCGGTCTGCGTGGCGAGCTGGCCAACGAATGGCATTACGACCTGTCGGCCAACTACGGCAAGAACTCTTACGAACTGCGTACCAAGACCATCAATACCTCGCTGGGCCTGAACACGCCGCGCTCGTTCTATAACGGCACCCTGACCAACGATCAGAAGCAGCTCAGCCTGGATCTGTCGCGTGAGTTCAGCGCCAGCTGGTTGCCGTATCCGGTGTCGGTGGCCTTTGGTGCCGAGTACCTGCGCCAGGGCTATCAGATCGAAGCAGGGCAGGCGGAATCCTATTTCCAGACGGGCAGTTCCGGGCTGGGCGGCTTCCGGGCGGCGGATGCGGGCAGCTACTCGCGGCATAACTTTGCCCAATACCTGGACCTGGAAACCAATCTCACGGAAAAGCTGGGTGTTTCGGCGGCCGTGCGTCATGAGGACTACAGTGATTTCGGCTCCAATGTCAGCGGCTCGCTCTCGGCGCGCTACGACTTCACGCCGCAGGTTGCCTTGCGCGGCAGTATCTCGACAGGTTTCCGTGCGCCATCCCTGGCCCAGCAGAACTTCACCTACACCTCGTCGCAGTTGATCGGCAGCACCATTCAGGAGGCGGGTACTTTCCCGGCCAGCAGCAATGTGGCCCGACTGTTGGGCGCAGAAGACCTCAAGGCGGAGAAGTCGCGCAACTACAGCCTGGGGCTGGTGCTCAAGCCGCTGGACCATCTGACCGTGACGGCGGATGTCTACCGTATCGATATCCGTGACCGTATCTCGCTGTCTTCCAACCTGGTGCTCAACAACGCTGCGATCAACTATCTGCAGGCCAATGGTGTCGGTGATATCAACTACACCAGCGTCCGTTACTTCACCAATGCCACCGATACCAGCACCGACGGTATCGACCTGGTTGCCAATTACCGCTACCAGTTCGATAACGGCGTGGATTGGAGCAGCACCCTGGGCTACAACTACAACCACACCAAGGTGACCGACGTCAAAGCCAATCCGGCGGTACTCGATCAACTGGGCGTGAACCTTGTCCGGGTGGATCGTCGCGAGCGCATCGGTCTGCTGGGAGATACCACGCCGCAACACAAACTCACCCTGGCCAACGATTTCACGTTCGGCAACTGGACGCTGCACTCGAATCTGGTGCGCTATGGCGAGTTCACCAGCTATCAGGCCGACAAGGTCAACGATCAGACCTTCAGTGCGGCCTGGCTGCTGGATCTGGCCGTGGACTACAAGCTCAAGAACTGGGTGTTCACGGTGGGCGGCGACAACGTGACCGATGTCTACCCGGAGAAGCTGAACGCGTTTGCGTCCAGTGGCGGCAACCTGGCTTACAGCACCTTCTCGCCGTATGGGTATAGCGGCGCGTTCTACTACGCTCGGGCGACCTATAACTGGTAGCCGATTTTGAAGGCTCGCCTCTGTCGGCGGCAGGGGCGAGCCTTTTTATTCGGCCTTCGGTTTTTCCGTGGTTTCGCGCAGGTTCTCCAGCGCGACTTCCTTCTTGATCAACAGCAATTCCAGCATGCGATTCTGCTGTCGGGTGTCGACAAGGGTTTGCTTGAGTTCTGCGTTTTCGTCCTGGCTGGTGCGCAGTCGTTCTTCTAGCACGGTGCAGCGGTTATGCGAGTGCTGGTACTGTTCATGACTGTTGGCGGCCTGATGAGTGGCTTTGCTCAGTTGGTCCTTGTGGTTGTCCAGCTCCCTTGTCACGTTCCGGCTTTCTGCAAGTAGCCGCTCGTTGTCGCGGTTCAGTTGCGTGATGTCTTCCTGGTGCAGCACAAGGCTTTGTCGTGCCTGGCGCAGTTCCACCTGAACCTGCTGCAACTGGCCTTCGTGACGTTGTTGTTCCTGCGCGCGCTGTTGCGCGATCGAATCGCGATAGTGGGTCAGCGCCTCGCGGGCGTGCCGGTGTTTTTCTTCCAGCGAACGAATCTGTTCGTCCTTGTCTTGCAGCCTTGATTCCAGGTCTTGATTGGCTTGCCGCAGTCTGATGTTTTCAGTCTGCTCGCCTTGGAGTGTCTGTCGGGTATGGAGCAGGGTGGCGTCTTGCTGTTCCAGGGCTTCTGCCTGTCGTGCCAGTTGAACCTGCAGGTCATCGATGCGCTGCTGTGCGGATGTCAGTTCCTGTTGCATGGCCTTGTGGCGGGCGTCGTGTCCGGCCTGTGCGTGATCGAGACGTTCCTGGGCCTGTTCTTCGAGGCGTTGAGCCAGCCGGCTGACCAGTTCGCTCAATTCGTCATTGATGGAGGGAGGCGGCGTGTCGGTTTCGCCCAGCTCTTTCAGATAGCGGTGAATGGTCGTCTTGGACCCCGTGTTGCCCATTTCGATACGGACTGCATCGATGCTGGGGTGCTCGCCCCGAGCCAGCAGTGCAAGCCTTGCCTTCTGCACCAAGGCCTTGTTTACGCCGCCGCGAGCCATGATTTCTCCTACGATTTCGTACTGTGGTATGTACTCTGTAATTACATACTATAGTTGGCTTTGAAAAAGAGCAAAATCCTGAATTAATTAACCTGTGATATTGGCGTATTATCCCGTGTCATGCGCCTGTCAGACCTGTTCGGGCGTTCCGGGCAGTACAGGGGAGAGTGCAAGGCCATGAGTGATGTCGATCGGTACATCGAAGCGGCGACGCGGGACAACACCCGACGCAGTTACCGGGCCGCCATCGAGCATTTCGAGGTGAGCTGGGGCGGTTTCCTGCCTGCCACCAGCGAAAGTGTGGCCCGTTATCTGGCGGCTCATGCAGCGACGCTGTCGGTGAATACCTTGAAGCTGCGGCTGTCTGCATTGGCGCAGTGGCATAACAGCCAGGGCTTTCCCGATCCGACCAAGGCTCCGGTGGTGCGCAAGGTGCTCAAAGGCATTCGTGCCCTGCATCCTGCCCAGGAGAAGCAGGCAGAGCCTTTGCAGCTGCAAGACCTGGAGCGGGTGATCGACTGGTTGAACGCCGAAGCCGCCAACGCTGAGGCGGGTCACGACCAGCCTCGACTGTTGCGCTGTCGTCGTGATGCGGCACTGATACTGCTGGGGTTCTGGCGCGGCTTTCGCAGTGATGAGTTATGTCGTCTGCACGTCGAGGGCATCAAGGCCGTTGCCGGTTCGGGGATCAGTCTTTACCTGCCTCGCAGCAAGGGCGACCGGGACAATCTCGGGCGAACCTGCCAGACCCCGGCCTTGCAGCGCCTGTGCCCGGTGCAGGCCTATATCGAGTGGATCAACTGCTCGGCTCTGGTGCGCGGGCCGGTATTCAGGGCAATCGATCGCTGGGGCAATCTGGGGGAGGAGGGGCTGCACGCCAACAGCATTATTCCACTGTTGCGCCAGACCCTTGAGCGCGCTGGCATCGCCGCCGATCACTACACGAGCCATTCGCTGCGCCGCGGTTTTGCAACCTGGGCGCATCGCAGCGGGTGGGACCTTAAATCGCTCATGGCCTATGTAGGCTGGAAGGACATGAAGTCTGCAATGCGCTACATTGACTCGGTGCCGTTCATCGGCACCCTCGATGACATGAGCGACTTGAAGGTTTCTTCTATTAATAAGCTGCGCTCATAGCGAAAAGTAATGAGTGGCATCAGGTTTGCCAATGAGCCTTTGTCACTAATCGTGCGTAAGCTTCACTCCATCGAATTCACAACCCATCAGGAGATTTACCGATGCCTATCATCAACAGCCAAGTAAAACCGTTCAAAGCCACCGCATTCAAGAACGGTGCTTTCGTTGACGTTTCGGATGCTGACTTCAAAGGCAAATGGTCTGTCGTATTCTTCTACCCGGCTGACTTCACCTTCGTCTGCCCGACCGAACTGGAAGACCTGGCTGACAACTACGCCGAGTTCCAGAAACTGGGCGTTGAAATCTACAGCGTTTCTACTGATACCCACTTTGCCCACGCTGCCTGGCACAACACTTCGCCAGCCATCGGCAAGATCAAATACACCATGATCGGTGACCCGACCCTGCAAATCTCCCGCAACTTCGACGTGCTGATCGAAGAAGCCGGTCTGGCGGATCGCGGTACTTTCGTGGTCAACCCTGAAGGCCAGATCAAGATCGTCGAACTGAACGACGGTGGTGTGGGTCGTGACGCTTCCGAGCTGCTGCGCAAGATCAAGGCTGCTCAATACGTTGCCGCTCACCCAGGCGAAGTCTGCCCGGCCAAGTGGAAAGAAGGCGAAGCCACTCTGGCTCCTTCGCTGGACCTGGTCGGCAAGATCTAAGTCGCATGAATCGGCTAGGGGCCATGAGCTCTTGAGCAAGTAAACCGCATCGCCCCAAAAAACGCCCGGGCGGTCATCGCCTGGGCGTTGTTTTTTCTATCTTCGTAAAAAGGAAGTCGCCACATGTTGGACGCCAATCTTAAAGCCCAGTTGAAGTCATACCTGGAGCGGGTTACTCGCCCCATCGAGATCGTCGCGTCCCTTGATGACGGCGCCAAATCCCAGGAAATGCTGGCCCTGCTGAACGATGTACTCAGTGTTTCCAAAGACATCACCCTGCAAGACAACGGCACCGATGCGCGCACGCCATCGTTCTCGTTGAACAGCCCCGGTCAAAACATCAGCTTGCGTTTCGCAGGCATCCCGATGGGGCACGAATTCACCTCGCTGGTCCTGGCGTTGCTGCAAACCGGCGGCTACCCACCCAAGGTCAGCGCGGAAACCATCGAACAGGTTCGCGCCCTGCAAGGCGAGTTCCATTTCGAGACTTACTTCTCCCAGTCCTGCCAGAACTGCCCGGACGTCGTGCAGGCCCTGAACCTGATGGCGGTGCTCAACCCGAACATCAAGCACGTCGCCATCGACGGCGCGCTGTTCCAGGATGAAGTGACCGAACGCAAGATCATGTCGGTTCCAAGCATCTACCTCAACGGTGAGCTGTTTGGTCAGGGCCGCATGGGCCTGGAAGAAATCCTCGCCAAGATCGACACCGGTGCCGGTGCCCGTCAGGCTGAAAAGCTCAATGCCAAGGATGCCTTTGACGTTCTGGTGGTGGGTGGTGGCCCTGCCGGTTCGGCGGCTGCGGTCTATGCCGCTCGCAAAGGCATTCGTACCGGCGTGGCCGCCGAGCGTTTCGGCGGTCAGGTGCTGGACACCATGGCCATCGAGAACTTCATCTCGGTACAGCACACCGAAGGCCCGAAACTGGCCGTGGCGCTCGAAGAGCACGTCAAGCAATACAACGTCGACATCATGAACCTGCAACGTGCCGACAAGCTGATTCCAGGCAAGGCCGGCGAGCTGCATGAAGTGAAGTTCGCCAGCGGTGCGAGCCTCAAGGCCAGGACCGTGATTCTCGCCACCGGTGCCCGCTGGAGGGAGATGAACGTTCCAGGCGAGCAGCAATACCGGAACAAGGGCGTTGCCTACTGCCCGCACTGCGACGGCCCGCTGTTCAAGGGCAAGCGCGTTGCCGTGATCGGTGGCGGTAACTCGGGTGTCGAGGCGGCCATTGACCTGGCGGGTATCGTATCCCACGTGACCCTGCTGGAGTTCGATGTGCAACTGCGCGCCGATGCGGTCTTGCAGCGCAAGCTGAACAGCCTGCCGAACGTGACCGTGATTACCAGCGCCCAGACGACCGAAGTGACCGGCGACGGCGAGAAGGTCAACGGCCTGCGCTACAAGAACCGCGTCAATGGCGAGGACGTGACGGTCGAGCTGGAAGGCATCTTCGTGCAGATCGGTCTGCTGCCTAACAGCGAATGGCTCAAGGACACGATCGAGCTGTCGCCGCGTGGCGAAATCGTGGTCGATGCGCGGGGAGAGACGTCGGTGCCAGGCATCTTCGGTGCCGGTGACGTCACGATTGCGCCTTACAAGCAGATCATCATTGCGCTGGGTGAGGGTGCCAAGGCATCGCTCAGTGCCTTCGATCACTTGATCCGCACTTCCGCTCCGGCCTGATCGGGTTTGAGCAAAGCAAAAGCCCCATGAGCGATCATGGGGCTTTTTTTGTTGTGCTGTGTGGGGCCGGATTTATCCGGGAAGACATT
The DNA here is from genome assembly GCF_044748865.1 of Pseudomonas sp. NPDC089734. Taxonomy (NCBI): domain Bacteria; kingdom Pseudomonadati; phylum Pseudomonadota; class Gammaproteobacteria; order Pseudomonadales; family Pseudomonadaceae; genus Pseudomonas; species Pseudomonas sp. NPDC089734. Next base: position 66,318 of record NZ_JBIVGV010000006.1, on the reverse strand, counting down.
CTTCCCGGCGATGAAGATGTTGCGAATAGACGGCTTCTTCGCGAATGAATTCGCTCCTGCAGCCGCGCCTGCCCGCGATGGATTGCCGTTACAGCGGGGTTGGCTGGATGATTTCCACCCAGTAGCCATCCGGGTCCTTGATGAAGGCCAGGTTGTTCATGCGGCCGTCGGCCAGGCGTTTCTGGAAGTCCACGCCGAGTTTTTCAAAGCGCTCGCAGGCTTCGTGTACATCCGGCACGGAAATGCAGATATGCCCGAAACCGCGCGGGTCGCTGTTGCCATTGTGGTAAGCGAAAGCCGGATCGTTTTCCGTGCCGTGGTTATGGGTCAGTTCCAGAATGCCCGGGATCGATTTCATCCACTCATGGCGGGCCTGATCGTCGGCAGGGATCTGAGCCTTGTCCACCAGGGCCAGGAAATACAGGCTGAACTCGGCTTCCGGGAAGTCACGCTTCTCAACCAGGCTGAAGCCCAGGATGCGGGTGTAGAAATCCAGGGAGGCTGTGACGTCCTTGACGCGCAACATGGTGTGGTTGAACACGAAACGTTGGGTGGCTGCTTCTGGGGTGGCTGTTACGCCAGGGAAGGTGTTGAGTGCTTGCAGGCTCATGGGGATCTCCAACAGAGTGTTCAAATTAATGCCAAATGATACGGGGCAGGGCGGCGAGTGCCAAACCTTCCCTTGATCCGGTCAGTCGATCGCGATTCACCTCTTGCCCCGGGCTGCCGGCAGGCTCAGAATTTCCGGCCCTCTTTGCCAGGTAGCTTCACCATGATTTTCTCGCCATGCCGATCCCTGTTCATAAGCCTGTGCCTGCTGTCAGGGGCGTCAGGTGTGCATGCCGCCGATGCAATGATTGTCTGGCCGGCGGGATGGGAGGTCGAATCGCTTCCGGCTACTGCTCAGGCCGATCAGCCTTCCGTGCAACTCAGACAGCGCGCCGTGAAAAACGATCAGGCCGGTAATCCGAGCATGGTCATGGAGCTGACGCAGTCTCGATTGGCACCGGGGCATGAGGTGAATGTCCAGGCGGTGTTGCTGGAGATGCGCAAGTCCGTTCAGGTCAACTTCGCACGCGGCGGCTTGCAGAGTGTGTGCACGCATGTGCGTGAGAGCCAGCTCAGTGTCGTTCCTGCGCTGGAAACGACCTGCACGGTCACCCAGAACGGCGTCCATGTGTTGACCCAGACGCTGGTGGCGGCTGCGAGCAAGGAGATGGCCTGGTCGTTGTCCTATGCAGGGTCGGCTGATGGCTATGCGGCGAACAAGGATGAGGCGCTGCGTATTCGTGACAGCCTGAAGCTCGATGTGGCTCCGTAAGGGCTGATTTTCTGGCGGGCATAAAGAAGCCCGCCGAAGCGGGCATGGGGCGCTATTCCTTTAGCGGCCTTCATCTTGTAAGAAAGTGTGTGAAAAAAATGTGAAGCGTTGCGTCGTCCCGTCGCCAGCGCTGTCCGCAAGCCGGGGTCATGTCGCGTTGAGCGCCGATACATGCCATACACAATTCAAGAATAAGGGATCTTCCAAACAGCAGCCCGGGAGTGCAAAGGGCGCTTTCCGAATCGTTGTCATGTCGTACAAAAGTGTTGCAGGGCAGTGACACACTTCACAAAATTTAATGTTTTGTTATAGGTCAACATGCAGGCTGTCGGGATGCTGAATAATCATCAGATTTTTCAAGTTATCACGGTGTGCTGTACGCCGCTTTGAGTGGTGAGGGCATTTTTATTGGCGTCATTATTTTAACGTGCAAGAGGGAAGTGGAATACGACCTGTTAGTGGGAGCCCCCACTAAAGTAGATATCATGTATATGAATTCGACAGGTTTATACCGATTCATGCAGAGACGTGGATTCGCTTTTGCAAGAATTGGAATAATGTTGAGTGTGTCGGTCGGGTAATAAAAAAGCCCTGCAGGTGCAGGGCTTGTACAGCGAGAAAATGCGATCAGGCGCGCAGCCAGGAATCGACAGTCTCTGCACCGTATTGTTCTTTCCAGGCCTTGAGACCGCGGTGATTGCCACCTTTGGTTTCAATCAGTTCACCGGTGTGCGGGTTCTGATAGACCTTCACGACGCGTGCGCGGCGGCGCTTGGGGCCTGCTGCTGCAACCAGTGTGGTCGAGCTGGCAGGGTCGAGGATGGCGATGATGTCGCGCAGGCTTTTGCCGTAGCTGGCCATGAGGTCCTGGAGCTTTTGCTCGAATTCAATCTCCTTTTTCAATCCGGCGTCGTTCTTCAGGGACTCCAGCTGGGCCAGCTGTTCCTGAAGGGCCTTTTCTGCTGCTCGAAACTCGGCAAGTCTGGACAAATAAAATACTCCAACGGTGTTATGGCTGTGGGCAGCCCAATAAAGCGATAAGACAAAAACGTTTGGTCGATTCGCTCATTCGGTTCTCTACCCCACCCGGCGTACTCAATGATGAAACTAAGTGTTCCAGTCAGTCCGTGAGGCCGGTGGCATGGGTAGTTATAATAGGTCGCCGGTAAATGATGCACGTTTTTGACGAGTTAGAAAACACTCTTCTTGAAAATCATTAAATGAAATTGCATTCATCTGTTGGCGATGTCTATCACGCGTTGTGTTATCAAACGCAAAGCACTGTAAGTTATTTCTGATATTAGGCGATGTGCGAAGAGTGTCTGAAACTGTCGGGATCGGGTTGAAAACAGGCCTGAAACGCTCATTCATTCTCGTCGAAAAGGAGCGTTTCAGGCCTGTTTTGAAGGTGAAGAGCTACAGGCCCTGTTGCAGAGCTGGATCGTCAGGGTTCTGCTGTTCAAGCTCTGCGAGCAGGACTTGTACATTCTGTAGCTGGCCGTTTTCTTTCCAGTATTGAATCAATAGCACGCGTGCCCGTCGGTCGGCGGGATCGTTCTGGAGTATTTGCACTAATTGTTTTTGTGCCGCTTCCAATTGATCCAGATTGTGCAGGACTACCGCCAGATCGTAGCGGTAATCGCTATTGGCAGGCTCGAGTTCGGAGGCCTTGGCCAGACTCAGCAATGCAAACTCGTCTTGTCCATGATCCCGCAGCCATATGCCCAGGGCATGCTGGAGCAGGGCCGATTCCGGATGGCGTTCCAACAGTCTGGCGAAAAGGCTTCGGGCCTGATCCGCCTGGCCTTTCTTGTCCAGCAGTTCAATATGCGCCAGGGCCGCTTCCAGGTTGTCGGGCTCCAGGGTAATGGCCCGCTGCAAGGCGGACATGGCCGGTTCCAGATCACCGGTCTGCAGGTAGAGCCTGGCCAGTTGCAACTGGTTCTGCGCGGTCTGGGGCTGGGTTTTCAAGGCTTCCTGATAGGCTTCGGCGCTTTGTTGCAGTACGGCGAAGTACAACCCCAGGTCATCCGGCGAAAGCCCCAGCAATGCACGGGTTGCGCTGAATCTGACGGATTGCTCGCTGTCTTCGAGCAGTGGGCCGAGCAGCAGGCTGCGTTGCCCGTCGGGGATCAGTTTTACGCTCGTTTCAATCGCGGCCTGACGCACCTGGGCCGATGAGTTCTTGAGACTGGCATCCAGCAGCTTGAGTGCCTGGGGACTGGGGTAATTGCTCAGTTCGGCCAGAAGGGCGATCCGGTGTGGCGGCGAGAGGTCCTTGCGCGCCAGTTGCTGATAGAGCATGCGGGCCGCACCGGGTTTGCCGGCATGGGCCTGCTCCAGTGCCTGGGCATAGGTGTGGCTCAGCTTCGCCGCAGGCTGGGCAGGCGGGTTGCGCCCTGACCACAAGGTCAATGACAGTGCCACGAGCGACAGGGCGGCAATAATGCCGATCAGGGTGCGACGTCGATTAGAAGTAGGGGAAGGCGATGAGCCCTGTAAAGGCAGTCTGGGCATACCGGTATCCAATGCTTGGCGGCTTGCAGCTTCGGACAGTGACCGGCTGCTGTCAAACGTCAATCATGCGGAACCGGGATGCTCGGGATGAAAAAAGCCCCGCCCTCATGGAGGACGGGGCTGATCGAGCCGATGGCAGGCGGGATCAGGCCTGCGGCTGCCACCCGCCGCCCAGGGCCTTGTAGATGGCCACGATACCGCGGTACATCTCGATTTCTGCCTGAGCCTGGGAGTCTTCGGCTGCCAGACGTTCCCGCTCGGCATCCAGCAGCACCAGGAAGTCTGCCGTGCCTTCGCGGTACTGCACCGACGCCAGCTTCGCCGCCGCACGGCTCGATTCGCTTTGACGGATCAGGGCCAGCAGGCGCTGTTGGCGTTTGTCGTAGTCGCTGAAAGCGTTTTCCGACTCTTCGAGCGCCAGCAGCACTTGCTGCTCATAGTTGGCCAGCGCGCCTTCGGCATCGGCATCGGCGCTACGGATCTGTGCCCGGACGCTGCCCAGATCGAAAGCGGCCCAGGTGATGTTCGGCCCCAGCGACCAGGCTCTGGCGGCTGACGAGCCGATCTGCGAACCGCGTCCGGCGGTAAAGCCCAGGAAACCGCTCAGGCTGACCCGTGGGAACAGGTCGGCCGTCGCCACGCCGATTCGTGCGGTAGAGGCGGCCAGTTGGCGCTCGGCAGCCCGGATATCCGGACGCTGACGCAAGACCTGAGTCGGATCGCCAATCGGCAAGGCCTTGGCAATGGCCGGCAGTTTTGCCGGGCTCAAGTCCACACTGAGGCTTTCCGGGCGCTCGCCCAGCAGGGTTGCGATGCGGTTACGCTGACGCACCTGCTCGGCCTGCAATTGAGGCACGCTGGCCTCGACGGCTGCCAGCCGGGCGTCGGCGCGCACCACATCCAGTTCGTTGCCGACACCGGCATCGCGCAACTGGGTGGTCACGCCTCGGGAGTCCTGCTGGTTCTTCAGGTTGTCCCGGGCAATGGCTTCACGCAGTTGAGCGCCGCGCAATTGGCCATAAGCGTCGACCACTTCGGCGATCAACGTCACCTGGAGCTGATACAGGTTGGCTTCGGCAGCTTCCTGATCGGCTTCGCTGGCCTCCAGCTGGCGTTGAATGCGACCGAACAGGTCCAGTTCCCAGGCCATGTCCAGCCCCAGGTCGTAACGCTCGCTGTTGACGCGGCGCTCGGTCGTTCCCGGTTGCTGACCCTTGCCCTGGGCGCTGCTGACCCGGCTGGTGATCACCGGCATGGCATCGTTGCTGACGTCGTCGCGAATCGCCCGTGCCGATTTCAGGCGGGCAAAGGCTACGCGCAGGTCCCGGTTGCCATTGAGCGACCGGGCGACCAGCTTGTTGAGGGTCGGGTCGTCGAACTGCTGCCACCACAGGGTATCGACCTTGGCATGGTCGTAGCTGCCTTGTGCTGCCGAAGCGAGTGTTGCCGGTGCCGTCTCGGGAGCCTTGTAGTCAGGGCCGACGGCGCAGGCCGTCAGCGCCAGTACCAGCAGGCTCGGAGCGAAGAGTTTCAGTGCGCTCATCAATGCATCTCCGCGGACAAGGTGTTCAGTTTCTGTGCCCTGGCGGCCTTGCGGGCTTCCTGGCGTTCGACGAAGTTACGGATCAGCACATAGAACACGGGGGTCAGCAGCAGACCGAAGAAGGTCACGCCCAGCATCCCCGAGAACACCGCGACACCCATGGCATGACGCATCTCGGCACCGGCACCGCTGGAGATCACCAGAGGCACGACCCCCATGATGAAGGCGAACGAGGTCATCAGGATCGGACGCAGACGCAGGCGGCAGGCTTCCAGGACCGCAGCCAGCGGGCTCATGCCTTCTTCCTGTTTGTCCTTGGCGAACTCGACGATCAGGATCGCGTTCTTGCACGCCAGGCCCACCAGTACGATCAGGCCGATCTGGGTGAAGATGTTGTTGTCGCTACCGGCAATGATCACCCCGGCAATGGCCGACAGCAGCGTCATCGGTACGATCAGGATCACCGCCAGTGGCAGGCTCCAGCTTTCGTATTGGGCGGCCAGTACCAGGAACGCCAGCAATACGCAGAGCGGGAAGACGAACAACGCGGTATTGCCCGACAGAATCTGCTGGTAGGTGAGGTCCGTCCACTCGTAGGTCATGCCGTTCGGCAACTCGGCCTTGAGCAGTTTCTCGATGGCGGCCTGGGCCTGCCCGGAGCTGTAGCCTGGCGCGGCGGCACCGTTGATCTCGGCGGTGATGAAACCGTTGTAGTGCATCACGCGGTCGGGACCGGCCGTGTCGTTGACCTTGACGAAGGTCGCCAGCGGGATCATTTCACCCAGATTGTTGCGCACCTTGAGCTGACCGATCTGGTCGGCATCCTGACGGAACTGCTGCTCAGCCTGGACGTTGACCTGATAGGTGCGACCGAAGCGGTTGAAGTCGTTGGCATACAGCGAACCCAGATACACCTGCAGGGTGTCGAAGATGTCGCTGATCGCAACGCCGTGGGTCTTGGCCTTTTCGCGGTCGATGGCGGCATCGACCTGAGGCACGTTCACGGTGTAACTGGTGAACAGGCCGGCCAGTTCCGGCACGCTGCGGCTTTTGGCGATGACGTTCTGGGTTTCCTTGTACAGCTCGTCATACCCCAGGTTGCCACGGTCTTCGATCTGCAGACGGAAACCGCCAATGGTGCCCAGACCTTGTACCGGTGGAGGCGGGAAGATCGCCATGTACGCTTCCTGGATGGACGCGAACTTGCCGTTCAGTGCGCCAGCGATGGCATTGGCCGACTGGCTCGGGTCCTTGCGCTGGTCGAAATCCTTGAGCGCCACGAACACCACGCCGTTGTTGGGGCTGTTGGTGAAACCGTTGATCGAGAGGCCCGGGAAGGCAATAGCGTTTTCCACGCCCGGCTGTTGCAGCGCCAGGTCGGACATCCGCTTGATGACTTCTTCGGTGCGGTCAAGGCTGGCAGCGTCCGGCAGTTGCGCGAAGGCAACCAGGTATTGCTTGTCCTGGCTCGGTACGAAACCGGTCGGCGTGCTGGAGAACCCCATCCAGGTCATGACCATCAGGCCGGCATAGACCAGCAGCGCGATGCCACTGCTGCGGATGACGCGGGCAACCGTGCCGACATAGCCATGGCTGGCTTTCTCGAAGAAGCGGTTGAACGGGCGGAACAGCCAGCCACCGAGCAGTCTGTCGAGGAACAGCGAGAACTTGTCCTTTGGCGTGCCATGGCCCTTGAGCAGAACGGCGGCCAGGGCAGGCGACAGGGTCAGGGAGTTGAACGCCGAGATCACGGTCGAGATGGCAATGGTCAGGGCGAACTGCTTATAGAACTGACCGGTCAGGCCCGAAATGAATGCCGCCGGTACGAATACCGCACACAGCACCAGTGCCGTGGCAATGATCGGCCCGGTCACTTCGCCCATGGCCTTGTGGGTGGCCTCCACCGGGTTCAGCCCCAGCTCGATGTTACGCTCGACGTTTTCCACGACGACGATGGCATCGTCCACCACGATCCCGATGGCCAGCACCAGCCCGAACAGCGACAGGGCGTTCAGGGAGAAGCCGAACATGTGCATGACCGCGAAGGTACCGATCAGCGAGACGGGTACAGCCACCAGCGGAATGATCGAGGCGCGCCAGGTCTGCAGGAACAGGATCACCACCAGTACAACCAGAATCAGCGCTTCGAACAGGGTGTGGATCACCGCTTCGATGGAGCCGCGCACGAAAATGGTCGGGTCGTAGACGATGCTGTAGTCCATGCCTTCAGGGAAGCCCTTTTTCAGCTCCGCCATCTTGCTGCGTACGTCATTCGAGATATCGATGGCGTTGGAACCGGGGCGCTGGAAGATCGGGAGCGCCACGGCCGGTTTGTTGTTGAGCAACGAGCGCAGGGCGTACTGGTTGGAACCCAGCTCCACGCGGGCAACATCCTTCAGGCGAGTGATCTCGCCATCGGCACCGGCGCGCACCACGACGTTCTCGAACTCTTCCTCGCTGACCAGACGGCCCTGGGTGTTGATCGACATCTGGAAGCTGGTGGCGCTCGGGGAGGGCGGCGCACCCAGTTGACCGGCTGCGACCTGACGGTTCTGCTCACGAATGGCGTTGACCACATCGGTGGCCGTCAGATTGCGTGAAGCGGTCTTGTTCGGGTCCAGCCAGACACGCAGCGAGTAGTCACCCATGCCGAACAGTTGCACATCACCGACACCGCCCAGACGTGCCAGCTCATCCTTGATGTTGAGCACGGCATAGTTGGACAGGTACAGCATGTCGTAACGGTTGTCCGGAGAGGTCAGGTGGACAACCATGGTCAGGTCCGGAGACGCCTTGTCCACCGTGATACCGATGCGGGTCACTTCCTCGGGCAGCTTGGGCTCGGTCCGGGTCACACGGTTCTGCACCTGCACCTGAGCGTTGTCCAGGTCGGTGCCCAGCGCGAAAGTGATGGTCAGGGTCAGCTTGCCGTCGGCCGTGGACTGCGAGGACATGTACAGCATGTTCTCGACGCCGGTGATGGCCTGTTCCAGTGGCGAAGCCACGGTTTCACCGATCACCTTGGGGTTGGCACCGGGGAAGTTGGCCCGTACCACGACGGTGGGCGGAACCACTTCCGGGTATTCACTGATCGGTAGCTGGAACAGCGAGATCGCACCGGCGATCAGGATCAACAGCGACAACACTGCCGCGAAGATCGGTCGCGAGATAAAGAATTTGGAGAAGTTCATCGGACGAATACCTTAGCCGCGAGGCGCAGTTGCGCTGGCGATTTTGACGGCCGCCTTGGGCGTCACTTGTGGCAGGTTGCTGGCTTCGAGGGCCTGGCGTTGTTTGAGCAGGGCAGCCAGTGTTTCGCTGGAGGCCATGGGCGTGACTTCAGGGTCCACCGGCTGGCCGGGACGAACGCGCTGCAAGCCCTTGACGACAATGGTGTCGTCCTTGCCGAGACCGCTGCGCACGATACGCAGGCCCTCGACCTTCGGCCCCAGCTCGACGAAGCGATAGGTCGGCTTGTTGTCCTTGTCCATCACCAGCACGAACTTCTTGCCCAGATCGGTGCCGACGGCTTCGTCGTTGATCAGCATGGCCGAATAGGTGCCGCTGCCGACCAGTTTCAGGCGTGCATACAGGCCCGGTGTGAAGCTGCCGTCGGTGTTGTCGAACACGGCACGACCACGAATGGTGCCGGTCCTCGGGTTGACCTGGTTATCCACGAAGTTCATCTGGCCCAGGTGAGGGTTGCCGGACTCGTTGGACAGGCCCAGATAGACCGGTGTGGTCTGGCCACGCTGGCCCTTGCGCGCCAGTTCTGTGTATTTGAGGAACACACGCTCGTCGGCATCGAAATAGGCATAGACCTTGTCGGTGGACACCACGCTGGTCAGGGCCGTGACATCGGCGGTCACGATGTTGCCGGCGGTGATTTCCGCACGGCTGACGCGACCGTTGATCGGTGCCGTGACACGGGTAAAGCTCAGGTTTAGCTTGGCCACATCCAGTTGCGCCTGAATCGCCGCGACACCGGCTTTGGCTTCCTGTGCCGACGTGGTACGCGAGTCGGCCAGCTCGGCGGAAATCGCATTGTTGGTCCGCAGACGCTCGCCACGCTGGGCTTCGTTTTCACTGCGGGTGGCGACGGCGCGGGCCTGCTGCAACTGGGCTTCAAGACGGCGGACCTCGGCCTGGAACGGGCGCGGGTCGATCTGGAATAACAGATCGCCTTTCTTGACCAGCGAACCATCGGTAAACGCGACCTGATCGATCTGCCCGGACACCCGTGGACGCACCTCGACGGTTTCCGGTGCTTCAAGGCGGCCGGTGAACTCGTCCCACTCGTTGATCGGCTGCTCCAGCACCTTGGCGACACTCACCTTGGCGGCAGCCGGGGCCATGGTGGCCTCAGGCGCACGTCCACAGGCGCTTATCACAATCAAGGCAAGGGCGGTGAGGGGATAGCGCAAATGAGAAAAAGACTGAGACATGAAAAAATCCGCCGGTAATGTGAGATGGGCGGATTCTGTTGTGAGGGGGTTCTATTAACGAATCGAATAAACCGAAGGTTATTATCATTGGGAATGATGAGAGGGGGGCATAGGCTCAGTGTTTATGGGGGGGATTTCCAGAATCTTGCGGCAAAGCATTACAGGCGAGCTTTCTGGGTGATTGAGGTGCTTTCGGTTTTCGTGAGGAACCGTAAAAGAGCCCTCAATCGTTCGGAGGCACAGCAGCAAGTGAGACTCGATGAGGCGCTTCTGATGCGGGTTAGGCTTTGTACGAAATGTCTTGATACTCGGTGATGCTGCGTTGAAACGGTCTCGGAATGCTCATTTACAACCCGTAAATTCCGCTTCCTCGCCTGTTTTTGCCTTGCCTGACCTTCGCTCGCCGACTTTTCGTACAGAGCCTAAGCACCGGAATCCAACCATTAGGGGCAAGAGGGCATAATTACTCTCGTTTTGCTGCTATTTTGGCTGCCAGCGCCGCAAGGGCGTTATCATCGGCCCGTTGCCAGTCATGAGAGGAAATATAGCCTTCATATTTATCGAAGTACTTATCGACTTTTGAACTGATTTGCTTGAAGTCGCTTGTACTTCCAGTGCCATGCATAGGGAAAAGCTTGGCATGTAAATGATCAATCCCATACCCTTCCAGGATAAACCCAGTTCTTCCAACTCCTTCCAGAGTGGCGTCGAGTAGCAGGGCGACTTTTTTGGACGCCAGTACTAGCTGGGAAAGGTCGTCGTCAGATGCTGAAAAAGCATAGCTAGAGCAGTGGGCCTTTGGAATAACTACTGAGAAGCCTGGCGTGTTAGGGTAGATTGAAAGGAATGCTAAATGTTTTTCGTCTTCCCAAATTTTGTGGCAAGGACTGCTTCCCGCAACAATTTTGCAAAAGATACAGTCGTTCATGCAGACAGCCTTATTTCATGAGGGTGGACAGAAGAGTTCCACTGCATAATCTTGTTGCCTTTTGGCATGGTGCCTATTAAACCCGAGATAAGAGCTGAGCAAAGAATGGAGGCGAGAGCCATGTTTGTAGGCCCATAGCTGGGCATTACGGAGCTTGGAAGACGAGTCCATCTGGACGCCAGTTCATCGTCAGTTTCAAAGTCAGTCTCAGTAAAGGGGCAGAAGTAGTTTGCAACGCAGTATTGGTGAAAGTAGCCGCCGCTGACGACCGGGATATTTATTTCCCGACAGACTCTGTTTGCATCCCATGCTAGAGTTCCAGGGCTGTCTGCAGTAACCGCGACCCCGCTAGCGTGGCGTTTAGCAAGTGGGATTAAGGCATTAATATCCATCTCTTGTGAATGAGTGTCTACCGTCACGCTTTCAAATCGATTGCTGATTGCGGACTTTAGAGTCGTTACCTTCAGCTCGCCGACATCTTTTCGCTCCCAAAAAAGTTGACGATTCAAGTTGCTGAACTTAATCCTGTCCCTATATACAGATAAATCATCCATGTTGATCTCATTGATTAATAGCTCTCGCATAAGGATGGGTATCATCCGCACTTGTGTTTTATTTAAATTAGTTTGTGTACCAGAAGTTAGGGCCGTGAGCAGGCATCCCTACACAGCTCGGATCGTACGTCGAATAAGCTACCACCATTGAACTACCGCTTGAGGCAAGGCGAGTTGTGAGTGGGCTGGTATCGAGCTTGTCACCGACATTGGCAGCGACTGGCAATGGTTTCTCTCCTGAGGTGGGGGTTTGTACTGCATATGAATTCGAGGCCGCAGTGTATCCCAAGCATTTTCTTCATAAATTACGACTCCTTTTGATGCGAGCGATCCCTGTTCGCCTTTGCAGGCTGGGTTAGGATCTAGCTTATGTCAACTCTCAAAAGACTCGGAAGATAGGTTAGGGCAATCGTCAGGTATCTCTAGCTCGGGCGTCAGTTCCCGGTCGACTCTGTTGAAAAAGTCTACTGACATTAACCGATGAAAAGGTAGGCTCTGCGCGTTCCTACCTTCAACCAAAGCCGAAAAAACATCCCAATCTGAAAAGCCTCACTTGCTTCTCACCTCCTGCAATTCTATCGCCACCACTGAAGCCCTCTGGCAGAATCGGGGCCACAAATGAGCCATTGCACCTTGCGCGGGCTTAGCATTTAGTTGGCAAGACCGGTCTTCAGGACGAGGTCACGAGTTGAAGGAAAAACACCGATGGTCACTGAAAAGTCCGAGCGCTCCTTGATGGAGTCTGGCCATGGCATGCGGTACGTCACAGCAAAGTTTTGCAAACAACGCCAAGGCTGTGAACTCTCCGGCCCAAAGCCTCTGGGCTTGGGGCGCAAGATGGGCGTCCATAACCGGCTCTGGTTGTTGGCGCTAGCAAGTGTACTCATCTCTGGTTGCTCCAGCTCCAAATCCAATTCGCTCCCACCGGTCGAGCGCGACCCATGCCTGGATGCGGGGCCGACTAAAAGCGTGGCATACGATAACTGTGTGGCTGATCGAGAAGCCAGCAAGAGGGAGGCTCTCCGAGCACTTCTCGACGATACCGGCGTTTATTCCCGACAGGTGCAAATAGCCGAATTTGACGACAATACTTACCAGGCATCTGATTTTCCAGATACACCCATTCCTATGGCCTATAAGGGTGTTGATTCGATATCGGCGACTGATAAACGGGCGCTACCTTTCAAAATCAGGGTCACCTGGAAATACTCCTCCAAGGGCGTCATACCGGCGCCCAGAGACCGTGTCCGGATGGATGAAATGGAGAGGCTGATACTGCTGGCGGTGCAGGATAAAGGGCTAGCGAAGTGGGTGTGCACGGTGACTGGTGGACACCAACGGGAGTGGATCTTCTATACACGAAGCGACGAAGCTTTTATCGCTCAAACACAAGCTGCTCTAGCGCATACCGGGCCATACCCTATCGAGCTGAGCGCACGCAAAGAACCAGTGTTGAGCACCGAAGTGCAAAATAGTGAAAACCTGCCTGAAGATATCCGTATCACCCCCAAAAAGTGCGTGGAATGATGTCCAGATGGTTAAAGAAGACACTCCAGATGATTCACGATATCAGGGAGTTAATTGCCTGGAGCGGTGCTACGGTAAGCGTGAGGCCATGCAAACCGCTGCTGTAATCTTGTTGGTGTATTTCAAGTGCGGTAGCTGCAATTTATAGTCACTCCTAAGCGTTGCTATAGGCAGCTTTTGGCCAGAAGCGGTCATCTGGGTTGACCGCTATTCAAAATGTTTTTGGTATCAACGTTAAACCTGTCCAACAATGAGGCACCATCAGTGACGCCCAGAATCTGATCGATTGCATAAATTTTCAAGCTTGCATCGGCGATCTCAAAATCTGCGTTGTTGTACACAGCCTCCGCCTCATTGTGGAGCGCATAGGCCATATGCGCCGCGACACGGACGCTCATAGGAGCATCCACATCTCTGCCTAGGTAATCGGCAAGCAACGTCTTGATTTCAAGCAGTGTAAGCGCGAGTAGCTTTGTCTGGTCAGTACGCATAAGTGATCCCAAATCCTGAGAGCAAGATTGCTGATAGGTTCATAAGGTTATATAAACTCTTATCTGGGTAAAAACGAAAGACCTCAATGGGTCGATTATGGTCATTGGCAAGCGTCAGTTCCCAGCCGACTCTGTTGAAAAAGTCTGCTGACATTAACCGATGAAAAGGTAGGCTCTGCGCGTTCCTGCCTTCAACCAAAGCCGAAAAACATCCCAATCTGAAAAGCCTCACGTACTCTCAATCCCTGCAATTCTCCCGCCCTCACGCAGTCCAAAAGACTTCTACCCCCAAGCATATTCCCTTTCCCTTGAGTGAAATTTCCTAGAAAATCCTGACCGCTTGCGAGTGCCCGTTCAGAGGTTTAGGGTGCTGCGTCGCTGCCAAATCAGTGACCGGATTTAGCGATCCGAACCTGTACTCGCAATATGCGTCATACGACTTTCATGCCTTTCAGGCACGAGGTTGTTTCATGGCGGCTGTGCGTCGGAGACCTTCGGGTCTGCCGGTGTGTGCGAGTAAAAGGCCGGTTCGCTAACCTTCGCACAGCTGCCACCCACATTCGTTTAGCGACGTCTCTGGCAGCTCTTTTTCTCACAAGGAGCTTTCACACCATGGACCTTCCATACCCGTCACCTCCCTGCACAGATCACTTCGAGCCCACGGTCTTTATTCGTCACCATCGCATGCTGCGTGCCGTGATGCTGGACGCTCAGGTCTGGTTTCCCTTGTCGGATCTGGCTCGTCTGATGGGCAAGCAACTGGACGAGCGCGCCACCTTCAAACTCGATGCCGACCAGCGTCGTACGGCCTGGTTATTGACCCATGGGCAGTGGGAGAAATGCCTGATGATCAGCGAGTCGGGTGTCTTTGCGCTGCTGGTGCATCACTACGTCCCGGAAAACAGGGCGTTGCGTCGTTGGTTGGCTCAGGAAGTGCTGCCAGCGCTCGATGCCCGGATGATGGATGCTGGCGACCAGCCTCAGTTGTATCAGATGCGTTGGCAGGGCCATGTGTTGGGTGCGCTGCAATGGCATGGCGAGTTATGGGTGAAGTTGCGTGATTTGCCTGAGCTGGTTCCGGTGCCAGCTGATTCGGCACGAGAGCCTTGGTGGCGAAGGTTGGTTGGTGGGCGTAAGTCGTTTTCTGCTTGATCGTGGGTGTTGACCGTTTCTCGTCTGTTTTCGCCTTGCCTCTTCTTCGCTCGTGAGCATTGCAAATATCCAATGGATACGGGGTTGAATGCTGCTGCGGGATGTCTCGGCATACGCTCTTGTGACGGGGCGTTGAAGACCGGCTATCGCCCTGGCTGAAACGTCAGGGTGAGTGTCACCGATACGTCACATTCTGCCTCTAGCGTTCAAGACTGAACCCTGCGCACCTGCCGGTATTGGCTGTCCGGTGGGCAGAGGTCTGCGCCGGCAAGTGTTCGTCTATTGGAGAACTGTCTTGGAAATCGACATCTTCAAGGAACTGCTGGTACCCGTCATTGGCGGTTTGGGTATCTTCATGCTCGGACTGGAGTTCATGTCCGACGGGATAAACAATCTGGCAGCCAACCGTATGCGGGCCTGGCTCGCGAAGCTGGCGGGCACCCCTGTAAAAGGGCTTGCCGCTGGCACAATGATCACCGGTGTTTTGCAGTCGAGCACTGCGATGACGGTCATGGTGGTCGGTCTGGTCAACGCCGGTGTCGTTGGGTTGCGTCCCGCGATCAGTGTCATCATGGGAGCCAACATCGGGACGACTCTGGGAAATGGGCTGATTGCCATGCCCCTTGGCCCCCTGGGATTGATCTTTGCGGGGCTGTTTGCACTGGTTTACGTGTTCGGCAAGAGCGAAAAGACCCGGAATATCGCGCTTGCCGTCATCGGTTTTGCGTTGATTTTTTACGGGCTGAACCTGTTGACCGGTGGCCTCAAGCCCTTGCGTAACCTGCCCGAGGTGATGGCGGTCATTTCAAGCCTTCAGGCCGACAGTTACGCAGGTCTGGCTGTATGCGTGCTCACGGCGGCAGGGATTACGGCAATGATCCACTCGTCCTCGGCGACCATCGGCATCGTCATGGGGTTGGGGGCGGCGGGTATTCTGGACTGGCAAACGGCCGTGGCTTTTTCACTGGGCGCGGATCTGGGGACGACCGTCACGTCCTGGATGGCGTCGTTGAACCTGTCGAAGAATGCCAAGCGTGCGGCTTATGCGCATATTTCATTCAACTTCATTGGCGTGGCAGTGATGTTTCCGCTGTTCTTTCTGTCGGTGGATCTCTTGCAGTGGGGAATGAGCCTGTTTGGTATGGACGTGGCCAGGTCGGTGATGATTGATGGCAAGGAGAGCTTCCCGCTCGTGCCGGTGGCCGTAGGCTTGTACTCCATTGGTTTCAATCTGTTCAATACGGCCCTGATGTTTCCGTTCATCGGGGTGTTCGATCGCATACTTTCCCGTATCGGTGCCAGTCGCAGCGACGAAGAAGACTATTCCATGCCGCGTTACCTTGAACGTGCCGCGTTGAATGATGTAAGCACAGGCGTGGCGGCCGCAAGCAAGGAGTTGGCGCGCTATACCCAAGGCGCAGGCCTGTTGTTGATCGCTGCCCGGGGCGAACACAGTGCGCTGAAGAACGTGGCTGAACATGAGCAGGCACTTGACAGCCTGAGTCAGGAAATCCGCGCTTACACGGCGCAGATGTTCAAGAACGACTTGAGTGCCCATCAGACCCGCCTGCTTGCGAGCCTGATCGAGGAGCAGGATTTCAGTGCAAGTCTGACGGAGACCCTGTCGCAGATCACGCGCCGTATTGAACGCCAACTGTTTTCTGGCAACGGGCAGGCCATTGTCACGTCGATCCTCGATATCGTAGAGCCCGCTGTAAAGAACAGGCCTCAAGATGCCCGCCTGGCACAGACCCATGCGGGGGCAATTGCCGAGTTGCGTGAGCGCTGCTTGCAGGAAGAGCAAAGGCTGGGTTGGGACGAGCGGGGTGTCATTCTGACCTTGCTGGGCAGCGCAGAGCGTGCCCTCAATCTGGTGCAGCGCATCGCTGACGAACGCCTGTCCGTCTCGCGAGAGCAGGATTATCCCGAGGCGGCACAGAACGTTGATCATGAATCGGCTGGCGTATTCGCCAAGCCTGTTTGAGGCCCGTCATGCATGCCTGTCGCAAGCAAAGGGTTACACGTCGCCGGTTCTTGCAATGGGCAGGCTTCGTCGTCTCAAGTGGCTACGCAGTACCGAAGGTCCTGGCACAGGATGCGTTCGGGCAGGCGCTGTTAAAGGGGGCCGGTTCCACTTTCGTACTTCCGCTGGTCCAGCAGTGGCTCAAACTGTACCGTGGCGCATCGGTAGGCGCAGAGTTCTACTCAGGCAATACCGGACTCGAGAGTGACCTGCTGGGGCGTGCTGCACTGGACTACGAGGCCATTGGCTCTCTGGGTGGTCTACTGCGTCTACAAGCCAAGGCCGTGGACTTCGCTCTCAGTGAATTGCCGCTTTCTTCGCAAGACCTTGCCCGATATGGCCTGATCCAGATTCCCGTCGTGTCAGGTGGTATCGCCATCGTTACCCACGTGCCCGGACTGAACGGTGCATTGCGGCTTGATGGCGTGACAGTGGCTGCCATTTACCGTGGTCGTATCGTCCGCTGGAACGACGCAGCTATTGCCGTACTGAACCCCGGCATTGGATTACCCGACGAGGCCATTCAGCCCATCCATCGCATCGAAGGCTCAGGCAGCACTTACACATTGACTCGATATCTCGCGACACAGGACGCCGAATGGCGTAATTCGGTCGGCGTGGACGCGGTAGTACGCTGGCCAGTCGGTTCTGCCGTGAGGGGCAGTAGCGGTGTCACGCAGGCACTGGTTTCTACACCTGGCAGCATTGGCTATCTCGATCGGGTGCAGGCCGAAGCCAGCGGGCTGCAGCTCGCCCAATTGAAGAACCGTGACGGATACTTTGTCACGCCCAGTGCGAAGTCCGTCGAAGCGGCCACGCAAGCAGTGCCCTGGCAGGCCGGTCAGGACACGCAACCATCGTTTATCGATGCACCGGGCGAGGCCAGTTATCCGATTGTCGCCACGGTATTGGCCTTGTTGAATGGGCAAGCCCGATCAAGTGGAGACCGGCGCGCTCGTGCTTTCCTTGCCTGGGCCTTGGCCAACGGGCAAAACAGCGCGCGCGATTTGGGCTACGTTGCCTTGCCTGCGTCATTGGCTCGCCAGGTGCGTGAGCAGTTGCTGATGCCGTCGAACAGCCCGCAATGAATGGCCTGTTTCCTGTGCTCAGGCTTTCTTGGATTTCACCAGTATGAACATCTTGACGCGCTCACTGATTTCAATGCGCACACTTCTAAAGGCATTCGGCTTTTCGCTTGTGACAGGGTCTTCAAAATGCCAGGTCAACTGCTCTGCCATATCACGGGTACTTTTCCACTCATGAGCTGAGTTTTCGCACAAATTGATGACGTAATCGAATGGGACGCCTGCGAACTCATCGACCGATTTGCTACGTAAGTCTGGATCATGGATATCGATTTCCCGAAGGGCCGCCAGTGCTCTGATATCGATTTCTGTGGGCGTAATCCCGGCGCTGAAAGCCTCGAAATGTTCCGGGTCAGCATGGCGCAGAAGTGCCTCTGCCATTTGGGAGCGAGCCGCATTGGTCGGGCAGATAAACAACACACGCAATTTGCGATTCATGAATGAAGCCTCTCACTACGTGAATGACGTCTGAAAGTGCTTTTTGGCAGGCTCACTGAAGAGCGCATTTTCTTTTTTAAAAGAGTAGCGCCGAGTGAGAAATTAGCGAGTGGCTCCTGCTGCGCCACATTGAGTAATCTTCAAAGGCTGTCCGGATCCCCAAAAAACATCTGAATCCGCGACCTCAACCACCGTTCCCCCGGATCATTGTCCTGCGCGCCGCGCCAGGCCATGTGCAGCTCGAATGTGCGGGTTTCCAGAGGCAGATCCTCTGCACGAACCCCACCGGCTGCCGTCAGTACCTGGGCGGCGTAGTCCGGGACGGTGGCGATGATGTCGGTGCCGGTCAGGAGGGTGGCGAGGCCGTTGAACTGCGGGACGGCCAGGACGACATGGCGTTTGCGGTTCATGGCTTCCAGGTATTCGTCGATGAAGCCGCTCAGGTCGCCTGCGAATGACACCAGGGCGTGGGGGCGGGCGCAGAAGTCGTCCAGGGTCAGGGCGCCGGGTATCGTGTCGGCGCGCAACAGTTGCGCCTTGCTTCGGCGCAGTACCTTACGCTTGGCGTTGGCGGGGAGGTCCTGGGTGTAGCTGACGCCAACGGAGATTTCGCCCGAGGCCAGCAGGGCGGGCATCAGGATGTAGTTGACACGTCGCACCACCAGCACGATGCCTGGCGCTTCGGAGCGCAGGCGCTTGAGCAGGGTCGGCAGCAGGGCGAATTCCACATCGTCGGACAGGCCGATACGGAACACGGCGGTGCTGGTCGCCGGGTCGAATTCGGATGCACGGCTGACGGCGGTGGAGATCGAGTCCAGCGCGGGGGAGAGCAGCTCGAAGATTTCGGCGGCACGGGCGGTGGGCTCCATGCTGCGACCTGTGCGCACGAATAATGGATCGTCGAACAACCCGCGCAGGCGTGAGAGCGCGGCGCTGATGGCTGGTTGCCCGAGAAACAGCTTTTCGGCCGCGCGCGTCACGCTTCTTTCATGCATCAGGGTTTCGAAAACGATGAGCAGATTGAGGTCGACGCGGCGCAGGTCATTGCGATTCATACGGAAGATCTCGGTCCATGTGTCGATGAGAGACTTTGAGAGGGTGCGATAGTACGGGCAAACGCCGGGTTCACGCATTGAAAATTCATCGTGACGGGCAAAATGCCCACACAGGTTGCAATGTTTCGCCTACATGCCAACAATGGCCGCCCATGAGTACATGAGCCTTCATGGACATCGGCGATATCGTACGGCCCATGAAGCACAATCGATGACAGGCATGTCGACTATTAATAGCCACTGATAGTGTTGTCGGCAGAGCCCGGATAGAGTTCACGGCATCAAGGTATACAAGGCGAGGTTCTAAATGTCCCGCACGATCCGTTTTCACCAGTTTGGCCCGGCTGAGGTGCTCAAGGTCGAAGAGCATCCAGACGCGTTGCCTGCACCCGGCGAGGTGCAGGTGCGTGTCCAGGCGATCGGTGTCAGTTGGTATGACGTTCTCTGGCGGCAAAATCTTGCTTCCACCCAGGCGCGTCTGCCTGCCGGCCTGGGTTATGAAATGGCCGGTATCGTCACGGCGCTCGGTGACGGCGTCACTGATCTGGCCGTGGGCGACAAGGTCGCCAGTTTTCCGGCGGCCGATGCCAACCGGCATCCGGTCTATGGCGAGTCCATCGTATTGCCGCGTTCGGCATTGACCTGTTACCCGGATGTGCTGAGCCCCGTTGAAGCCAGCGTGCATTACACGCCGTTCCTGATCGCTTACTTTGCGTATGTCGATCTGGCCCGGATCAAGGCCGGTCAGACCGTGCTGGTCACCGATGCGAGTCATTGTGCCGGGCCGTGTTTCGTCCAGCTTGGCAAGGCGCTGGGGGCTCGCGTCATCGCGGCGACCAAGACCGCCGATGCACGCGATTACCTGTTGGCTCAAGGGGCCGACAAGGTGGTGGTCACCGAGGAGCAGGACCTGTTGATGGCCATCAACAAGTACACCGACAACCGTGGCGTGGATGCCGTATTCGACGGGCTTGGCGGCCCGCAGATGTCGATCATGGGCGACGTTCTGGCGCCACGTGGCAGTCTGGTGCTGTATGGCCTGCAAGGCGGCAACCAGACACCGTTCCCGGCGTGTGCGGCGTTCCAGAAGAACATTCAGTTCTTCGTGCATTGCCTGGGCAATTTCACCGGCAAGCCCGAACTGGGCATCATGCCGGACGCCGAGGCCTTGCAGCGTGCCTTGCGCGAGATCAACCAGTTGACGGCGGACCGGGTGCTGGTGCCATTGCAGACCCGTAATTTCCCGTTCGAGCAAGTGGTTCAGGCTCACCGTTACATGGATGGCTGTCCTATTGGCGGTCGTGCGGTGCTGGAGATTGAACCCGCCTAGTTGCAGAGAAAGTCCGACAGTCGTAGCCATGAAGCCTTCCTTTTCAGGAAGGCTTTTTGTTGAGGGTCAAGAAAGTAACGGGAAGATAACGGGTTGAAAGGGGCGCGGTATTCATCATCGAAATAAGTGCACATTTTGTTTCGTGAAGTGTTGTTTGATTCAGGCTCGTGTTTATTCGTGATGTTTAATTTCACTGTCTAAGTTCAGGTATTGGAAGGTGCTGTTTTTAGCGTGTTAATCTCGATTGTCTTTTGAGGTGGCAAGGCATGCCGGTTGTATGGGGGGCTGCCTTTCCGGTCTTGAAGCCCGCAGCGCTATGGGGCGTTGCTCGAATTTGATGTTTTAAACGTTATGTTTATCCGACTCACTTGTCGGGCTTCTGTGTCTCGATTTCAACAGGGATCTGTACCTTGTAATTGTTTTTCCGAAACTCATAATGACGGGGTAATTCTTACTCAGGGAATGAGTCATGGTCGATTATAAGTGCGCTTGCCAGCCTGATATCCAATACCTCCCGTGCATGATGTTATGCCTTGATCGTCGGGTGGGTGAAACAGCATGAGTTCCATTCACGAACAAGCAATGAATTATGTCTATCAGCAAGTATTGCAACGCTTGCTGGGTTATTTCTCGCGGGCCGAACGAACGGCATTGCAACTGTTGATTCAACGATTGATCGTCGCGGCGGGCGGTATAGAAAGAATCTCCAGTTTCAAGGTGTTGATCGCTTTTTCGGGGGGCAAGGACAGTGCCTATACACTGGCTTTCCTGAGAGCGGCGCAGTTGAGCATTGCAGGCCGTTCGCCTGGCACCTTCAATCTGCGCGTGGCCAATATGCGCCATGTGGGCATGACGCAGGCCGTGATGGACAACATTCATCGCACGTATTCGGCCCTGTTTCTGTATGACGACCCTCGCGTCGAAATGCTGGTGGTCGACAATCAGTACATCCAGGCATTCGAGCCGGACTTGCCGCTTTCCAGTGCCGGTCGTGAGCAGAACCGTTCAGACATGCTGCTGGCGGGCCATCTATCGGCTGGCGATGGCCGGACGACCTTCTGCAACCGTTGTTACCTGGAGCTTGCCGAGTTTCTGGGGCGGGCCTCCAGCTGGGACGGTGGGGTGGATGCCGTGGTCAGTGGCGACTCCCGAAAGGAGCAGAAGCACTACACCACCTGGGTCATGCGGCTTTCCCAGCGAACGGGCCAGGGCAAGGGCAACTGGGCCGGTCAGAACCTCAATGGCGTTCTCCGTTCCATCGACACGATCGGGCAGGCTTATTATCACGAGCTGTATGGTGAGGGGGAGGAAGTCACCCGCTCGACCCGTTCCATCGCTTATCCCGGCCAGTCCATCGTGCCTGCGTTTATCAGCATCTGTGACCTGATCAGTTGCAAGGTCGAGGACCACTGGAGCCTGCTGACCGAGTTTCTGGGGTTCCGCTTCGATGATCTGGCATTCGGCTTCAGTGAGTCGGATTGCGCCAACCCGCTGCTGATGGCCCATATGCGGGGCCTCAAGGCTCAATACCTGCAAGAGCGCCGGTATGCCGACGGTATTGCCGAATACCTGGGGCTGGCCCGCCTGTTGATGCGCAGGAAACAGATGCCGGCCCGGCTGATCGACAAGGCGATGAGCGCATATGAGGGCTATGAGCGTATCGAGTCGCGCCGTGAGCTGGCGGCAGGTTACGCCCAGGAAGGTTTTGGCCTGAGCGAGGCGCAATTGATCTGCATGATCTTTTCGCCTTTCGTGGATCGCGGACGGGGTCTGGAAACGTTTCTGCGGTATTGCCACCCGGGCATGCTGGTGGCCTTGCCGGACCTGCATAAGGTGCTCTCCGGCCTGACGGCGCCCGATCAGATCACCCAGTGGCTGGTCGATATCAGTGGCTTGAGCCTCAAGGGCTTGCAAAGCTTGTACGGCAAGCAGCGGGTGGATTTCAACGATGAACAATCACTCATCGCCAGGGTTCGCGCCGCAGATCCGGACAAGCGCCGGATCATGACGGTCGACCCCGAAACGGGTGAAGCCGTGGCTGAAGTGCTCTCCGGACGCTGAGTCCTCTGTTCGGCGACATGGCGGTACCGATGGACCGGTATCGGCCTTGTCGCCATTGCCAGGAAAATCCTTTGGCCAAGCGCCGGACTGTTTCCCATGAAAAAAACGGATTTTGCCTATCAGGCGGTCTACCGCTATCTCGTTCGTCTGATCGATGAGGTTCAGACCGACTCCACGACGAAAATGCCTTCCCTGCGCCAGTTGGCCAGGCGTCTTCGCGTCTCGATTTCCACGGTACAAAGCGCCTATTCGCTGCTTGAGAAGGAAGGGCGGGTGTGCTCCGTCTCCAAATCGGGTTACTACACCTTGCCCCGTGGCAACGGCGATGCCTTTCAGGCGTCGACACTGGATGATGGCAACCTGCTGGAGGCGTTTTACCGCAATGCCCGGCGCAGTGGCGTATGGGTTTCGGCCCATGACGACCCGACCTTGCTGCAGTCGATGGAAAGTCCGCTGCCAGGCATGGAGCGCGATGTGTCCCGGCATTATCCGAGGCCGCTGAATTTCGGGTTTCAGCCGTTCGGTGACATTGAGCTGCGCGCGGCCCTGGCGGCTCGTTATACCCGGGATGCCCAGCGCTGCTGGCACCCTGAAAACGTGTATGTCGGGTCGGACATGCAAGGCGTGTTGATGGCGATCATTGATGTGCTGCAACTGCGGGACACGACCGTACTGGTGGAGTCGCCTTGCGCCTGGAACCTGTTACGTCTGTTGCAGGCTTCCGGGATCCGGGTCGTTGAAATGCCGTTGGGCGAGGCGGACAGCATCAACCTGACCGAGCTGGATCAAGTGCTGTTGACGGAAAACATCAGCCTGGCCCTGATGTCGTCACAATTCAATCCGGTACGGGGCAGCCGCTTGCCCGCTCACAATCTTCAGGCCGTGGCCCGGTTGCTCAATCGTTATCGGGTCTGGGTGCTGGAAAACGACAGCCAGGGTGAGCTGGATTTCATCTCGAGGCCACCCCCCTTGCGTGACTTGATCGACCCGCAGCGCCTGTTGATTCTGGGCAGCTTCGACAAGCTGCTCGGGCCGGAGGCGCCCTACGGGTATCTGTTGTGCAAGGCGCTTGATCATCAGTGGCAACAGGCCTTTCTGCTGCGCTCGTTCGAGCTGGCACCCATTCGCCAGAAGGCCATTGCCAGACTCTTCAATGGCGGACGTCTGGATACTCATCTGGTTGAACTCAAGGCATTGCTGATGCAGCGCATGCACATGCTGAGGCAACTGCTGGACCGGCACCTGGGGTCGTTGCTGTGCCATGAGCAACCTGAAGGGGGCTGTGGCATATGGGCTCACAGCGTGCACCCTGTGGACATGCGCCAGGTGTTCGACAACATGCTGCAACAGCGCATGGTCATTGCTCCGGGCGAGCTGTTCAGCCTGCACGGGCTGCATCGGCAAAACCTGCGCATCAGTTATGCCGTCGACTGGAACCAGGACGTGCCCCGTGCGCTCGACTGCCTGGCCGAAGCCCTGAGGCAGGCGCGGCAATAGCCGTCGATCCATTTGTATTTGCCAGGGGAGGCTAAAGGCTGCTATCTGTATGCCTATCCAGTATCGGTAACCCATAGCTGTTGCGCAGTGACCCTGATAACACCTCCCGGCCCCCATCTCGAACCCGCTCCAGCCGACGCAGAGCCATTGCGTTATGTCGTGGCCGTGCGGGCATTGTGCGAGTTCACGGCCAAGACCGGGGATCTGGACCTGCGCTTCACGCCTTCGCCTACCGCCCAGGAGGGTATTGCCGGGCACCGTACCGTGGCGGGGCGTCGTGGGGCGGCCTATCAGGCTGAGCTGTCACTGAGCGGCGAGTATCGGGAATTGACGGTCAGGGGCCGGGCCGATGGCTACGACGCTGCGCTCAATCAACTGGATGAAGTGAAAACCTACCGGGGCGAACTCGATGCCTTGCCTGCCAATCACCGTCAATTGCACTGGGCGCAGGCGAAAATCTACGGCTGGCTGCTGTGTCGGCAACTGGAGCTGAACGAGGTCGCGCTGGCGCTGGTGTATTTCAATGTCGTCAGCGAGCAGGAAACCGTGATTCGCGAGGTGTTCAGCCGCGAAGCGCTAGGCGCGTTCTTCGAGCAGCAGTGCGAGATGTTTCTGTATTGGGCGCAGCAGGAGCTGGCGCACACGGCATCGCGTAACCGGCACTTGAAGACGCTCGCCTTTCCTTACCCGGCGTTCCGCACCGGCCAGCGTGTACTGGCCGAGTCGGTCTACAAGGCGGTCAGCACCGGTTCCTGCCTGATGGCTCAGGCTCCGACCGGCATCGGCAAGACCGTCGGCACGCTGTTTCCCATGCTCAAGGCAATGCCGAATCAGCGGCTCGATAAGGTGTTCTTCCTGACGGCCAAGACGCCAGGCCGCCAGCTGGCGCTGGATGCCTTGCAGGTGATCGGGCGCCGCTTGCCTGAGCTCCAGTTGCGCGTGCTGGAACTGGTCGCACGCGACAAGGCCTGCGAGCATCCGGACAAGGCGTGCCATGGGGATTCCTGTCCGCTGGCCAAGGGCTTCTATGACCGTTTGCCTGCCGCACGCAGCGCGGCATTGAATTCTCCATGGCTGGACCGGGAGGGCGTCCGCCGAGTCGCGCTGGCCCATCAGGTCTGTCCGTATTACCTCAGCCAGGAGCTGGCGCGCTGGGCGGACGTGGTGGTCGCCGACTACAACTACTATTTCGACCTGAGTGCCTTGCTGTTCGGTCTGGCGCAGTTCAATCAGTGGCGTGTCGCGGTGCTGGTGGACGAAGCACACAACATGGTCGAACGCGCCCGCCACATGTACAGCGCCGGTTTCGATCAGCAGCAACTCCATAGCCTGCGTCAAAGCGCACCGCAGCCTCTGCAAAAGGCCCTGCAACGGCTCAATCGCCAATGGAATGCCTTGCACAAGGAGCAGGAGGGGGCTTATCGGTCCTGTGCCGACCTTCCGGAAAAATTCCTCAACAGCCTGAACCTGTGCGTGGCGGCCATGGGCGATTATTTCAATGACCACCCACAGGCCGTGGACAGTGCGCTGCAAGGCTTTTATTTCGATGCCATCGGTTTTCTGCGCATTGCCGAGCTGTTCGATGAGCATTTCATTTTCGATATCACTCTGCGGGACCCAGGTGCCAGGCGCCGTTTTTCCCGATTGACCCTGCGCAATGTGGTGCCGGCCCGGTTCATTGCTCCACGCCTGAGCGCGGCACTTGGCTCGGTGTTGTTCTCGGCCACGCTGCAGCCGCAACGCTACTACGCCGATCTTCTCGGATTGCCGGACAAGACGGTCTGTATCGATGTCGAGTCGCCGTTTCATCCCGAGCAACTGGATGTCCGTATCGTCAGCCGGATTTCGACCCGTTTCGCCCACCGTCAGGCTTCGCTGGCCCCCATCGTTGCGCTGATGGGCGAGCAGTTTCTGGCCCGGCCGGGCAATTACCTCGCCTTTTTCAGCAGCTTCGATTACCTGCAACACGTGGTCGGGCTGATGCGTCAGCGCTGGCCGCAGATCGAACTCTGGCAACAGGAGCGGGGCATGAGCGAAAGCGAGCGTCAGGCCTTTCTCGAACGCTTTACCCTGACCGGCAAGGGAATTGGCTTTGCCGTCCTGGGCGGGGCGTTCGCAGAGGGCATCGACTTGCCGGGAGAGCGCTTGATCGGGGCGTTCATCGCCACTCTGGGGTTGCCCCAGTTGAATCCGGTCAACGAACAGTTCAAGCAGCGCATGGCCGCTCTGTTCGGCAGTGGCTACGATTACACCTACCTGTATCCGGGAGTGCAGAAGGTTGTGCAGGCTGCCGGTCGGGTGATCCGCAGTCAGAGTGACCGTGGAGTAGTCATGCTGATCGATGACCGTTTTGCCGAACGCAAGGTGCAACGTCTGCTTCCGGCCTGGTGGCAGCCAGAAAACTCAGTCACTTAGGGAGCGATAGCCAAGCATTCCGGTCAAACTGCCAGTAAACTGCCGCACCATGGGCGTTTTCGCCATAACCGAATTTCCTGTCCCCCTTTCCGTGGAGGTTGTATGAGTCTCAGTCCTTTCGCCGGCAAGCTGGCTCCTGCGCAGTTACTGGTCGATATCCCGAGACTGGTCACCGCTTATTACACCGGGCAGCCTGATGCATCGATTACAACCCAGCGCGTGGCTTTCGGCACGTCCGGCCATCGTGGCACCTCGTTCGAGTTGAGCTTCAACGAATGGCATGTCCTGGCCATCAGCCAGGCCATCTGCCTGTATCGTCAGGCCAAGGGCATCCATGGCCCGCTGTTCCTGGGGGCCGACACCCATGCGCTGTCTACGCCTGCCGCCGCCACGGCCCTTGAAGTGCTGGCCGCCAATGGCGTGCAGGTGATGATCTCCGCCGGTGACGAATACACGCCGACCCCGGCGGTGTCCCATGCCATCATCTGCTACAACCGTGGCCGTACGTCCGGGCTGGCCGACGGCATCGTGATCACGCCGTCCCACAACCCGCCGCAAAGCGGTGGCTTCAAGTACAACCCGCCCAACGGTGGCCCGGCCGACAGCGACGTCACCAAGTGGATCGAGAACAAGGCCAACGAGTTGCTGGCCGAGAAGGTCGTTGGTGTGTCGCGCATGAGCCATGAAAAGGCCCTGCGCGCCGATACCACTCATCGCCATGACTACGTCAACACCTATGTGGCGGACCTCAAGAGCGTCATCGACATGGACGCCATCCGCAATGCCGGTCTGCGTCTGGGTGTCGATCCGCTGGGCGGAGCAGGGGTCAGCTACTGGTCGGCGATTGGCGAACACTACGGCCTGAACCTGGACGTGGTGAATAAGTTCGTCGATCCAACCTTCCGCTTCATGAGCGTGGACTGGGATGGGCAGATTCGCATGGACCCGTCTTCCAGCCATGCGATGCAGAGCCTGATCGGCCTCAAGGACCGCTATCAGGTGGCCTTTGCCTGCGACCCGGACCATGACCGCCACGGTATCGTGACCCCGACCGGCGGGCTGATGACGCCGAACAGCTATCTCGCCGTATCCATCGACTACCTGTTCCAGAATCGCCCGGACTGGCGCGCTGATGCGGCCGTGGGCAAGACCGTGGTCAGCAGCGGCATGATCGACCGCGTGACGGCCCGTCTGGGGCGTCGCCTGTATGAAGTCCCGGTGGGCTTCAAGTTCTTTGCCGACGGCCTGTTCGAGGGTTCGCTGGGCTTCGGTGGCGAAGAAAGCGCGGGTGCTTCGTTCCTGCGTCGCGACGGCACGGTCTGGACCACCGACAAGGATGGCTTGATCCCGGCCCTGCTGGCGGCCGAAATCACGGCGCGCAAAGAACGTGATCCGAGCGAGCTGTACACGACCATGACCGAGGAACTGGGCAAGCCGTTCTCGACCCGTGTCGATGCCAAGGCCAACCCGCAGCAGAAGGCGCTGTTGAGCAAGCTGTCGCCGGATCAGGTCAAGTCCACGGAATTGGCCGGAGAGAAGATCCAGAACATTCTCAGCCACGCGCCGGGTAACAATCAGTCGTTTGGCGGCCTGAAAGTCATGACCGAAAATGGCTGGTTCGCAGCACGTCCGTCAGGCACCGAGGACATCTACAAGATCTATGCGGAAAGCTTTGTCGGCGAAGATCATCTCAAGCGTCTGGTGGCTGAAGCCCAGGTGCTGGTGGATGAGGCGATTGCGCCGAAGTGACAGCACGGGCATCCGGGCTACGCTTGCCTTGAGCGAGCGCAGCCCGGAGGTGCATCAATCCCGGTAGAACACCTGGACCAGGTGGTAGCCGAACTTGCTCTTGATCGGGCCGTGTACGGTGCGCAGCGGTTTCTTGAAGATCACCTGGTCGATGGCTCCGACCATCTGGCCGGGCCGTACTTCACCGAGATCGCCGCCACGCTTGCCTGACGGGCAGGTGGAGTGCTTCTTTGCCAGCACATCGAAGGCCTCACCCTTGGCGATACGCAGCTTGAGCTGTTCGGCCTCTTCGGCGGTTTTCACCAGAATGTGGCGGGCTTGGGCTTTCATGTCGCATTATCACCTGTCGAAAAAGGCTGCCATTATGTCCTTGTCGTCACGTTTAGGCAGCCACGTGTTTTCTCTTATTTTTGTGCGGTGTTGATTATGGATTTTCCGGCGTTGTTGAAGATTCTGGCCAGCCAGGACGGATCGGACCTTTATCTTTCCACCGGAGCGCCGCCGTGCGCCAAGTTCAATGGCGTGCTCAAGCCGCTGGGCACTGAAACCCTGAAGCCCGGCGAGGTCGCCGTGATTGCCCAGGGGCTCATGGACGAGGAGCAGAAGCTTGAATTCCAGCGTGAGCTGGAAATGAACCTGGCGGTGTCGCTGGCGGGTATCGGACGTTTCCGGATCAATATCTTCATGCAGCGCAACGAGGTTTCGCTGGTTGCCCGGAATATCAAACTGGATATCCCGCGTTTCGAGGACCTGCACCTGCCGCCGGTCCTGCTCGACGTCATCATGGAGAAGCACGGGCTGGTGCTGTTCGTCGGTGCGACCGGCTCGGGCAAATCCACTTCGCTGGCGGCCTTGATCGATTACCGTAACCGCAATGCCAGCGGGCATATCATCACCATCGAAGACCCGGTGGAGTTCATCCATCGTCACAAGAAATCCATCGTCAACCAGCGCGAAGTCGGGGTCGATACCCGCAGTTTCCGCGCTGCGCTGAAAAACACCTTGCGTCAGGCACCGGATGTCATCCTGATCGGCGAAATTCGTGACCGGGAGACCATGGAGCATGCGCTGGCCTTTGCCGATACCGGGCACCTTGCCATTTCGACCCTGCATGCCAACAACGCCAACCAGGCCCTGGACCGGATCATCAACTTTTTCCCCGAAGAGCGCCGCGAGCAACTGCTGCACGACCTGGGCAACAACCTCAAGGCGTTCGTTTCCCAGCGTCTGGTCAAGACCCCGGATGGCAAGCGACGTGCCGCGGTGGAAGTGATGATGGGCACACCGACGATCCGCGACCTGATCCAGCGTAACCAGCTGACGGAGCTCAAGGGCATCATGGAGAAGTCCGGTAGCCTGGGGATGCAGACCTTCGACACCGCACTGTTCAACCTGGCAGTGGAAGGCGCGATCAGCGAAGAAGAGGCGTTGAAAAATGCCGATTCGCAGAACAACGTACGCCTGCGTCTCAAGTTGCACGGTGAAGGCGTGACCCAGGTGACAACACCTCCGCCTGCGCCAGTGGGGACCAGTTCGGCGAAGATGTCGGATTGGGGGTTGGTGGACGAAAAGGACGAATGATGACCTTTGTGGGACCGAATTTATTCGGGAAGGCGGTCTTCAGGCGCTGGGTTGTGTCGGGTGGACTGGTTTTTCGCGAATGAATTCGCTCCTACGGGTGGCGCATCTTTTGTAGGACCGAATTTATTCGGGAAGATGGTCTTTCAGGCGCTGGGTTGTGTTGGGTGGATTGGCTTTTCGCGAATGAATTCGCTCCTACGGGTGGCGCATCTTTTGTGGGACCGAATTTATTCGGGAAGGCGGTTTCTCGGGCACTGGGTTGTGTTGGGTGGATTGGTTTTTCGCGAATGAATTCGCTCCTACTGGGCGAGCCAGCCGCCATCGATGTTCCAGGCGGCTCCCCGCACCTGAACGGCGCCCTCGCTGCACAGGAACAGCACCAGTTCCCCCAGTTGTTCCGGGGTGACGAAATCCAGAGAAGGTTGTTTCTCGGCCAGCAAGTCCTGTCGAGCCTGATCCGGATCGCCCTGGCGATTGTCGATCTGTTGCTGCACCAGCGGCGTCAATACCCAGCCCGGGCAGATGGCATTGCAGGTGACCTGGCTGCGGGCCGTTTCGAGGCCCACCACTTTGGTCAGGCCCAGCACGCCATGCTTGGCTGCCACATACGCGGCTTTGCCGCTTGATCCCACCAGCCCGTGCACCGAGGCGATATTGATGATTCGCCCCCAATCCTTGCGGCGCATGCCGGGCAGGCACAGGCGCGTGGTATGAAACACCGAGGACAGGTTGATGGCGATGATTGCGTCCCAGCGCTCGACCGCAAAGTCTTCCACGGCCTCGACGTGCTGAATCCCGGCGTTATTGACCAGAATGTCGACCCCGCCGAATTCGCGCTCGGCATACGCAACCATGTCGGCAATCTGTGCCGGGTCACTGACATCCGCCGGGTGATAGCCGACCTGGCCACCCGCCGTCTGCACCTGGCCGACGGCTGTCGAAACGTCGCCGAAACCGTTGAGGATCAGGTTGGCACCGGCCTTGGCCAGGCACAGGGCAATGCCCAGGCCGATGCCGCTGGTAGATCCGGTGACCAGTGCGGTTTTGCCTTGCAGATTCATAATCGGCTCCTTACACGATGCCTGTGGCGTAGAACGTTGCGATCACGACGAAAACCGCCAGTGTCTTGATGAGGGTGATACCGAAAATGTCTCGATAGGCCTCGCGGTGGGTCAGCCCGGTCACGGCCAGCAGGGTGATGACCGCGCCGTTGTGGGGCAGGGTGTCCATGCCGCCGCTGGCCATGGCGGCCACCCGGTGCAGGACCTCCAGCGGGATGTTGGCGGCATGGGCGGCCGCAATGAAGCTGTCTGACATGGCGGCCAGGGCGATGCTCATGCCGCCCGAGGCCGAACCGGTGATGCCGGCCAGCAGCGTGACGGTAATGGCTTCATTGACCAGAGGGTCGGGGATGCCCTTCAAGGCGTTGGCCAGCACCAGAAAACCGGGCAATGAGGCGATAACGGCACCGAAACCATATTCGGAGGCCGTGTTCATGGCGGCCAGCAGCGCTCCGTTGACCGCACTTTTACTGCCTTCGGCCAGCCGGGTACGGATGGCACCGAAACCGAATGCCAGCACCATGGCAATCCCTGTCAGCAGGGCCGCCTCAACGGCCCATATCGCGGTCAGGCGGGCAATTTCGCTCTGAATGGGTGTCGTCATCCCCGGCAGTGCCAGGGTGTGGGTCTTGCCGTACCACTGTGGAATCCAGCCCGTGAACAGCAGGTTGCTGACCCCGACAACCACCAGGGGCGATAGCGCGAGCCACGGATTTGGCAGCTTGATATCGGCGGCCGTTTCCGGCTCGTTGCGCAACACCTGGCCGTAGCCTTCTCCGGCGCGCATGGCCTTGTTGCGCTGGCGTTGCAGATAGAGCATGCCGGCACCGAACACGAACAGGGTGCCGATCAGGCCCAGCCATGGCGCGGCCCAGGCGGTCGTGTTGAAGAAGGTGGTGGGAATGATGTTCTGGATCTGCGGCGTACCGGGCAAGGCGTCCATGGTGAAGGAGAATGCGCCCAGCGCAATGGTCGCCGGAATCAGGCGTTTGGGGATATTGCTCTGGCGGAACATTTCGGCAGCGAACGGATAGACCGCGAACACCACGACGAACAGTGAAACCCCGCCATAGGTGAGCAGGGCGCAGACCAGCACAATCACCAGCATGGCCTGGCGCGTGCCCAGGACGCCGATGGCGGCCGCCACAATCGCGCGGGAAAACCCGGAAAGTTCGATCAGCTTGCCGAACACGGCTCCAAGCAGAAACACCGGGAAATAGAGTTTGATGAAACCGACCATCTTGTCCATGAACAGCCCGGTGAACGCCGGTGCCACCGCCGAAGGATCGGTCAGCAATACCGCACCGAGGGCGGCGATGGGGGCAAAGAGGATGACGCTGTAGCCTCGGTATGCCGCGAGCATCAATAGCGCGAGCGCCGCCAGGGCAATGAGTACGCTCATGGGTGTCTCCTGTTGTTATTGTTTTATGGGCGCGGTCAGGCCGCCGCAGAGCTATAGCGGGATTCGTGCCATATGAGCAACTTATTGAAATATAAGAAAATTTAAAGGTTGTGGGTCAGCTGGTGTCCCGAAATGGAGACCTGTAGGACCGGATTTATCCGGGAAGACATTCTTCCTGACGATGCAGATGCATGGCCCTTCCCGGATAAATCCGGTCCCACAGGCAAGGCATTTCGTTCAGAGCCGGATAAATTCCGCTGAAAGGCAGGTGTCTCCAGCCAGAGACGCCTGTCTCTCTATGGAGACTCGGCAATCCCCAGCACGGCCATCTTCTTGTAGAGCGTCGAACGCCCCAGCCCGAGCTGGCTGGCCGCTTGCACCACATTACCCTCGCATTGCAGCAACGTTGTCTCGATCAATTGCCGGTCACAGCGTTGGCGGGCCTGGCTGAAGGTTTCATGGACCTGGGGGCGAGTTTCCCGACCATTTCCGCTGCCGATCGGGAGCAGGGTGCCGATGGCCGCGTGAATGTCCCGTGCGGAGAGTTGCAGATCGTCGCTGAGCAGCGCTGCACGCTCCAGGACATTGCGCAGTTCGCGGATATTGCCGGGCCATGCATGCTGCGCCAGCAGTTTGAGGGCGGCGTCTTCAAGCTCATGCTGGCTGTGCAGCTCTTCGAGAATGCTTTCACTGAGGACGGGCAAATCCTCCAGGCGCTCGCGCAAGGGCGGTACCTGAATGGGCAGCACGTTCAAGCGATAGTAGAGATCGGCGCGAAACTCGCCGCGTTTGATCGCACCCTCCAGATCGATGGAGGTGGCGGCGATGAAGCGCACATCGCTCTGGAACACTTCATTTGAACCGACGGGTTCGTATTCCTTTTCCTGCAACACCCGCAGCAACTTGCTTTGCAAGGTCAGTGGCATGTCGCCTATCTCGTCAAGAAACAGCGTGCCGCCCTGGGCAATTTTCAGCTTGCCCGACCGGCCTGTGCGCACCGCGCCGGTAAAGGCTCCGGGAGCGGTACCGAAGAATTCGGCTTCGAGCAGTGCTTCAGGGATGGCAGCGCTATTGATGCTGACAAAGGGTTTGTCGGATCGTGGCGATGCGTTATGGATGGCATGGGCCAGCAATTCCTTGCCGGTGCCGGTCTCGCCCAGCAGCAGGACCGGTGATTCGGTGCTGGCGCTGCGTCGGGCCCGGCGTTTGACTTCCAGCGTGGCTTCGCCGATGCCGATGAAGTGCGCAAAACTGTATTTTGCCTGTCGGGCCTTGAGCAGCGAGCGGGTGGTGGCCAGTTCCTGCTGCATGCTCAGGTAGCGCTTGAGCAAGGGCGACAGCGTCTGTAACTGATCGAACAGGGCGAAGCCGATGGCACCGATCACGGAACCTGCGCTGTCATGAATCGGCAGACGCATGACCACCAGTGGATCCTTTGCCGTGTCCATCATGTCCAGCAGGATTGGCTGACCATTGCTGGCAACCTGACGCAACAGGCTTCCGGGGATCACGCTTTCGCAGGGCTGGCCAATGGCAAGGCTGGCATCCTGCAGGCCAAATCGACGGGCATAGCGCTCATTGATCCAGACGATGCGCGCCTCTTTATCGACAATCACGGTGCCTTCACTGCACTGTTCGATGATCTCGAACAGTGAGCGGGTCGCAAGACGCTGGATGTTTCGGTAATCGCTGAGCGTGTTGTCTTTCATGGGGATGTTCCGTCATTTGGCCCCGGCGTACGGCCTGAGGGAATGCCTGTTGTTATTCTGGGTGCGCTGCCGCCAGCAACTCTCGGGTGTACGGATGCCGGGGCGCATCGAAAACATCGTGACTGGCACCCCGTTCGACGACCTTGCCATCCTTGACGACGATGACATCATGGGCCAGAGCCTTGACCACGGCCAGGTCATGGCTGATGAAAAGGTAGGTCAGGCCATGTCTTTCCTGCAGTTCGCGAAGCAGGGCAACGACTTGTTTCTGTACGGTACGGTCCAGCGCCGAGGTCGGCTCGTCGAGCAGTATCAAGGCAGGCTTGAGCACCAGCGCCCGGGCGATGGCAATACGCTGGCGCTGACCGCCGGAAAACTCATGGGGATAGCGATGGCGGCTTTCAGGGTCGAGGCCGACATCCTCCAGGGCACGAATCACTTCTTCGTCGCACTGCTGCGAATCCAGTTGCCGGTGGACTTCCAGGCCTTCGGCAATGATCTGCGCCACGGACATGCGCGGGCTGAGACTGCCGTAGGGGTCTTGAAAGACCACCTGCATCTCCTTGCGCCAGGGGCGCATCTGCTTCTGGCTCAACCCGTCCAGTGCCTGCCCCTGAAAGCGGATACTGCCACGAGACTCCAGCAAGCGCAGGATGGCCTGACCAAGTGTCGATTTGCCCGAGCCGGACTCTCCCACTATGCCCAGCGTCTTGCCGCGTTCGATGCTCAGGCTGATGTCATCGACGGCCTTCAGGTACTCCCTGTGACGACGCAGAATGCCACCTGCCAGCGAGAACCAGACATGCAGGTTCTCGACCTCCAGCACCTTTTCACGGGTATCCCGTGGCAGCGGTTCACCCGCCGGTTCGGCATCGAGCAAAAGACGGCTGTAAGGATGTTGCGGCGACTTGAACAAGGATTGGCAATCGGACTGCTCGACGATTTCTCCGGCGCACATCACGCATACGCGCTGGGCAATGCTGTGAACCAGGTTCAGGTCATGGCTGATCAGCAGCAGCGACATGTTCAGACGGTGTTGCAGTGATTTGAGCAGCAACAGAATCTTGCGCTGTACGGTCACATCCAGCGCCGTGGTGGGTTCATCGGCAATCAACAGTTCCGGTTCGCAGGCCAGGGCCATGGCAATCATCACGCGCTGGCGCTGGCCGCCGGACAGTTCGTGGGGATAGGCCTTGAGGCGTTTTTGCGGATGCTGGATACCGACCATTTCCAGCAGCTCGATGATGCGTGCCTGAGCTTCGCGGCCGCTGATGCCCCGGTGCAGCAGCAGGGTTTCACCGATCTGTCTGGCAACCGTGTGCAAGGGGTTCAGGGAGGTCATGGGCTCCTGAAAGATCATGGCGATGCGATTGCCACGCAGCTCGCGCAATGTTTGCCCGCTGGCCCCGATCAATTCCTGGCCCCGGTAGGTGATGCTGCCGGTCGTGGTCGTGCCGGAGGAGGGCAGCAGTTGCAGTATCGAGTGTGCCGTCACCGACTTGCCCGAACCGGATTCTCCCACCAGTGCCAGGCATTCGCCGGCCCGGATGTCCAGGCTCAGGTTACTGACGGCCTTTTGCCCGCTGAACGCGATGTTCAGGTCCCGGATCTCAATCAACTTTTCGGACATCTCAAGGCCTCGGTTCAGGAGCGGGGATCAAAGGCGTCGCGCAACGCTTCGCCAATGAACACCAGCAGCGTCAGGATCAATGCCAGTGCGAAGAAGGCTGTCAGTCCCAGCCAGGGGGCTTGCAGGTTCTGTTTGCCCTGGGCGATCAGTTCGCCCAGCGACGCGCTGCCGGCCGGCATACCGAAGCCCAGGAAGTCCAGTGCAGTCAGGGTCGAGATGGCGCCGGTCAGGATGAAGGGCAGGTAACTCAAGGTCGCGGTCATGGCATTGGGCAGGATATGGCGCACGATGACGGTACGGTCGCTCAACCCCAGGGCACGAGCGGCCTTGACGTATTCCAGGTTGCGCCCGCGCAGGAACTCGGCACGTACCACGTCCACCAGCGTCAGCCAGGAGAACAGCGCCATGATGCCCAGCAGCCACCAGAAGTCGGGCTCGACGAAACCTGAAAGGATGATCAGCAGGTACAGCACCGGCAAGCCTGACCAGACTTCCAGCAGGCGCTGGCCGATCAGGTCCACCCAGCCACCGTAATAACCCTGCAAGGCTCCGGCAGCGATACCGATCAAGGCGCTGATGGCCGTCAGGATCAGGGCGAACAGAATCGAAACCCGTGCCCCGAAAATGACCCGCGCCAATACGTCGCGTGCCTGATCGTCGGTGCCCATCCAGTTGACGGACGAAGGCGGGCTCGGGGCCGGGACCGACAGTTCATAGTTGGGGGTGTCGGCGCTGAATGGAATCGGTGCAAACAGCATCCAGCCTTGGCCACCGGCAATCAGGTTCTGCACGTATTCGCAGCGGTAATCGGGTTGAAAGGGCAGTTCTCCGCCGAAATCCTGCTCGGTATAGCGTTTGAAGGCGGGGAAGTAGAGTTCGCCCTGATAGCTCATCACCAGCGGTTTATCGTTGGCGATCAGCTCGCCTCCCAGGGTCAGTGCAAACAGGGCGCAGAACAGCCACAGCGACCACCAGCCCCGGCGGTTGGCGCGAAAGCGTTCCAGGCGACGTCGAGCCAGAGGAGAAAGACCGGGCATCAGGCATTCCTCGCACTGAAGTCGATTCGAGGATCAACCAGGGTGTAGCCGATATCGCCCACCAGTTTTATCAGCAAGCCGAACAGGGTAAAGATGAACAGCGAACCGAACACCACCGGATAGTCCCGCGATACGGCGGCTTCGTAACTCATGCGCCCCAGGCCGTCGAGGGAGAAAATGACCTCGATCAACAGTGAACCGGCAAAGAACACGCTGATGAACGCCTGAGGGATGCCGGACACCACCAGCAGCATGGCATTGCGAAAGACGTGGCCGTACAGCACGCGCTGTTCGCTCATGCCCTTGGCTCTGGCGGTCGTGACGTACTGGCGGGTGATTTCATTGAGAAAGGCGTTCTTGGTCAGCAGGGTCAGGGTGGCAAACCCGCCAATGACCAGTGCCGAGACGGGCAGCACCAGATGCCAGAAGTAGTCGGCCATTTTGCCGAGGGTCGAGAGCTGGTCGAAGTTGTCCGATACCAGGCCGCGTACCGGGAACCAGTTCAGTGATGTTCCGCCGCAGAACACCACCACCAGCAACATGGCGAACAGAAAGGCCGGCATCGCGTAGCCGATGATGATTGCGGTGCTGCTCCAGATATCGAACGGGCTGCCATGGCGGACGGCCTTGCGGATGCCCAGTGGAATGGACACCAGATACGTCAGCAGTGTCGCCCAGAGGCCGAGGGAAATGGACACCGGCATCTTTTGCAGGATGAGGTCCGTGACCGTCGCGCCCCGGAAGAAACTCTTGCCGAAGTCCAGTTGCGCGTAGTTCTTGAGCATCAGCCATAGCCGCTCATGCATCGGTTTGTCGAAACCGTATTGGCGCTCGATTTCCTTGATCAGTCTGGGGTCAAGTCCACGGGACGCTCTGGACTGGCCAGTGCCGCTCGTTTCGGCTGCCGTCATGCCTGCGCTGACACCACCCAGACCTTGCAGGCGGGCAATGGCTTGCTCCACCGGCCCGCCGGGGGCGGCCTGCACGATAAAGAAATTGACCAGCAGGATGCACAGGAGCGTGGGCACGATCAGGAGCAGGCGTCGCAGGATATAACCGAGCATTCACTTCATCTCCGAAACAAGTGCCGAAGCGCCGCGTCTGGCGGCGAATTGCTCGTTGTTCAGCGGTGTCGGGCTGACTTCCCACCAGGTTTCGATGGCTTCGCTGTTGCTGGCCTGGACCTTGGGAATACCGAAGCGATTCCACCAGACGGTCGAGGCGCCGGGCGGGTAATAGTTGGGAATCCAGTAGTAGTTCCATTGCAGGACCCGATCCAGGCAGTGGGCGTAATTGCTCATCGTCACCGGGTCGGCGGCCTTGGTCAGCCCGTCGATCAAGGTGTCCACGGCCGGGTCCTGCAAGGCCATGTAATTGGTGGACCCCGGGTCGTTGGCGACCCCGGAGCCAAAGCTGTTGTAAAGATCCGTGCCGGGCGATGTCGAGACCGTATAGCCGGTGACGATCATGTCGTAGTCACGGGCCATGACACGGTTCAAGTATTGGGCCGCATCGATGCGGCGGACATCGAACTGAATGCCGATCTGCGCCAGATTGCGTTTGTAAGGCAGCAACAGACGCTCGAACCCCGGCTGACCGTTGAGGAAGGTAAAGCGGAACGGTTCTCCCCGGACGTTGACCAGTTGATCGCCTTTGGGTTTCCAGCCGGCCTCCTGCATCAAGGCCAGTGCCTGCAATTGCTTGTCGCGAATGAACCCGGTGCCATCGGTTTTCGGGTTCTTGAAGACCGTAGTAAAGGCTTCGTCGGGAATGCTGCCGCGCAAGGGTTCGAGAATCTTCAGTTCGGCGGCTGTGGGCGGTTGTGTGGCGGCCAGTGTCGAATTCGAGAAATAGCTGTTCTGGCGGATGTACATGTTGCGCATCATCTGCCGGTTGGTCCATTCGAAATCCCAGAGCAGCGACAGCGCCTGACGCACGCGCCGGTCCTGAAACATGGGGCGGTTCAGGTTGAACACGAACCCTTGCGAATTCTGGACCGCGCCCCTGGCCAGGTGAGCCTTCTGCAGCAGGCCTTCCTCCATTGCCGGGCCGTCATAGCGGATCGAGTAACCGGTGGCCGAGTATTCACGGTTGTAGTCGTAGGCTCCGCCCTTGAGTACCTGGCGGGCGACATCCGTATCGCCGAAGTACTCGATGCTGAACCTGTCGAAGTTGTACAGGCCCTTGCTGACCGGCAGGTCCTTGCCCCACCAGTCCGGATCGCGCTCGAAGGTGATGCTGCGTCCCGGATCGACATGGGCGATCTTGTAGGGGCCACTGCCCGGCGGGATCTCGAAGCCCGCACCACCGGCAAAGTCGCGGGTTTTCCACCAGTGCTCGGGAAACACCGGCAATGAGGCCAGGTCCAGGGGCAGGGTCCGGTTCTCATTGTGCTTGAAGTCAAAGCGGATCCGGGACTCGGACTCCACTTCCAGGCCTTTGACTGCGTCGAACTGGGTGCGGTATTGCAGGCTGCCCTGAGTCATCAGCAACTCATAGGTGTATTTCACGTCGTTGGCGGTGATGGGGGTGCCATCGGCAAAGCGTGCCCTTGGATCAAGATAAAAGCGCAAGGACATGCCGTCCGCCGAGCGTTCCATCTGCTGCGCGACCAGCCCGTATACCGTGTAGGGCTCATCCAGTGATTTGACGGCCAGCGGGGAGTACAGCATGCCGTTGATCTGCGAGACGCCGATGCCCTTGTCGGTGTACGGCATCAGGTGATCGAACTGCCCGATTTCCTGGGCCGAGCGGCGCATGCTGCCGCCTTTGGGGGCATCAGGGTTCACGTAGTCGAAGTGCTGGAAGCCGGCAGGATAGCGCGGTGGTTCGCCGTACACGGTCAAGGCATGCTGGGGTGCGGCAGACAAGGCCTGAAGTCCCGTGACCAGCACCATTATCGGAGCGATCAGCAGTGAGCGGACAAAACGCATGACTCGAATCCTGACTGATGTCCGCGAGCGAATATCAGGGTTGAAGAGGGGGATGCCAGACAGCGCTCGGCTTCTGGGTCTTTTCACGATCGCTCGCCAAGGTACCGGATAGCAGCAGGCTTTGTAACCGCAAATATTGACTGCGCAAATGAAAACGGCCCATCCGAAGATGAGCCGTTCGATGTACTTGATCAGCGCGCCGGAATCAGTCCTGGCGGCTGGTCACTTCCAGCAAGTGGTAACCGAACTGCGTCTTGACCGGGCCTTGCACGACGTTGACGGGTGCGCTGAACACGACGGTGTCGAATTCCTTGACCATCTGGCCTGGACCGAACGAGCCCAGGTCGCCGCCTTGACGGCTCGAAGGGCAGCTGGAGTTGGCCTTGGCAATCTCGGCGAAATCAGCGCCGCCTTCGATCTGAGCCTTGAGTTCGTTGCATTTCTCTTCGCTCGAAACAAGGATGTGGCGGGCAGTGGCTTTAGCCATGGGAAAGTGTCTCCTGTCAGAAAAAGAAAGAGCCTACCGGAATCAAGGCTGCATTTCCTGATAAAAGTTCATCGCGAACCGATTACCTGTAGCGCAACCGGTCCACTGCCTGACGTAACAGTTGCTCGCTGCCTTCCCAGCCCAGGCAGCCGTCGGTCACCGAAACCCCGTACTGAAGCGTTTCACTCAGTGGCTGGCAGCCCTCGAAGAGGTGGCTTTCCAGCATCATGCCGATCAGCGATGTGTCGCCCTGCAAGCGTTGTTCAAGCACATCATTGAAGACTTGAGGCTGGCGCAACGGGTCCTTGCCGCTGTTAGCATGACTGCAATCGACCATGATCCTTGACGCAATGCGATGTTTCTCGAGGCTGGCGCGGACCAGGGCGACGCTCTGGCTGTCGTAGTTGGGGCCGCGATGGCCGCCGCGCAGGACGATATGAGTGTCCGGGTTGCCTTGTGTCTCGATGATCGCCGGGTGACCTTGACGGTCGATGCCGAAATGGCGATGCGGATGGGCGGCCGAGCGCATCGCGTCACTGGCGACCGCCACGCCGCCGTCGGTACCGTTCTTGAAGCCGACCGGCATGGGCAGGCCGCTGGCCATTTCCCGGTGGATCTGGGATTCGGTGGTCCGGGCACCAATGGCTACCCAACTGAGCAGGTCATCGAAGTAGCCGGCAGCCATGGGTTGCAGCAGCTCCGTGGCAATCGGCAGCCCCATGAGAAGCATCTCGCGCATCAGATGGCGTGAAAGCGAGAGGCCGGCGGCCATGTCATCGCTGCCATCGAGCGCAGGGTCGTAGGCAAGGCCTTTCCAGCCTACCGTGGTGCGGGGCTTCTCGACGTAGGCGCGCATCACCAGCAGCATCTGATCGCTGACTTCGGCTGAGAGGCTGGCCAGACGTTCGGCGTATTCGAGCGCCGAGCGTGGGTCATGCAGGGAGCAAGGGCCTGCGATGACCAGAAGACGGGAATCATCCCCGTTGAGAATCGCACGCACGGCACGACGATGGGCGGCGACCTGTTCAGTCAGGGCCGGGCTCAGTGGCAGGCGATTTTTCAGCTCAAGGGTGCTGGGCAGGCGCGTGGGGGCCGGGGTGTTGTCGAGCAGGGTGACAGTGGCGCTGGACAGGTCGGACGGTTTTACGGCAACGGACGAATTCATGATCGGGTTTCCTGGGCTGGCGGGCATCTTCCCGCTCAAGACCCTATTGGGGTGTTCGACAATTGGCCTGACTGGCCATGCGTTTGAGATTGCCACCTGGCAGTGACCGATCGGAGGCGGCTGGCTGTCCCGAACGGAGGTTGCTAAATCGCCAGGCGAAGTCGATGTCGTTGCGGTAATAGAAAGTGTTGTTCATGTCGTAGTCCTCAAGTGGATTCATTCGGGTTTCAGTGGCCCGGAAAAACAAAACCCCCGGTCGGGGAGCCGACCGGGGGTAGAGAGTTCTCTGGTTGGCGTCCCTTGAATCCGGGCGCCTTTCGGGTATCAGGCGCGCCAGTGGCTAAACCAATACCCATAATAA
Organism: Pseudomonas sp. NPDC089734; assembly: GCF_044748865.1. Classification (NCBI taxonomy): domain Bacteria; kingdom Pseudomonadati; phylum Pseudomonadota; class Gammaproteobacteria; order Pseudomonadales; family Pseudomonadaceae; genus Pseudomonas; species Pseudomonas sp. NPDC089734. The sequence goes on along the minus strand of NZ_JBIVGV010000006.1, from coordinate 24,821 downwards.
AAATTGACTGGCAGACAGACAGCAACCGACCCGGCCTGCACAGCAATGCCCGCGGCCAGGCGATCAACGCTGGACGTCTGCAAGGGCTGTGATGACGCGAATGGCAACATGAGGTGTCTCCAGAAAGTGAATCGGAGCTTACCGCAGGCGAATGCTCTGATTCAATTGGAAAATTCAATCGGCGGGATTGAACGCGGTGTAACCTGTAAACATTGAAAACGCTCAGGCCACTGATGTGGTGGTTTAAATCGTTATCTATGCGTAGACAGGCTCTGTCGGAAAAGTAGACGGCTGAGGTCGGATTGCTTTGGTAGCGATTGAGGTTTTCTGGAGTGGCCGATGCTTGCTTAATCTGCCGGCTGTTCTTTTTCGCTGTCTTGTGACGGAATCACGCCAACCTTCATCCCCAGTAAAACAGCTACTTTATGGGATTCACCACGACGTCCCTTCTTGCGCCCGGCCAGTACCTGGTAGGTGGTTGCCGGATCAATGTTGTTTTCCCTGGCAAATTCTTGAACCGATTTTCCCTGTTGATCGAGCCAGGCCTTGGCTTGTGCGGCGGTGCGTATTCCGGGCATAGTTCAAAACCGTTCAAATAAGTTTAAATTTGTCTGAATTTTACCATTCGTAAGGATAGGGTCAATAAGGTTGCGCATTCAAATGAGTGGAATTGGGTCTCGCTTAAGGAAAGAAAGAGAACGTCTGGGGCTTTCTCAGCGTGCCTTCGGAGAAATAGGTGGCGTGGAGGCGAATGCGCAAGGGAAATATGAGAGTGGCGATCGCGCGCCCAAGGCCGATTATCTTGCTGCCGTCGCTGCCAAGGGCGTCGATGTGCTCTATATCCTGACCGGAACACCGACGCCGACGCCGCTCGACAATCTCAGCACCGCAGAGGAAAAGGTGCTGGGCAGCTATAGAACACTGCTCAAGGAGGATCAGGATGCAATCAGCCGGTTGACGACCACCATGGCGGAGTTGTCGGCTTCCTACACAGTCCACAATAAAACGCTGGACGGTGAGAAGAACTGACGGCATATCTGCCAATTGAGCGTTTTCGAGAAAAAATGCTGGTGTCTTAAGAGGTTAGTGATAGTTTGTGGGAAACGCTGTCCACCTGTCGATCACGAGTCATTCATATCCAGTGTCATTGTCATTAACGTTTCAGTGCAACCGTGCCTGTCGCATCGCCCAGGCGCGCAGTGGCGCGGTTCGTGTCGAGACAGCGCACTAGGTCTGACTCATGGTTTTTGTTATGGTGTCTGGCATTCGTTATGACTGTTGGGCGAGGTGTCTGCTTGATTAGGGTGCTAGTTGTCGATGACCATGATCTTGTTCGGACAGGCATCACACGCATGCTGTCCGATATAGATGGCTTGCAGGTTGTCGGTCAGGCTGAGTCTGGTGAAGAGTCTCTGAAGAAAGCCCGGGAACTGAAGCCCGATGTCGTCCTGATGGACGTCAAGATGCCCGGTATCGGTGGGCTCGAGGCAACTCGCAAGTTGTTGCGCAGCCACCCGGAAATCAAGGTCGTGGCCGTGACCGTGTGTGAGGAAGATCCTTTTCCTACCCGATTGCTGCAGGCCGGGGCCGCCGGATACATGACCAAAGGGGCAGGGCTGTCGGAAATGGTCCAGGCCATCCGGCTGGTCTTTGCCGGGCAGCGTTACATCAGCCCGCAGATCGCTCAGCAACTGGCGTTGAAGTCCTTTCAGCCGCAAGTCAACAACTCGCCGTTCGATCTGCTGTCCGAACGCGAAATCCAGATTGCCCTGATGATCGTCGGGTGCCAGAAGGTCCAGACCATTTCCGACAAGCTGTGCTTGTCACCCAAGACGGTCAATACTTACCGTTACCGTATCTTCGAGAAGCTTTCGATCAGCAGTGATGTTGAACTCGCTTTACTGGCTGTACGTCACGGCATGGTTGATGCCAGCGCCTGAACATGACCCAACCTTTTGATTCAAGTGCGTTTCTTGCAACATGCAGTGGCCGTCCCGGTGTGTATCGCATGTTCGATACCGAGGCACGGCTCCTGTATGTCGGCAAGGCCAAGAACCTCAAGAAACGCCTTGCCAGCTACTTTCGCAAGACCGGGCACGCGCCCAAGACCAGCGCCCTGGTTGCCCGTATCGCCCAGATTGAAACCACCATCACGGCCAACGAAACCGAGGCCCTGCTGCTGGAGCAGACCCTCATCAAGGAGTGGCGGCCTCCTTACAACATCCTGCTGCGCGACGATAAGTCCTATCCGTATGTCTTCATGTCGGAAGGGGCATTTCCGCGCCTGAGCATTCATCGCGGAGCGAAAAAGGCCAAGGGTCGGTATTTCGGCCCTTATCCGAGCGCCGGAGCCATCCGGGAAAGCCTGAGTCTGTTGCAGAAGACCTTTCTGGTTCGTCAGTGTGAAGACAGTTATTACAGGAACCGCAACAGGCCGTGCCTGCAATATCAGATAAAACGCTGCAAGGCCCCCTGTGTCGGGCTGGTGGAACCGGAGGTCTACGCCGAGGATGTACGCCATTCGGTGATGTTTCTCGAAGGGCGCAGCAATGCCTTGACCGATGAACTGAATGCGTCGATGGAAAAGGCGGCCATGTCTCTGGAGTTCGAGCGGGCTGCCGAGCTGCGGGATCAGGTTGCCTTGCTGCGTCGGGTTCAGGATCAGCAAAGCATGGAAGGCGGGACAGGGGACGTGGATGTCGTCGCGGCGTTCGTGAATCCGGGGGGCGCCTGTGTGCATCTGATCAGCGTGCGGGGCGGGCGGGTGCTGGGCAGCAAGAACTTCTTCCCGCAGGTCGGCATCGAGGAGGAGGTGGGAGAAGTCATGTCCGCCTTTCTGGCCCAGTACTTTCTGGGAGGCGTCGACCGTGAGCTGCCTGGCGAAGTCATCGTCAATGTCGTCCATGAGGATTTTCCAACCCTGATCGAGGCCATCGAAGCGTCTCGAGGGCGCGAAATGACCATCAGCCATCGGGTACGAGGAACGAGGGCGCGCTGGCAGCAACTGGCCGTCACCAATGCCGAGCAGGCGTTGACGGCACGTCTGGCCAATCGTCAGCATGTGGCCTCGCGTTTCGAGGCGCTGGCACAGGTGCTCAAGCTCGATGAGCCGCCGCAACGTCTCGAGTGCTACGACATCAGTCATTCCAGTGGCGAGGCGACGGTGGCGTCCTGTGTCGTCTTCGGGCCGGAAGGTGCGCTCAAGTCGGATTATCGACGCTACAACATCGAGGGTGTCACGGCCGGGGACGACTATGCGGCCATGCACCAGGCGCTGACCCGACGCTTCAGCAGGATCAAGGATGGTGAGGGCAAGTTACCCGATGTGCTGCTGGTGGACGGCGGCAAAGGGCAGATGGCCATGGCACGTGATGTCCTGAACGAACTGGCGGTACCCGACCTGATCCTGCTGGGGGTTGCCAAGGGCACCACCCGCAAGGCCGGATTCGAGACGCTGTACCTCAATGATGCCGCCCATGAATTCACCTTGCCGGGGGATTCGCCCGCCTTGCACCTGATCCAGCAGATCCGGGACGAGGCGCACCGTTTTGCAATCACCGGGCACCGCGCCCGGCGTGGCAAGACGCGTCGCACATCGACCCTTGAAGGGGTCGCCGGTGTGGGGCCGACACGGCGTCGCGACCTGCTCAAACATTTCGGTGGATTGCAGGAATTGTCCCGTGCCAGCATCGATGAAATAGCAAAAGCACCCGGAATCAGCAAAAAGCTGGCAGAGTCGATTTATGCAAACCTGCACAGCGAGTAGAATGCCCCTTCACCTCGTAGCCAGTTGTGCCGATGAATATCCCTAATCTGATTACCGTTCTGCGCGTTGTACTGATTCCAATCTTCATCCTGTTGTTCTATTTGCCGTATGACTGGAGCTACATGGCGGCCAGTACCGTCTTTGCGTTTGCCGCTGCGACAGACTGGCTCGATGGTTATCTGGCCCGCCGTCTTGAGCAAAGCACGCCGTTCGGTGCCTTTCTCGATCCGGTGGCGGACAAGCTGATGGTGGCCGTGGCGCTGGTGCTGCTGGTACAGACGCATGCCAACCTGTGGCTGACACTGCCGGCTGCCGTGATCATCGGTCGCGAAATCGTCATTTCGGCGCTGCGCGAATGGATGGCTGAAATCGGCGCCCGTGCGCAGGTTGCGGTGTCCAACATGGGCAAATGGAAAACGGCCGCCCAGATGCTGGCACTGGTTATCCTTCTGGCCAACCCGCCTGCCGTCACATTCTGGGTCGTCATCGGCTATGCATTGTTGCTGATCGCGGCAGGGCTGACGCTGTGGTCAATGGTGCAATACCTGAAAGCCGCATGGCCTCATTTGAAGACCACTGCCGAAAAGAAATAACTTTTTTGAATCAAGGGCTTGACGAATAAAAGATACCGTATAGAATGGCGGCCATCACCAAGCGGGAATAGCTCAGTTGGTAGAGCACGACCTTGCCAAGGTCGGGGTCGCGAGTTCGAGTCTCGTTTCCCGCTCCAAATACAGAAAAACGCCACTCAAACGAGTGGCGTTTTTTTTTGCGTTTTTAATGTGCCGATTGAGAAGGGTTGTTCAGCCCGTGAGCACTCCTTGTCTTCCGATCGTTTCTGTTGACGGGCCTGCCGGGGCCGGTGTTGCCTGGATGATTGAAAAGGGCGTGGCGGTCTCACAGATGGCCTCCAGCATGAAACCGGCACGTTCGAGCAGTCGGGTGAACTCCTCAGCCGTACGTTCCTTCCCGCTGCCAAAAAGCAGCATTTCAATATCGCTGAGGCGGGTGAGGGGGGACTCTCGCGTCGGATCGATGACTTGATCGACGATAAAAAGCTCGCCGCCCTTTTCCAGTGCCTGCCGACTGTTTTCAAGAATCTTCAGGGCCTCTTCGTCGCCCCAGTCGTGCAGGATGAATTTCATGACATGGGCATCGGCCTGGGCGGGAAATCCGGTGAAAAATGAGCCTTCAGCAAACTCGCAGCGGTCCTGGGATATGGCATTTTGCAGGCTGGGGGCCTTTCGGGCTTGTTCGATGGCTTCGGGCAGGTCGAAGAGGCAGCCTTTCAATTGAGGGTGCCGCAGCAGAATTTCAGCCAGAAACAAACCTCTCCCGCCCCCGACATCGATAACGGAGGTCGCCCGGGAAAGGTCCAGATGCCCGGCGAGCGTCGGCCCCCAGAGTGTGGAGAGGCTGTCCATCGCCTGGTCGAACAGAACCCTGTCATTCGGGGAGTTCTGGAGATATTCAAATAACGGCATCCCCATGAAATGATCGAATGCCGGTTCATTCAGGGTCAGTCCGTCAGCCAGATGCTCCCAGGTGCTGACATGCCAGTCCTGAGCAAAAAGGAGAGCCAGCGGCCGCAGTGAATCGACCCTGTCGGATCGCAACAAGTGGCCCGTCTCGGTCAGTTCGAGCGCATTTTCGGCGCACCCGGTGGCAAGTCCCAGGGCTTCGAGCGCACCCAGCAAACGATACAGTTTCTCTTCTTTTGTACCGAGTGCGATGGCCAGATCGCTCTTGCTGCGAATGCCGCCGTGCAGGGCGTCGATCACACCCAGCTGTAGGGCTGCATGGATCAGTTGGGCTGTCCAGGCGCCGGTGATCATATTCAATAGCGGTATACCGGAGATATCGGTCTGTTCTCCCGTTGCTGTGGAAGGGGGCTTGTTCATGTCATCTCCTTGTCTGTGCGCTCACTGGCCCATTCAAACAGCGGTCATTTTTGCAAACCCTGTCGAGAATCGTCCGCTTTCGGGGACAAAGCAGAGAATGACGTCTCCACGGTCCAGTCGATGGCTGTTGATAAGGTCCGACAACATGAAGTAAAGGGAGGCCGCGCCAATGTTTCCGATGCGCTCCAGGTTTGTAAACCAGCGCGCTTCGGGAATCTCGAAGTTCACCGATTGCAAGGAGGCATAGATTCTCTTGCGAAAGAAGTTCGAGGAGTAATGAGGCAGAAACCAGGTGACTTCGTCTGGTGTTAGAGCCCGTTTTTTCAGAATGTCCTGAAGACCCCGGGCGACCGTGATATTCACCACGTGTTCATTGAGCAGTTTCACATCCTGCTTGATGGAGAATACCGACTGCTCTCCCAGTGCTTTATATGAGTCGAACTCCCGCCATCCTGTGAGAGTTCCCTCTTCATTTTTTATTGCGCCTGCATACATGCAGACCGGAAGCAGATTCGCATAGGACATCATCTCGATCCAGTCGATGCGCAATGATATGCCCTGTGGATCAGGGTGGTCGCTCAACAGAACGGCCCCGGCCCCGTCCGATAGCATCCAGCGCAGAAAGTCCTTTTCAAAGGCGATTTCCGGACGGGCGTCCAGTTCGAGAATGGCGGACTCGGACTCTTCCTGGAAGTGTTTCCCCTGCATGAACGTGGAACTCAGTTCGGAGCCGGTGGCAACAGCCCGATGCACAAGGCCGGAGAGGATGGACGTATAGCCGTATTTCATGGACGACAGCCCGGACAGACAAACGCCACTGAAAGAGGCCACTTCGCAGGGTGGGTTACCCAGTTCGCCATGCACCATGGACGCATGGCTCGGCAATATCTGGTCTGGGGTGCTGGTTCCACAGCACAGCAGTTCCAGTGGTCGTGATGTGGCTTCTTCAAGCGAGAGATTGCGTACGGCCTCGGCTGTCAGTTGTGCGTTGTTAAGGGTGGGTAGCCCTGTCGCGCGGTCGATCACATAGTGACGGTTCTGGATGCCATTGCTGTGCAGTATCTTTTCCCGGATGCGTGATTTTTTTCCGTCTACCAGGCCCAGAATTCCCTCCATCTCATCATTCGAGACAGGGGCGCCAGGCAGAAAGGTGGCCACACGGTTGATGTAGACAGATGCGTTCATGACCGCTCCTTCATGCGAAAGTCGCTGGAGCCGGAAGGCGCTTCAAAGTAGCGGCATTGCTTCTCGAGTGCGGGCTGGCGCATGGGTTTTATCAGTGACCTGAAGCCGATCATGACAGGAATGACCGTGACCACCATCAAGAGCATGAAAATGCCATATGACAGGGCTGTCAGTTTCCTGAGGGGATGTCCTTGAGGTCCTGCTTGTTGAAATAACGTTCCCCAGATCAGAAACGATCGTCGGGCCAGTTTCTCGCTGCCGATCAATCGTGGGTCGACATATACGGCTTTCAGGCCTTCCAGCAGGGGGTGATTCCTTTCTGTATCGCCTCGTAGCAGGGCGGGAAGCAATGCCTTGCCGAACCGTTGCATGTCGGCGATGTCCTCGTCTCTCAGACCGGCCCGCGGAAAGATTCTCCAGAAGGCTTCTCGTTTGCCCGTCAACATCCAGCGAGGTGTCGTGACCAGTGTTTTAAGTGTGCTTCCCCTGTCGGTGATGACCACATTGTCCAGAAGGCGGGCATCGGCCTGAAGCAGCAGGTGCCTGACTTGCTCCTGCGCCTGCAACCACATGTTTCGACAGGCGATCAGGGTGATGACGGCGGTACCTCTCAAGATGATCTGTCCTTCCCGGGACTTCAAAAAGGCGGTGACCGGTGGGCTGGGAGAGAGAAACCAGACGGTGTAGGCAAGGACGATAAGGTCATACTTCGTATCGATATCGAACCCGAAGGGGTGCAGAGGCGTCGGGCACAAATGGACGGTTTCCGGAAACTGATCGAAAAACCGTATGAATGGCCAGGGAAACGGATAAGGAATGAGCGGGTCGAGTCTTTCAATGTCTACCCGAACGTGCACACTCTCAAGAACGGGGCGAATGAAGGCATCTACCACCTGTTTCAATTGGCCCGTTTGTGAGAAATAGACCACAAGCACGCGCTTCATTGTCATTTCCTTCGTTTCTGGAATTTGTTTTCCTGAAGAACGAAAGGAATAACAAAACAGCATGCCCAGCGATGAATCAATAATGGATGGTTTTATGGTTGTCTCTGTTTCTTGAAAATGGTCGAGCGACTTGATTGATAAGTCTAGGGGGCTTCAGAAGGGCGTCAAATGATGTTTTTTCGGAGGTTTGCGGGTTTTAATGTCTGTCAGTGCTGACGTTTCTCAGGCGTGGGACCGGGCAATAGCGCTCTTGGCCCCTGCAACTTGTAACCCATGCCATGAACCGTATGCAGCAAGGGGACATCGAAGGATTTATCGATGATCTTGCGAAGCATATAAATGTTGGTCCTTAAACTGTCCGATTCAGGTGTATTGCCGTCCCAGATGGCCTGCTCGAATTCCTGACGCTTTACTACCGCCGGGCTTTTGCGCATGAGCAGTTCAAGAAGTGTCATGCTGTGGGGGTTCAGTTTGAGCAACTTGCCTGCTCGTCTGACTTCCAGTGTGTCCAGGTCATACGTCAGGTCATGTATTTTCAACATGCGTTGTTTCATGCCGGTAAAACGCCGTGAAATGGATTCAGCGCGGGCCAGCAGTTCGGACAATGCAAAGGGTTTGACGATGTAGTCATCGGCCCCCACATTGAAGCCGGTGATGCGATCATCCAGCGCATCACGAGCGGTCAACATCAGAATGGGGACCTGGTGCCGGGTGTTTTCTCTCAGGGTTTTACACACAAGAATCCCGTCCATGCCAGGCAGCATGAGATCCAGAATGATCGCGTCAAAATGGCCGGTGACGGCATGATGGAAGCCTGTCAGTCCGTCCAGCGCACCGGTGACTTCATGCCCTTTAAGGGTAAAGTACTCGGTGATATTGGCGAGAATGTCTTTGTGGTCTTCGATAACCAGTATGCGCATGACGGAACTCTCGATTCTTATGGTTTAAAACCCGTGGCAGCTGGCTGGATATTTCCGATCACTCCGGTAGTTTTGGCCTGTCCGGTAATACCTCATAGGCATGCGCCGGAAATGTTTTTTCTACACGGGCACAGCCCCAAGTGCCCATGAAAAGGCCATGGACATAACGTTATCGGGGCAGAAGTCAAATTAAAGTGAAAGGGGTGTCAAAAGCCTCTTTCATCTTTAACGGAGTTAATAAGCAAGACGTGTTCTTGCTGTAAGGCAGACCTTTCCTGCAAAAGTTTGATACCCCATTGGCTGATGCGTGACCGGCCTGAGAGTGGTTCGCTCTTGATCCCGGTCAAGGGGCCGCTCTCTTTGTCATGTAATGTGAAGATCCCTCCCATCTGCAGGCTGGGGAACGATGCCATGGCCAAACCCTTTCCTCTGAACCCCAGACACCCCGAGCGTATCTGCTGGGGCTGTGATCAGTATTGCGCAGCCCACGCTCTGGCTTGTGGCAACGGTTCTGATCGTACGATGCACCCGGCGGAGATGTTCGGTGAGGACTGGTACCTGCACGGCGACTGGGGCATCGAGCCACCTGCTGACACTGACAAGGTGGTGAAGGGCAAGGGGGCTTGATTGTCGTCTTGCCCGTTGTGGCTCATTCCTTGTTTGCAGTGGGGCGGGTCGCGTACCAGCAGAGCAGCGAGCCTGTCGTGACGAGAAGGGCGCCTTGCCAGAACTGGGCCGTCAATGTGGCGCCCAGCCAGACTGCGGCAAAGGCTGACGACAGCACAGGCCCGGCGTAGGACGCTGTAGCCATCAGTGTCAGATTTCCCTTCAAAACCCCGATGTTCCACAAGGCGTAGCCGCCTGCCATGGCGATGCCTGCCGCGAGCAATTCCAGGCTGCTCCTCAGCCTGAAGGGCGGGAGTGTTTCCGTGCTCAAGCCATATTTGAGCCACAGCACGGCGGCCGTCAGGATGAAAAACACGGTGACCAGATTCTTGCCGCTTGCATAGCGGCGGGTGACATTGCAGTACAGCGCAAAAGTGATGGCGCAGCCCAGCGCGAGGCTGTAGCTCAGCGGGTTGGACTCGACGTTGGCCACGATGCCGGGCAGGGAAACCCCGTTGGTGCTCACGACCCATACGAGCCCGGCCAACGCCAGGGCGGTGCCGGGCACGATGATCCAGCGTGCTCGCTGGCCATTCATCACAATGGCGAGCAGGACGGTGAGGCAGGGCCACATGTAATTCACCACGCCCAGCTGGATCGCCTGGGTGCTGTCGAGGGCGAAGCCCAGCGAGAGCGACAGGCAGACTTCATAAGCAACGAACAGCGCGTTTCCCAGCACAAGATAAAGCCTGGGGGTCGAGCGCAGACGTGGCCGTCCCAGCAGCGTCACCAACAATATCGAGCCCAGGCTGTAGATCAGGGCGGCTCCACCGAGCGGGCCAAAATGTTCGCTGACACTTCTGATCAGACCCGCAGCGGTGCTCCACAAGAGGATGGCGGCTAATCCGCATGCCGTGGCGGCCCGTTCGCTCTTGATGTGCATGTATCAGCTCTGCCCCAAAAAGGGGCGAGTCTACCTGAGTTGACGTAGGGGGTTCGAGTCATTAGGCTTTATCGCAAACCTACCGACCGGTAGGTAGCTAGATCGAGATACTTATGGAACCTTCAACGTCGGATCGCATTCCTCTCAAGCTGGCCATCGGGCTGGGTGTCATTGGTGCTCTGGGGCCTTCGGCCGTCGACATGTATTTGTCCAGCCTCCCCGAGATCGCCAGGGACTTCGAGGCCAGCTTTACCCGTGTTCAGCTGACCCTGACCTTTTTCCTGCTGGCAATGGGGGCGGGGCAATTACTCTTTGGCCCGGTGGTCGATGCGTATGGTCGGCGCAAGCCTCTGCTCGCCGGGTTATTGCTGTTCGTGCTGTGCTCACTGGGTGCTGCCGCAGCCCCGACCCTTGAAACCCTCATTGCCTTTCGTTTTGCCCAGGGCCTGGGCAGTGCCTTGACGCTGGTGGTGATCATGAGCATGGTGCGTGACGTCAGCCATGGGGTCACGGCCACCCGATTGTTCGCGCTGTTGATGACCATCGAGGGTATTGCCCCCATTCTGGCACCGGCCCTGGGAGGGGTTATAGATGCCTGGTCCGGCTGGCGTGCCGTGATGTTGACGCTGGCCGCATGTGGCGTGGCGGTGCTGTGCAACAGCTGGCTGAACCTGCCGGAAACACTCCCGGCACAGAAGCGTGAACCCCTGTGCTTCCGTTCAGTCTGTCGCACGTACCTTTCGATTGCCCGGGATCCGTGTTTCCTCAGGCCCACACTGGCCGTGGCCGCAGTGTTTTTCTTTCTGTTTGCCTACATTGGTGGCGCGACCTTTGTCTATCAAGAGATTTACGAGTTGGCTCCGCAAGCCTTTGGTATCCTGTTCGGCGCGACCGGGATCGCCGTGCTGCTGGGGGCGATGACAGCAGGCAGGCTGGCAGGTCGTATGGGGCTGAGCCGGTTGAGTCTGATCGGGGTTGGCTGCATGGCGGCAGGTGCGGTCATTGCGCTGGGGGCGGTCCTGAGCGGCGTTGGCCTGACGGGGATTGCTCTGGGCATGGCCGTCGCCCTGTTTGGTCTGGGGATTGCCGAGTCCACGCTCATGTCGCTGGTGATGTCATCGCAAAAGACATCCCTGGGTTCCACGGCGGCACTTCTGGGGGCCATTCAACTTTCAGTGTCTTCGAGTGCCACACCCGTTTCGGCACTGGTTCTGGTTCAGGGGCCGACGGCATGGGCTGCGCTGTTGACGCTCTGCGCACTGGTCGTTCTCGGTCTGACCCGGCTCAGTCTGCATAATAATCCCCACGCATCGTTTCAACTGGCAGGGCACTGATGACAGCGACAACCCCGGATAACCTTTCCCTCAGCCCGGCAGCCGAGCGCGTTGCCCTGATTGCGCTGGAGCAGTTTGCCGAACACGGCTACGACGCGGCATCGCTGAACGATATCGCCATCGGGGCAGGTATCCGGAAGGCTTCGCTTTATGCCCACTTCAAGGGCAAGGACGAGTTGTTTGGCGTGGTTCTGGTGCTGGCACTGGAAGCCGAGCATCACTACGTCGAGGCACAGTTCGCAGGCGAGAAATCCACAACGGCCGGCCAGGAATACCTAGCCAACCTGAAGACGCGCTACACCACCAGCAACGCCTTGCGGTTCCTGCTTCGAGCGGCGTTCTATCCGCCGCAGACCCTGAGGCAGCCGGTGATGAGCGGGTTCGAGAGTTATCTGGCCAGTATCCGCCATGCCTTTCAGGCTGCCCTTGCCAGGTCATCCCCTCAGGTTTCCCCCAGGGCCAGTGGCATCCTGACGGAAAGCTACATGGCAATCATCGACAGCCTGTATGTCGAGCTTATCTATGGCAACGAAGATCACTATGAGCGCCGGTTCAAGGCGCTGCGTTATCTTTCTCGTGTGGTGGATCTTCGTCTGCTGGCCGAAGGCGACGCCTGAGCCGTCACGCCCCGGCCATCCAGCGGGCCAGACCATGCCGCCCGCTGATCCCCAGTTTTGCGGTCGCACGCTTGAGGTAGGTCTCCACCGAGCTGTTCTTGACCTTCAGGCGTTGCGCCATTTCCGGCACGGTGCCGCCAGTCAACAGGCCCAGGCAGACCTCCTGTTCCCGTGCCGAAAGGGTGATGGCGTCCTGTGCCAGGCGCCCGCTGAATGCCTGATGCAAGGAGCCCGTGTCGAGTTCGTCCTGTATTGCGCCACTCCCTGGGGGCGTGGGCAGGGCCATGAGCTGCGCATGATGCTCGACCAGAGGCAACAAGGTATCGGACAGGCTTTTAAGCATGGACAGTTCGGCCAGCGAGAAGGCTTTTACCCCTGGCAGACGATAGAAACAGATGACCCAGCGACGTTCGCCGCTGCTTGAAACCAGATTGCACTGGTGAGCGCTGTCCTGTGGGTTCTGTTTGCTCAGGGAGGCCTTGAGCTGGATCAGCAGCGGGGCTTCCATTTGCATGATGCTGGGCAGCAGCGGATGGCGCAGGTCGTTCGCCGCAGCCGAGTCATGTGGCTGGCCGGCCGTGCCGAGGCGGTCTATCCGGCTGACGCTGGCCCGGCTCATGTCCAGGGTCCATTCGCTCAGGTCCAGACCGTGGATCGGCATCAGTCCGTTGATGAGTTGCAGCATCTGTCCGGCAAAGTCAGCGCTGCCCGTGCTGGAGATCAGGTGGCCCAACTGCACGTAGAAGCGTGGATCGAGGCTGTACTTCAGCTTCATGTGTTTATCTTCCTTGATTCTGACCGTACTAAGGGTTGTCCCGTGGCCGAGTCCTTTGTTGGTTATTGGCAAGCGAAAGTCGCAGTAAGGGTATCAGCTATTCAACCTCAGGGCTTTGTCCTACGTCTGTAGCGGAAAACAGGGACAAGAGTGCCACGCAACCGGACGGTGGCGTTTAGCCAGCGACTTGAATGGAAAGGTCGGAGCCAGCAGGGCCGGGGGCGAAGCGTGTTTACAGGGGAGGGCCGCAGGGAATTGTCCGGGTTTCAGGGGACATACAGGTTACCGGGGCAATGTTTGAATCCGCGGCTTAACTGCCAAGAAGGACCTGGACCCATGTCAGCCGCTGACGTCTTCCCCCTAACCGCTGCCCAGCGTGATATCTGGCTTGACCAGATCAGCCGCGGGGATTCGCCGCTCTATAACATTGGCGGCTACCTGAAACTCACCGGCCCGATGGACCCGACTCTGCTGCAGCGTGCCCTGGAACAATTGGTAGCAGCCCATGATGGATTACGCACCGTATTGCTGCCGGGAGCCGGAGCTGACGGCTTGCCTCTGCAAACATATGCAGCATCGATGCCAGTACCGATGCCGGTGCATGACCTGAGCGACCGCCCCGACCCGGAAGGCGCTGCCGATGAGTTGATTCTTGAGTACATGCAGCGTCCTTATGCACTGGAGGGCAGTCCTCTCTTCAGTTTTTGCCTGATTCGTCTGGCCGCCGATCATCACAGAATGATCTGCATGGCTCATCACCTGATCATGGATGGCTGGGCTTTCGGGCAGATGCTCAAGGCGTTGGGCGAGCATTACACGGCGCTGGTCCGTGGTGAGAGCATTGAGGCCGAAGTCCCGTCCTACAGCGAGTTCATCGAAGACGATGCGCGTTATCACGACTCGCCCCGTTACGAGCGGGACAAGGCCTACTGGCTGGAAAAATATCGTGACTTGCCGGAACCGCTGCTGGTGTCCCGTTATCACAATCGCCGGATCACCGACCCGGCTCCGTCCCACATCTGGGTCCAGAGCTTTCCGGCGACGCTGCACACGCGCATGAAGCAATTGGCCGAGCGTTCGGGATCATCGGCGTTTCATGTGTTGCTGGCGGCCTTGCATGTCTACTTCTCTCGTACCGCCCAACGCGACGACTGGGTGGTCGGTCTGCCGTTGCTCAACCGTATCGGCGCACGTTTCAAGGCTACGCTGGGCCACTTCGCCCAGGTCAGCGCAGTGCGGATGGACTTTTCCCGGGGGCTGACTTTCGAGGCGCTGATCGGTGAGGTGCGGGATTCGCTCAAGCGGGATTTCCGCCATCAACGTTTCCCCTTGAGCGAGCTGAACCGTTCGCTGGGCGTCTCGCGGGAAGAGCGGCCTCAATTGTTCGAGGTTTCGGTTTCCTACGAACAGGAAGACCATGACTACGGTTACGGTGAGGCTCAGGCACAGACGGTGAAGGTCTCGAATGGCTATGAAGCGACCCCGCTGGCCATCCACATGCGTACCAACCGTTACAACGACACCGCCTGCCTGCACATGGTCTATCACCGCGCCTGGTTCGAGGGCGTCGAAGTCGAGGCCATTACCGAGCGTCTGTTGCAGGTGCTGGAGCAGGGTCTTGAAAACCCCGACCTGCACGTCGCTGACTTTGACCTGCTGACTCCCGTCGAACGCCGAGAATTGAGCCAGTGGAACAGCACGGAGGCCGTTTTCGACGGCGGGCAACTGATCCACCAGCGTATCGAACATCAGGCTCTGGTTCGCCCGGACGCCGTGGCCGCGATACATCAGGGGCAACGCCTGACGTACGCGCAACTCAACCACAGCGCCAATGGCCTGGCGTTGCGCCTGATCGAACTGGGCGTGCGCCCGGACGACCGGGTGGCGATCGTGTCCCGCCGAGGGCTGGAAACACTGGTGGGGCTGCTGGCCATTCTCAAGGCCGGTGCCGCCTATGTACCGGTCGATCCGGCGCACCCGCGTGAGCGACTGGCCTATCTGCTGGGTGACAGCAAGCCGGTGGTGGTGCTGAGCCAGTCCGCTCTGATCGAGCGCTTGCCGTCGCTGTCCCAGCCCGTGATTGAGCTGGATCATTGCGACCGGAAGTACGGTGCCCCTGCCAATCCACAGGTTTCAGGCCTGAGCAGCGACAATCTGGTCTACGTGATTTACACCTCGGGCTCCACCGGTGAGCCGAAAGGGGTCATGGTGGAGCACCGGATGCTTGCCAACCTGGTGACCTGGCACTGTGAGGCGTTCTCACTGGGCGAAGGAGGGCATGCGTCATGCCTGGCCGGTTTCGGGTTCGATGCCATGGCATGGGAAGTCTGGCCGGCCCTGTGTTCCGGTGCGACCCTGCATCTGGCGCCGGTCCTGGAGGGCGGGGAAGACATTGACGCCTTGCTGACCTGGTGGCGTTCCCAGCCGCTGGATGTCAGCTTCCTGCCCACGCCGGTGGCCGAATACGCGTTCAGCCAGGACGACGTTCATCCAACCCTGCGGACTCTGCTGATCGGCGGTGACCGCCTGCGCCAGTTCAACCGTGATCCGGGCTTTGCCGTGATCAACAACTATGGCCCTACCGAAACCACCGTGGTCGCGACCTCGGGCCGGGTGCTGGTCGACGGCACTTTGCACATCGGCGGCCCGATTGCCAACACCCTGACCTACGTGCTCGATGAGCACCTGCAACCGGTGCCGGTGGGCGTGACCGGTGAGTTGTACATCGGTGGCGTAGGTGTCGCCCGTGGTTATCTGAACCGTCCCGAACTGACCGAGGAGCGCTTTGTTGCCGACCCGTTCAGCCCGGCTCCGCAGGCTCGGATGTACCGCAGTGGTGACCTGGTGCGCTGGAACACCGACGGCACCCTGGATTACCTGGGACGCAACGACGATCAGGTGAAGATCCGCGGTATCCGCATCGAACTGGGCGAGATCGAATCGGTGCTGGCCAGCCAGCCCGGCGTGAAAGAGGCCGTGGTACTGGTGCGCGATGAACAATTGCTGGCCTGGTTCACCGAAAGCGATGCCGTAGACTCCGAAGCATTGCGTCAGGCCCTGAGGGCCTGTTTGCCGGGGTACATGGTGCCCCGTGCCTTTACGTACCTGACGGCCTTGCCGCTGACCCCGAACGGCAAGCTCGACCGCCGTGCGCTGCCGGACCCTGATCCGGCGGCGCTGCTCGGGCAGGCTTACGAGCCGCCACAGGGCGAGGTGGAAATCGCCATGGCCGCCATCTGGGCGCAAGTCCTGGGCGTGGAGCGGGTAGGCCGCCACGACAACTTCTTCGAGCTGGGCGGCCATTCGTTGCTGGCCATCAACCTGGTGGACCGCCTGCGCAAGGCCGGGCTTCAGGCCGATGTGCATGTACTGCTCGGTCAACCGACCGTGGCCGCTCTGGCCGCCTGCAAAGGCAACGCTCAGGACGTGACGGTACCTGCCAATCGCGTACCTGAGGGTTGCACGCAGATCACCCCGGCATTGCTGAGCCTGACCGATCTGGACCAGTCGTCCATCGACCGCATTGTCGCCACCGTGCCGGGCGGTGCCGCCAACGTCCAGGAAATCTACCCGCTGGCACCGTTGCAGGAAGGCATTCTCTATCACCACCTGACGGCCACCCAGGGCGATCCGTATCTGCTGCAATGGCGTCTGGCCTTCGACAGCCTGGCGCGCCTGCAAGCCTGGGCCGATGCGCTTCAACAGGTCATTGACCGTCACGACATCCTGCGCACTTCCGTGGTCTGGGAAGGGCTGGAAAAACCGCAACAAGTGGTCTGGCGCAAGGCCAGGCTGACCGTGCAGCCGGTCAGTTTCGAGGCTCATGATCCGCAGATCTCGGTCATTGAGCGCCTGCATCGGCAATTCGATGCCCGCCATCATCGGCTGGAACTGTCCCAGGCACCGCTCATGCGTCTGGTGCATGCCGATGACCCGGACAATCGTCAGGTCGTGGCGATCCTGCTGTTTCACCATCTGGTGCTGGATAACGCGGCCATGGAGGTGGTCAGCGCTGAAATGCAGGCGCTGTTGTTCGGTCAGCAGGCCGATCTGGAAGCGCCGGTGCCTTACCGCAACTATGTGGCCCGTGTGCGGATGGGGGACGATGCCCGGCACAAGGCGTTTTTCAGTGAGATGCTGGGAGACATTGACGAGCCGACCCTGCCTTTCGGTCTTCAGGATGTCAGGACCGATGGCAGCGGTATCGAAGAAGCCCGCCTGACACTCGACAAGGACCTGGCCCTGCGCTTGCGTGAGCAGGCCCGTCAGCAGGGCGTGAGTGCGGCCAGCCTGATGCACCTGGCCTGGGCGCGGGTGTTGAGTGTGCTTGCCAACCGTCGTGACGTGGTCTTCGGCACCGTGCTACTGGGCCGCATGCAGAGCGGCGAGGGGGCCGACCGGGCGCTTGGCGTGTTCATCAACACCTTGCCATTGCGGGTCGATACGGGGACCGACGCAGGCGAAGCCGTGAAGAGCGTGCATTCGCGCCTGTCGGCCCTGCTGGCCCACGAGCATGCTTCGCTGGTGCTGGCGCAAGGGTGCAGCGGCGTTGCGGCGGGTTCTCCGCTGTTCAGTGCCTTGCTCAACTACCGCCACAGCGCCAATGTAAAACCGCTCGACGGTGAAGGCGCGTGGCAGGGCGTACGGGTGCTGGGTGGCGACGTACGCAGCAACTACCCCCTGACGCTGAGCGTTGACGACATGGGCGACGCTTTTGACCTGCACGTGCTGGCGCTGGAGGGTATCGGTGCCGGGCGCGTGGTGGGCTGGATGCAGCACACGCTGGCGCAACTGATTCAGGCTCTGGAAAAGGCCGCTCCCGTGCCCCTGACCGGTGTGTCGATCCTCAAGGAGGACGAGCGCCGCCAGTTGCTGGTCGATTTCAATGCCAGCGCACAAGCCTTTCCGCAGGGGCAGACCGTACATGCGATGGTCGAGGCCCAGGCCGCTCTCAGACCCGAAGCCCAGGCCGTTGTCCAGGGCGCTCAGGTCCTGACCTATGCCGAACTCAACCGCCGCGCCAACCGACTGGCTCATCACCTGATCGGCCTGGGCGTGCAGCCGGACGAGCGTGTCGCCTTGTGCCTGAGCCGCAGCCCGGACCGTCTGGTCGGCCTGCTGGCGGTACTCAAGGCCGGTGCGGCCTATGTGCCGGTGGACCCTGCCTATCCGGGCGAGCGGATCACCTATCTGCTGCTGGACAGCGCACCGCGTGTGGTGCTGGTCGATGATGCGACCCAGGCACTGGTCGGGGACGTGCCCCAGGTGAACCTGAATCAGGCCGCCTGGCATCAGGAAGCCGACAGCAATCCGCAGGTGCCGGGCCTGAACGACGAGCATCTGGCCTATGTGATCTACACCTCCGGCTCCACCGGGCAACCCAAGGGGGTGATGGTCGAACACCGCACCCTGAACAATCTGGTGCACTGGCATTGCCAGGCGTTCGATCTGCATGCAGGCAGCCACACCGCCAGCGTGGCCGGTTTCGGCTTCGATGCCATGGTCTGGGAAGTCTGGCCTGCGCTCTGTGTGGGCGCGGTCTTGCATCTGCCGCCGGCCAATGTAGGCAACGAGCATGTGGATGAACTGCTCGACTGGTGGCTGGAGCAGCCGCTTCAGGTCAGTTTCCTGCCCACGCCGGTGGCCGAGCAGGCGTTCCGGCGGTCGCGCCAGCACCCGACCTTGCGCACCTTGTTGATCGGTGGTGACCGCCTGCGTCAGTTCGACCGTGATCCGGGCTTTGCCGTGATCAATAACTATGGCCCGACCGAAACCACCGTGGTCGCGACCTCGGGGCAGGTTCAGGTCGGCGGGTCGCTGCACATCGGCGGGCCAATCTCCAACACCCATATCTATGTGCTGGATGAGCAGTTGCAGCCTGTGCCGGTGGGTGTCAGCGGTGAGCTGTACATCGGCGGCTCGGGTGTTGCCCGGGGTTACCTGAATCAGGCGGACCTGACCCGTGAACGTTTCGTCACCGATCCGTTCAGTGGCCAGGCGCAGGCGCGCATGTACCGTAGCGGCGACCTTGTACGCTGGAATGCCGACGGCACCCTGGATTACCTGGGTCGCAACGACGATCAGGTCAAGATCCGCGGCATGCGCATCGAGTTGGGCGAGATCGAGGCGGCCCTTGCGGCTCAGGCCGGCGTGAAGGATGCGGTGGTGCTGGTGCGTGGCGAACGCCTGTTGGCGTGGTTCACCGAGAGCGCTGCGGTGCTGGTGGATGCACTGCGCGAGGCTCTGACGGCACGTTTGCCGGGCTATATGGTGCCGCTGGCTTTCATCCGCCTGGAAACCCTGCCACTGACCAGCCATGGCAAGCTCGATCGCCGTGCACTGCCGGACCCGGCCCAGGAAGATCTGGCCCGTCAGGCCTATGAAGCGCCGCAAGGCGAAACGGAAACCACCATCGCCGGACTCTGGGCACAGGTGCTGGGTGTCGACCGGGTCGGGCGGCATGACAATTTCTTTGAACTGGGCGGTCATTCCCTGCTGGCCGTCAGCCTGGTGGAGCGCATGCGCAACGCCGGTCTGAGCGCCGACGTGCGGGTACTTCTGGGGCAACCGACCGTGGCGGCTTTGGCGGCCTCCGTCGGCACGGGGCGCGAAATCGCGGTGCCGGCCAACCTCGTACCGGCAGGCTGCACGCGGATCACGCCGGACATGTTGAGCCTGTCGCAACTGGAGCAGTCCGCCATTGACCGGATTGTCGACACGGTCCCCGGCGGTGCTGCCAATGTGCAGGAAATCTACCCGCTGGCCCCCTTGCAGGAAGGGATTCTCTATCACTACCTGACGGCGGATCAGGGCGACCCCTACCTGCTGCAATTGCGCATGACCTTCGACAGTCTGGAGCGTCTGCACACGATTGCCGAAGGCCTGCGCAAGGTCATTGCACGTCATGACAGCCTGCGTACCGCCGTGGTCTGGGATGGCCTGGAAGTCCCGCAGCAGGTGGTCTGGCGTCATGCCGAACTGCCTCTTGAAGAGGTGTCGCTTGCGCAGATCGAGGCCGAAGCCCGTTCGGCACGTATCGACCTCAGCCAGGCACCGCTGATCCGCCTGATCTACAGCCGGGAGCCTGCCAGCCCGCGCCTGCAGGCCACGCTGCAATTCCATCACATTGTGGTGGATGCCACGGCCCTGGAAGTGATGCGTGAGGAAATCCTTGCCCACCTGCGGGGTGAAGCGGAGCCAGCACAACCTTCCGTGCCTTATCGCAATTACGTGGCCCAGGCATGTCTGGGTGTCAGTGAGGCGGAGCACGAAGCCTACTTCCGCGAGCAACTGGGCGATATCGACGAACCGACCCTGCCATTCGGCCTGCATGACGTTCAGGGCGATGGACAGGGCATCGAAGAGGCCCAACAGGTCTTGCCCGACGACCTGGTACTGCGTCTGCGCAGCCAGGCCCGGCAACTGGGTGTCAGCGTTGCCAGCCTGTTCCATCTGGCCTGGGGCCGGGTGCTGGCCGCGACCACCGGCAAGGACCGGGTGGTGTTCGGCACGGTGCTGATCGGCCGTCTGCAGGGCGGGGAAGGTGCGGACCGTGGCATGGGCATGTTCATCAATACCCTGCCGCTGCGGGTCGATCTGACTGACATCGACGTGCGGGAAGGGGCGCGCACCACCCATGCACGGCTTGCGGCACTGCTCGGCCACGAACATGCCTCTCTGGCCCAGGCGCAGCGCTGGAGCGGTGTTGCCGCGCCTCTGCCGCTGTTCAGCGCCATCCTCAATTTCCGCCACAGCGCCGGGCAGGCCCGTCAGGATGCGCAACGTGATGCATGGCGTGGTCTGGAGATTCTCGCCAGCGAGAAAAACACCAACTATCCCTTGAGCCTGAACGTCGACGATCTGGGCGAGCAACTGCGCCTGTCCGTGACGGTGACGCCTCAGGTCGGCGCCCGGAGAATCTGCCGTTACGTGCAGCAGACCTTGAGCGGGCTGGTCGAGGCTCTGGAATCTTCGTCCGGCCTGTCGTTGCAACACCTGCCGGTACTGGATGACGACGAGCGCCAGCAGTTGCTGGTCAACTTCAACGAAACGGCGAAGGACTACGACCTGGAGCACACGCTTCATGGGCTGTTCGAGGCACAGGTCGCCCGTATGCCCCAGGCCGTGGCGCTGCGTGCCGAAGGCGTACAACTGAGCTATCAGGCCCTCAACGAGCAGGCCAACCGTCTGGCTCATCACCTGATCGGCATGGGGGTAAAACCCGATGATCGAGTGGCGATCTGCGTCGAACGCGGTGCATCCATGGTGATCGGCCTGCTGGCCATCCTCAAGGCGGGCGGTGCCTATGTGCCGCTGGACCCGGGCTACCCTCGCGAGCGTATCCACTACATGCTCGAGGACAGCGCACCTGTCGCGGTACTGGTCCAGGCCGCGACCCGCACGCTGCTCAATGAGGAACGCACACCGCGTGTAGACCTCGACGACCACGCCTGGAACCTGCAGAGCGCCGAAAATCCACGCATCGACGGCCTGACGCCGGATCACCTGGCTTATGTGATCTACACCTCCGGTTCTACCGGGCAGCCCAAAGGTGTGATGGTCGAGCACCGTAGCGTCGGCAACCTGATCCACTGGAGTTCCAGTCTGTGCCCGCCGACAGCACAGGGTGCGTTGTTGCACAAGACACCGATCAGCTTCGACGCTTCGGTGTGGGAGCTGTTCTGGCCACTGTGCGCGGGCCTGCCGCTGGTGCTGGCCCGTCCTGACGGGCACCGCGATCCGGCTTACCTGATGCACGTGATCCGCGAGCAGCAGGTCAGTGTGGTGCAGTTCGTACCGGCCTTGCTGCAACAGTTCCTCGATCTGGAAGAAAGCAGTCAGTGCACCAGCCTGACCGATGTCTTCTGCGGTGGTGGCGAATTGACCATGGCCCTGGCCGAGCGCGTGCGCCAGCGCCTGCCGGGGGTACGCCTGCACAACGTCTACGGCCCGACCGAAGCCACCGTGGATTGCAGCGTCTGGACCCTGGAGCCGGAGGCGCCGGTGCCGCAGACCGTATTGCCGATCGGGCGTCCTATCTGCAACACCCGTCTGTACGTGCTGGACGAACACGATCAGCCGGTGCCGCTGGGTGTGATCGGTCAGTTGCACATCGGTGGCGCAGGTGTCACCCGAGGGTACCGGAACCTGCCGGAGGCGCAGGCTGAACGCTTCATCGACAGCCCGTTCGTGGCCGGTGACCGCCTGTACCGCAGCGGTGACCTGGTGTGTCAGCACGCGGACGGCAACCTGGAGTTCCTGGGGCGCAACGACGATCAGGTCAAGCTCCATGGCTTGCGGATCGAACTGGGCGAGATCCAGGCATGCCTGGCCCGTTATCCGGGTATCCATCAGGCCGTGGTGCTGGCGCGCGACGAGCAGCCGGGCGGCCAGAGGCTGGTGGCTTACTACACCGGTACCTTGCTGCCGGTCGAGACGCTGCGCGAAGCGTTGCGGGCGCAGTTGCCGGACTACATGGTCCCGGCCCTGTATGTACACATCGACGCCTTCCCCCTGAGCCCCAACGGCAAGGTGGACCACAAGTCGTTGCCAGCGCCGGGTGCCGACGCGGTGCTGACACGTCCCTACGAAGCGCCTGAGGGTGAGATGGAGGAACTGCTGGCACAGCTCTGGGCCGAGCTGCTCGGTGTCGAGCGGGTAGGGCGGCACGACAACTTCTTTGAACTGGGCGGTCATTCGCTCCTGGCGGTCAGCCTGACCGCCCGACTGCGCCAGGAAGGCATCGAAGCCGATGTCCGGGCGCTGTTCGAACAACCTACGCTGGCCGGCTATGCAGCCATCACAGAGAGCATGGAGATTATCCTGTGAGCATCAACGAACTCTTGGCGACACTGAAGGCCAATGACATCAACCTGTCGGTCAAGGACGGGCAGCTGGTGGTGCAGGGCAACCGCCGCGCACTGACCGACAAAGGCCTGGTGGAGCATCTGCGCGAGCACAAGCCGGCATTGATCGAGCTGATCGAGCAGGGCGAGTGCCTGAGCAGCAAGCGTGGCGCCCCGACGTTGCCGGAAAACGGCATTCCTTCGGGCTGCACACGAATCACTCCCGAAATGCTGACGCTGGTATCGCTGGATCAGGACGCCATCGACCGTCTGGTCGCCCATGTTCCCGGCGGCGCAGCCAATGTGCAGGACATCTATCCGCTGGCCCCCCTGCAGCAGGGCATTCTCTATCACCATGTCACGGCCAGCCATGGCGATCCCTATGTGATGCACGTGCAGTTTGCCTTTGCCGACCGCGAGCGTCTGGACGCCTTTGCCGTGGCGTTGCAAACCGTGATCGCACGGCATGACATCCTGCGTACTTCGGTTCACTGGGAAGGGGTTGAAACCCCGGTTCAGGTCGTCTGGCGGCATGCCGGACTCAAGGTCGGCGCATTGTCTGAAAGCGCCCAGGCCATCATGGACCTCGGCCAGGCACCGCTGATTCGTCTGGTCTTCGACGAAACCGAGAGTCAGCAGGGGGTAAGGGCAACCCTGCAATTCCACCACATCGCCATGGACCACAGCGCCCTGGAAGTGGTACGTCATGAAATACAGGCCTGCCTGAGTGGCCAGGCCGGTCTGCTGGGCACCCCGGTGCCGTTTCGCAACTACGTGGGGCAGGCCCTGCTGGGTGTCAGCGAGCAGGAGCACGAGGCGTTCTTCCGCGAGATGCTGGGCGACGTCGATGAACCGACCCTGGCCTATGATCTGCAAGACCTCAGCGGTGACGGCGACGACATCGAGGAATACACCCTGACGCTGGACCTGGAGCTGTGCCGGCGTCTGCGCAGCCAGGCGCGCACGCTCGGGATCAGTGTGGCCAGCCTGTTCCACCTGGGATGGGCACGGGTTCTGGCCGGCCTGACCGGACGCCAGCGTGTGGTATTCGGTACGGTGCTGATGGGGCGTCTGCTGGGAGCCGAGGCCACCGAGCGGGCGCTGGGCATCTTCATCAACACCTTGCCGTTGCGTCTGGATGTGGACGCACAGGACGTGCGCAGTGCCGTCCGCGCAACCCACCAACGCCTGACCACGCTGATGCGTCATGAACATGCGCCGCTGGCTCTGGCCCAGCGATGCAGCGGTGTTGCGGCACCCACGCCCTTGTTCAATGCCTTGCTCAATTACCGCCACAGCGCGCCGCAGACGGGCGGCGAAACCTGGCAGGGCATCGAAGTCCTGCATGCGCGGGAGCGCAGCAACTACCCGCTGGTGGTGAGCGTCGACGATCTGGGCGAAGCCTTCAGTTTTACCGCGCAAACCACCTCGGGCCTTGACCCGCTGCATATCTGTGCCTACCTGAACCGTGCCATGGAGCACTTGCTGGAAGCACTGGAGCAGGCACCGCAGACACCGGTCGAGCGTGTGGACATCCTGCCCGTCGAGGAGCGCACGCGGCTGCTGGAACGCTTCAATGACTATCACCTCGATCAGGAAACCGTGCTGACGATCCACCAGCGCATCGAGCGTCAGGCACTTGCGCAGCCTGATGCCATTGCCGCGCAAGTGGGCGACCAGCGCCTGAGCTACCGCGAGCTGAATCGCCAGGCCAATGCGCTGGCCCATCACCTGATCGGCCTGGGCGTGCGCCCGGATGACCGCGTGGCCGTGGTCGCTCGCCGCAGCCTGGATACCCTGGTCGGCCTGCTGGCGGTGCTCAAGGCCGGTGTGGGCTACGTGCCGGTGGACCCGGCGCACCCGGATGAGCGCATTGCCTACCTGTTGAGCGACAGCGCGCCCGTGGCGGTGCTGACCCAGCAGGCGCTGCTGGCCGGTCTGCCGTCGCTGGACGTGCCGGTGATTGCCCTGGATTCGCCGGACTG